>CP048838.1:0-314593 GCA_012317185.1 [Clostridium] innocuum | reverse complement strand
TATACATTCTTTTTCCTCACATCTGCAGCAGACGTTTGGCATTTCCATCCGTAAACATCTGCAGCTGATCCTCTTTCAAATCAAATAAATCAAATACCTCCACAGCATTTTTTGTAAAACGCTGCGGATAGGTTGTTCCGAATACGATCTGTTCTTCACGAAGCTGCCGGAATGCCTTTTTCAGAATCTGCATTTCATACTGATTACTCGTTTCTACATATGCATTTTTATTACGCTTTACAATATCCACGCAGCTGTACCCGTAATCAAAGCATCCCATATGCAAATAGATAAACGGTATTTGCGGATATCTTCTTGTATACGATTCCCACTGATGCGGCAAGGCCTTTGCGCCAATACCGGAAAATACCTTAACAGGCAAACCGCGCTCCTGCAGCATTGCGAACACCTCATCCAGAACAGGACAATCATCGGGAGCATAGCCATGACGATATGAATCAAATTCTATCATACGGATTTCTTTCAGCGAGCAGGCATGTCTTGTATCCTCGAGAATCGTAGATAGTGCAGGATTCAGCACTGCACATCCGATCAAACGCTCAGGGTATTCCTTTACCAGCTCAGCAATTTTCTGGTTTCCGTCTTGCACATCATCATAGCGCATATCTGAAATAACACGCCGATTGATATGGAAACGGTCCATATCCCGCAAGAGCTTTTGCACACTGCCTTCTCCACTGTCTGTTTTTAAATGCGAATGAATATCTATCATCAGAGCACCTCCTTAGCCAAGAATGCCTGCATAAACTGCAAGTATAGCAAACACCATTGTGAAGAAAATCAGTTTAACTGCCGAGATTTTTTTCTTTGTTACCAGATAATACATCAGGAAGGTATAGGCCAGACCCAGAACACCCGGCATCAGACCATCCAATGTCTTCTGAATATTGATAACTGTCTCACCGGACTTTATTTCAATCGGAATGTTCATAACAACCAGAGCCGGTATGAAGCCTCCGACAATCGTATAGGCAGCGATTGCGGCAATATCTGTAATTTTGGAAATCAGACCACTGGAGTTAATTTTTTCAACAAGCTTGATTCCCTGCTTATATCCCTGAAATACTCCCAGATAGCGGATGCCCAGGGAAACGATACTCATACCGATAACAAAGAATATCGGTCCTACCCATCCCAGATTGGCATGTACAAGAGAAATGGCAAGACTTGCCAGAATAGGTCTTGCTGTACCATTCAGCAAGGAATCCCCAAGGCCTGCAAGAGGTCCCATAAGGGCAGTTTTTACCGCATTGATTGCATTGGGGTCCATATCTGGATCATTCGCGTGCATTTCTTCCATTGCCGCAGCAATTCCGACAGGAATAGCACTTGTGATATCATTTGTCAGAAAATATTCCATATGCCGTTCATAAGCCTCCCGCTTATCCTCATCATTGTCATAGACCTTTTCAATGACCGGCATCATAGCCTGAGTAAAGCCGGCATTTTGCTGGCGCTCATAGTTATTTGCTCCACGGATTGTAAGCTGACCGCGGAATACCTTCCATAAATCTTTTTTTGTTAATTTCTTTGCTTCCATTTGCCTACTCCTTTCCCTCATCTGCAAGTTTGAAATAGTAATACAGTGCCGCAAAAACAACAGCCAGCAGTGCAATACCTACCATATTGATCTGCAGATAGGCCGCAAAGAAAAATCCGAGAAACAGGAACGGCCACATGGTATGATTTTTGATAGAGCTGAGCAGTAAAGCAAAACCGACAGCACCTACCATATTTCCTCCTACAGATAATCCGGTTATAATCTTATCCGGAATCGCTTTAATGATACCTGCTACAAAATCGGCACCAAAATATACAGCAAGAAAGGTTGGTACTCCATAGAGAAGGGCATTCATCGCCATTGTAAAGACGATATTGTTCATAACCAGCCCTCTTGTATCCAGTATTTCAATCGCATGCTCCGCTCTATGCATAAACCATACATTGATTACGGAATTTTGCACCGTCTCCGCAATCTGACCTATGAAGGATACAGGAAGTGCAGTTGCTACTGCCAGATCTGTCCCTCCGCCACCCAAAATGGCTACAGCAGTTGCGATTGCTGTTGAAATCGTGGGATTGGGGGGTACTGCTGTTCCAACAAAGATAACAGCAAGAAACATAAGCTCAACGGTTACACCTACCTGCAATCCGGTATTGAAATCCCCCATGATAGCACCAACCAGTGGTCCAATAAATATTGGGCGGAAGATGTGTGTCTGTGTTGTATGTGCATCAATAAATGCAATTGTCACAGCCAGCGCGACAAGAAATGCCTGTAAAAATAAACTCATAAAATTCCCTTCCTTTCTAAATTAAAGCAGATTTACCAGAATCTGTTTATGCTCATTTGGTACAGCGCGTACTTCAACCTCCACCTTTTCTGCAAGAAGACGAATATCCTTTTCTTCCTCATCATTCAGCCAGCAGTTCCCCAGAATTTTTCTTTTCCCCTTTTTCATATTGATATTTCCGACATTTATACTTTTTACATCGCTGCAGCTGTCAATCAAATACAACGCCTGCTTCGGACCGCGTACAAGCAGCAGTGTTTTTGTATCACTCTCGTCGTTTTGAATCAGCTGCTTTGCATCCTCAAGACTCATAATTTTTAAATCAACCTTTTTCGGTGTTGCCATTTTGAGGAGGGACTGCTGCAGGGTATCCTTCGCAGCCGCATCATCCGCAACCAAAATCTGCTTAGCATCACTATGTGCTATCCAAGCGGTTACCACCTGTCCGTGAATCAGTCGATCATCAATTCGAAACGTAGTTATGTTCATATCTGTTCCTCCCTTACTCGCTTCCATAATTTTTCAGCATTCCGATAAAAAATATCAGCGCGCTGCTCTTCTGTTAATTCCAACTCATAAAATTTGCTGATCTCCATATTTACCGGCTTATAGGGCCAGTCCGTACCAAAGCAGACACGTTTCGATCCCAGCACAGCTATCGCTTTTTTTAATACCTCTACATCCATTTGTCCGGAGCTTTCCACCCAGACATTCGGCAAATCCTTAACCGCTTCTATCGTGGACATCCCAAATTCATAATACCCGATGTGAGTGAATACAAAACGGACATGCGGATGCTTTTTGGCATATTCTGCCCAGACATAGGGATTGCTGATTGGTGCAGTACCGACATGGGTTTGCACATGCACACCATAGGAATCGATTTTGTCCAGCAGGCGATCGAGGGATCCGGAATTATCCGGATAATAGCCATGCTTCCAGGAATGAAACTTCACTGCACTCATGCCATATGTCCCAAGGCATAGGTCTATTTCATTTTCTGCAGCTGCATCCTTTGGATTGATAAACGCATAGCCCTCAATGACCTCTGGATATTCCTGCATTGCACGGTAAATCAAATCATTCTGCTCTCTTGTAGATATCCCTGAAAGACAGCTGATACCGACCTTTTCAATACCATAAATCTTCAAATCTGTTACCAGCTCGCTGGGTGTGTTTTCATCTCCGGAGCTTGTCTTCCCTAAATGGGAGTGAATATCATAATACTTCAAGTCGTCTCCCTCCTGTTCTAATCATGATATAACATGTTACAGCCATATAATAACTTATTATATCATGTTTGTCAATATTAACTGTATGAATTACAAATTTTGTTATCTATGTAAGCCTTTTACATAAAAACATGCGGTATAATAGCTGTTTACTTGTTATATCATCGAAACAAAAAAGTAATGGCGGACTGGATTATATGCCCTTTTTTATTCTATTTACTTATGAAGCAATACGGTATGCATTACTTTGCTGTAAATTAAAAAGAGCAGCAAACAACCGTTCACTGCTTTCATCAAAAATATGACATATTCATTTTCCTCAACGGGATATCATAAGCATGCAGACAGACTCGTGAAGCCACAGAGTGAAAGCCTACTGCAACAGATCAATAAGCTGCTTATAGCTCATCCTTTTTCAATGTAATGATATATTTGTATTCATCCGCTTTATAGGAATTTATCGATAATTCCAGCGGCCTGTTCTTGTAATCATAAGTGATTCGCTCTCTCCTAAATAACGGCTCTCCTTCATTCATATAAAGCTCTTTCCGCAATGCCGTAGATGGCATTACCGCCTCTATGGATTCTACTGCACGCTCTATATGGAGACCCTGTTCTTCATATAAGGCATAGATTGATGTTTTTTCATTCAATACATCTGCGTGTAGTTCAAAACCGGTTTGCCTCGATATAAACTGTTCATTCATCCCGATGATTCTTCCATTTTTCAAGCGCAGACGTTTCAGGCGGTAAATATCAGCGCCCTCCTGAAGCTGTAAGTAATCACATACGATTCCGGAAGCTTTCATTTCTTCAAATTCCAAGATAATAGAAGAAGGCCGTTCCCCGGACTTCATAGCATCCTGTGAGAAACTGCTGACACCGACTAAATCGGTATATTTTCTATTCGCCAGCACCATAGCACCTTTCCCCTTTTGCACTTTTATAAATCCGGCAAGCTCCAAATCCTGAAGTGAACGTCTAATCGTTATACGGCTGACATTGAATTCCGCTTGTAAGGATGCTTCTGATGGCAGAAGCTCATTTTCTTTATATACTCCATTTTCTATTCGTTTCTGCAACTCCTTGTAAATCTGCAGATACAGCGGAGCACCTTCTTTTTTCTGCATTGTTTCATCCCCTTTCCTGAATGTAGTTCCCTTTAAAATATAACACAACATGTTATAAAAATAAAGATAACATGATATAACATCTTCTCTTTTTTAAGGTTTTACTTCGTTCATGTGATAAAGAACACTTAAAAATGGCAGAACCATGTATGAGAATGAAGAAGGACAGACGCAGAAGCCTCATAGTTTCTGGAATTTCCGGTATATCTATTGCATAGCATTTTATGTGTTAATTCACTGATATAATACATGTTGTCGAAGACGGATATGCATACAAAAAGGAATCAGATTCAGACTGATCCCTCTTTGTATTATTTCAATGTGTTTTCCACTGTCTGAAGCAAATCCTCTGCAGTTAATCGGAATTCCTTCTGCAAGAATTCCGGAGTACCTACTGCGCCGAAGCGTTCTTTAACACCATGTCGTTTGAACTTTACAGAGATATTGTTCTCCGCAAGAACCTCTGCGACAGCACTTCCCAGACCACCGATAATCGAGTGATTTTCAAATGTTACAACAGCCTTTTTCCCTGCTGCCTCACGAATGATCAGCTCCTCATCCAGCGGCTTGATGCAGAACATATCAATGACTTCCACGGAAATTCCTTGTTTTGACAATACTTCCGCACAATCCAGTGCATCGCTCACCAGCTGTCCGGCAGATATAATCAAAACATCGCTTCCTTCTCTTACAATGTTTCCTTTTCCCATTTCAAAGGTGGAGCCTTTTTCGTATACATTGCGTACATCCTTACGATTTGCACGGATATAATGCACACCTTCCATCCTTGCGAATTCTCTTATGATCCAGTCCAGCTGTACCTCATCGGCTGCATCGCATACCACAGCATGCGGAATTGCGCGCATCAGAGCGACATCCTCCCATGTAGTATGTGTACCCCCGTTTGGCCCTGCCGTAAATCCGGGATCCGAACCGTATATGTTCATTGTATTACCGGCATATGCACCAGACAGGAAAATCTGATCGTAGATTCTTCTGGAAGCAAAGGGTCCAAACGTATGTAAATACGGTTTGAAGCCTGTCACAGACAGCCCTGCCGCAACACCTGTCATGTTTGCTTCTGAAATACCGCATTGAATGAACCGGTCCGGATTGCTTTTCTGAATCTTGGTAAAGCCGCTTGCACCGCCAAGGTCAGCTTCCATTGCCACAACCTGAGCATCGCTCTTCATCATATCCTGCAGTGTTTCCACGACAACCATACGCAGCTCTTTCCCTTTTTTACTGCGGTCTTTGCTGAGAGTAAACATTCTACTGTCCCTCCTTTTCAATAAATTGCTTTAAATCTGCAATCGCCTTATGTGTTTCATAGATAACTTCATCACTGTTGAATTTAACAGAATGATTGGATACCATTTCTTCAAAGTACGGTACACCCTGTCCTTTGATCGTATCCAGAACGATACATACTGCCTGATCCTTTACCGCTTTGGCCTGTTCAATTGCCGCATCAATCGCTTCAATGTCATTTCCCTTTACGACCTGAACATCAAAGCCGAATGCCTTCATCTTATCAGGAATACTGAAAGGATTCATGACATCCTTCGTATACCCGTCAAGCTGCCGCTTGTTATCGTCAATAATCACGATACAGTTATTCAGCTTATAATGAGCAACATACTGGAAGGCTTCCCAGCACTGCCCTTCATTCAACTCGCCATCTCCCACAATCATGTAGACATAATGACTTGATCCTTTCATACGCAGCCCCGTCGCAATACCTGCAGCAGCACTTGTACCCTGTCCCAGAGATCCGGTTGTCATGTCAACACCCGGAGTTTTTGTACGGTCGGGATGACTTGGAAGTCTTGTACCACCATCATTCAGTGTCATCAGCCATTCCTTGTCGAAAAAGCCCTTCTCTGCCAGCGCACAGTACCAGGCAGGTCCCGCATGACCCTTTGATAAAACGACCATATCGCGATCCTCCATCTTCGGGTTTTTCGGATCCACATGCAGCTGTTTACCATACAGAACACTCATCAGTTCAACGATGGATAGAGAACCTCCCAAATGTCCGTATCCTCTGTGTTCCAGCATTTCCAGTATATCCATTCGCAGTTGTGCAGCAAATACCTGCAATTCCTTCAGTTGTGATGTTTCCAATGCTATTACCTCCTTTTCAGATAGCGTGCAAGCCTTCAGGCAATGTATGGTACTGCTCTTTTTACGTTCGCTGTACAATTAGCGATGCTCCAGTTTTCACGCTTATTTCTGCTGTTTTTTATCAAAAATTTGTGAAGAAAAAGAAGGATGGAAGAAACAGCCTTCTTTTTCCGTTTTTTTAAAGACCGAATACTTCTTTCAGCTTGGTTTCGATTTCATTCATATCCATAAGCTGATTTAAGATGATCTTGTTTTTGTAGCTCGTCATCTGAGGTGCAAGGTCTGCTCCGATGACAAACAGGTCAGCACTTCCTTCTGTTACTTCACCGATTGCCGTATGCTCAACCTTTACACCGGATACACCCAGCTTCTTCAGAGCTTTTTCGACATTCATGCTGACGATCATGCTGCTTCCAAGTCCCTGTCCGCAGCAACACATAATGCTTCTGATTTCCATAATTTATTTTCCTTCTTTCTAAAGCCTATTCAGCTTTTTTTGCTTTCTTAGGTGCAACATAATTGTACACGATAGGAATCAGGAATACAACCGCACAGACACCTAACAGACCAACGCCCTGAACAATCTGAGCGATATTTCCGAAGACGATTCCCATCCAGGAGAAGTCTGCATCAGAGAATGTACAGTTAGCGAAGTTCAAAGAACCCATAACCGGCATACAGATTGCAGGCAGGAAGGTAATCAGTAACCCGTGCATGAAGCTTCCAAATACACAGCCCTTTAATCCACCCTCAGCATTTGCGAATACACCGGCGGTTGCTCCACAGAAGAAGTGAGGAATAACACCAGGCAGAATCAATGCAACGCTCATGATGCTGGAATCGATGAATCCAAGAATGAACAGACCTACGATACCGCCAAGGAAGGATACCAGGAATCCAATCAGTACAGCGTTTGGTGCATAAGGGAATACGACCGGACAGTCAATTGCAGGTACAGCACCCGGCACCAGCTTTTCAGCAATACCACGGAATGCAGGAACGATTTCACCAACGATCAGACGAACACCGCTCAGGATGATGTAAACACCACCGGCGAAGCTCAGACCGCTTGTAATAGCCCATACAGCCCAGTGTGTCTTTGTTTCAGCCCCAACGTTCAGCAGACCAGCCAGGTTTGGATATTTTTCAAGAACAGCTGCAGCATCAGCACTCAGGATACCCTTGCTTACCGCCACAGTTGTAACGATCAGGAAAAAGATAACCATCGTAAGACCGATTGCTACGGTTGTATCACGCAGGAATGTCAGACGCTGAGGGAAGTTAACTTCCTCTGTTGATTTCCCTTTGCCCTTGAACAGCTTCCCACACTGTGCAGCAAACCAGTATCCGGCACCACCGAAGTGACCGAAGCCAAGCTCATCCGTTTTTGTAATCTTGCGCATTGTCGGCTGACAGAACGCAGGAGAGAATGCCATGATGAAGCCAAGCAGAAGTCCGCCGCCCAGCCACAGCTGCCAGCTGGTAAGACCACCGACATTCAGAATAACGGCAAGCATACATGCCATGTAAAGAGTATGATGACCTGTTAAGAAAATGTAGTGCATTCTTGAGAAACGAGCCATAATGATATTGAAGACCATACCCAGACACATGATATAAGCAGTATCTGTAGCGAAGTCCTTCAGAGCCAGAGAAACAATGGCTTCATTGTTTGGTACAACCCCCTGCATACTAAATGCATAATTGAACAAATCACCGAACGCATTCAATGATCCGGACTGCAGGAACGAAGCTCCGGCAGATAATACGAGGAAGCCGACGATTGTTTTAACGGTTCCCTTGACAATATCTTCGATTGGTTTACGCTGAAGCGCAAGACCCAGCAAAGACATCAGACCTACAAGAATTGCAGGTGTGGACAGTATGTTGATAATAAATTCTAACATATGTGTAAATCCTCCCTTTCAAATGGTTAACGCTATTTTTCACATGCGTTGGAAACAAACAGGTCGAATATTTCCTTCGGGCATGTTGCGTCCAGAATTTCCTGAACCTTCTTCTCATCGGAGAAGATGTTGGATACAGCCTGAATCCCTTCCATGTGGGATTCACTGTCTTTGGCAACCAGTGTTACCAGTACACGGACATCATATCCGTCCGGCTTGAATTTCACCGGCTCCTTGAGCACGGTCACAGCCATCTGTGTGTCATTGACACCGGATTGGTTGCTGGCGTGAATCAGGGCCAGGTTCTCACAGAGTACATAGTATGGACCAAGCCTTTCTGTGATTTCGTAAATGGCAGCTTCATATGCCGTTGTGCAGTAATTCTGCTCGATCAGTGGTTCACATGCAATGTGAACAGCTTCTTTCCAGTCCTGCACCCGATCTCTCAGGTAACAGTTTTTTTCCTGTAACAGTTTTTCCATAGATGTCATAACCTTACCTCTTTACGTTTTCATTATCTTTTTTTTCGGTTGGAAATACAAGACCAATTGTTTTCCCGTTTTTGTGCAAAATGTTAGATATCGTGCAATTTGTAATCGCTTAAGTGCAAATTAATCTTCATTTTCCTGTGTATGCGCGCGAATATAGCTCTGAATATCCTCACTGCTTTCCAATGCTGCCAGCTGCTCAATACTCTTCTTTTTTGAAAATATATTCAGCACATCATTCAGGATGCGGATATGCTTGGTCTGATCCTCCGCACATAATACGATGATGATGCGTGCCTGCTTTCCATTCAGAAAGGTAACCGGATGCTTAAAGGTGCATAAGGCCACATCAAGCAGCTTCACACCCTTTTCAATCGCTGCATGCGCAAGCACGAGTCCGTCTGCTAGAAACATCATCAGACCGCGGTTTCTCTGATCCTCCACGATTGCCTCCACATACTCCTGTGTAATGGAGTCCTCCATCAGAAGCGGACGGCAGGACAGACGCAGAGCCTCTTCCCAGTCACAATCCTCCCGGCAAATCTGAATATGGGAGGGCTTGAGATAATATACGAGATTCTGACCGAAATTACGGTGGGGCACCGTACGAATCTGTATGCTGGAATAGTAATCCTGCAAATCTTTTTCAAACTCATCCAGCTTGGAGGATGGAATATAACTGGTTGCCAGTCGCACAATCTCCTGTATCTGCAGATTGGCCTGCGGTTCGGTATACATGCAGTTACGCAGTATGGTAACCCTGTCCTGATCTGTCAGAATCGGATGTACGACAATCAGCTTCTTTTCCTTCGGAAGGACGACGGTGGATATCACAACATCAAAATCATGATTTTCCTCGTACTGACTCAACGGAAGGTTCACGATTTCAGTTGCCTGCGGCACAAGTGAAGCCACCTCATTACGCAGCATATTTCCTGTTCCGATTCCGTTTGGACAGATGATCAGGATACGCAGATTGCGCTTCTGTGTCTGATTGGTCGTCAGAAATGCACCAAAATGCAGTGTAATGTAGGCTACCTCTGCATCGGATATCAGACAGCCCAGCTTCTTTTCCAGATATTCACAGGATTTTTTTGTAATTTCGTAAAGCTCCTCATACTCCGTCTTGATGCTGTTCAGCATCGGATTTCCCAGCTGAATACCGTATCGATAGCGATACAGGGATGTTTTCAGATGCGCATTGATCGCATCCACCAGCTCCTCCTCCTGATCAAAGAATATACAGGTCAGGCGTTCAAATTCATGAACAAGGTTCTTGGAAATCTCGTAGGTTTCATCCTGCTCCTTCATGACATTGACAGGAATCGTCTGCAGTCTCGACCCCAGCAGATGCAGAGTTACATAAATCTTCTCACCATTTTCCAAATCCGGAAAATACTGTGAAACAAGCTGATATTCCTTTGTTTCTACAATCTCCTCCTCATCCATATCCGAGAACGTCAGCTGATCACTGCGCTTGTCAATAGCAGACATAAAAACAGCAAGTGTCGGCAGTACCCCGCTGACATATTCCGCATGCAGCTCACTTTCAATTTTCTTCAGCTTTACCAGAATTTCACGGATATACTGCTCATTTTCCGCAAGGACAACCTGCCGGTCATAATACTCCCATAAGGATGGAAACAGCATAAAGAAAATTGCACGCTTCTTAATCGTGTCTCCAGCAATACGATAGCCGCTTTTGATATCGTAGGTCAGCTCCAGATTGTAATTTTCAAGGAATCGTATGACATTTTTCAGATCATTGATCACCGTATTTCTGCTGACCTGACATACCTCCATGAAATTCTCTATATACAGCGGATGGGAACGGATAATGATTGCACATATCTCAATCCGGTTTCGCTCATCCGGGGTAAAGACATGATAGTTATCACTCCCCTGATCACTCATTGCCTCCTGTATCCTTCTGGACTGCTCACTGCTGACAAAAATACCCTTGCCGCGTTCCTGAACAAGCGGATCGATTTCCTGATCCTCCAGCCATTCATTGATTTTAGTGATATCATAATACACACTGCGTCTTGATATCTGCATTTCATCTGCAAGATCCTGTATTTTCAGATATCCTCCGGCATACATTAGCCTTTTTAAGATTTCCTGACAGCGCTTGTCAAGATTCAACATAATATTCATGCAATTCCTCCCGCGTCTTAAACGAAATCATGCTTTATTCAATAGCTGTTTGACTTTTTTATGGTATGGCGTACCCTTCAGATTCACTCTGGCTTTGTTCAGATACAGCTCCATCTGTCGGCGGTTTTTCTGGTAGGAATACTGAAGTCCAAGCAGATATTGTAGAATACCCATCTGTACCTGCTGATCCTGCTTTTGATCTTTTTTTATTTTTTCTGCTTCCTTTTTCTCAAGGAGTGCTTCCATTTCTGCGATATCTTCACTCTTTTTTTCAATCATGATGCGAAACAGCATTCGATCATATAAAAGTTCTTCCTCCCCTGCGCTTTTTTCAATATATGAGAGCAGCCGTTCACATACATCTCGGTTTTCCCGGTCAAGGAAATAAAAATAGGTTTGACTGGCTATCTGATATGCCTGCGCATTTGTAAGTCGGCTGTCAAGCAGCTTTTTGGTCTGTTCTTCAATTTTACGGTTATTTCCCTGTGCCAGATAAACACGCAGCGTGTTCCAGTTACGGTCATACTCCTTAAAAAACAGCTGAAACGCTTTGCTGTTCAGCATGATGAGAACCTTATCGTACTGCCCGTTATGAAGCAGTTTCAATACTCTGTTCCATAAAAGGCTGCGAATAACAAAGGGAACGGCTACCGCTATCATAATAATCGTCAGTAAGACGAGAAGCATAATTTTATTCATACCATCACTCCTACGATATCAGAATCGAATGTTTCTATTTATAAAATAACAAGCATAGCTTTCAAAATCAAATCCAAATCTTTTCACATCTTTTGACACAATCTGTACAATTATAGATTCTATCCTTATATAGTTTGAAAAGAAATCGCTATTTCCCGGGAAAATCAAACGTAGCAGAGAAAAAAAAGGAGCATGCTTTTTTGCAGCATACCCCATATACCTTGCCGAAATGACAGCTTTTACCGCCCATCAGCCTCAGTTTTGAAAAACGGCAGATATCTGCCGTTTCGTTTTGTTTGATTATTCAGCTTTACCGTAAGAACCGAATTCTTTCATCATAGATGTAACTTTATCTTTGATTGCATCGCATCCTGGCTTCAGCAGTTTACGAGGGTCGTAGCCCTTACCTTCCAGGTCTTTTCCAGCTTCAACATATTTACGAGTAGCATCTGCGAATACCAGCTGCAGCTCAGTGTTAACGTTGATCTTGGAAACACCTAAAGAGATAGCCTTAGCAATCTGATCAGCAGGAATTCCTGATCCACCATGCAGTACCAGTGGTTTTCCGTTTGTTACATCCTGGATTTCTCCCAGACGTTCAAAGTTCAGACCAGCCCAGTCAGCAGGGTATTTTCCGTGGATATTACCGATTCCGGCAGCCAGGAAGTCTACTCCCAGCTCAGCGATTGTCTTACATTCCTGAGGATCAGCAAGCTCACCCATGGAAGCAACACCATCTTCTTCACCACCGATTCCACCAACTTCACATTCGATGGATAATCCTTTAGAATGAGCCAGTTCGATCATTTCCTTGGATTTTGCCAGGTTTTCTTCGAATGCATAGTGTGAACCGTCGAACATTACAGATGTGAATCCAGCTTCGATACAGGCTTTTGCACCTTCGTAGCTTCCGTGATCCAGATGCAGAGCAACCGGTACAGTGATTCCCAGGCTGTCGTGAACTTCTTTAACCATAGCTACTACAGTCTTAAATCCACACATGTATTTAGCAGCACCTTCAGATACTCCTAACATAACCGGAGATTTAGCTTCTTCAGCTGCCAGTAAAATCATCTTTGTCCATTCAAGGTTGTTAATGTTGAAAGCACCAACTGCGTAATGACCTTCGTGTGCTTTATTCAGCATTTCTGTTGCGGATACTAATGCCATAATCAAATTCCTCCTTTAGTCTCTTAACACTATTATTCTACTGCATTTTTCCCCTTTTGAAAAGCTTTTGGACACATATTTTCAAAAAAGGGCATATTTCAAGTTTGCTTACGGAAAACCTTTTATATCACAGCAGCCATGGCAGGCATCCGTAGGATGACGGCCTTCCTTCCCTGATTTTCCAAAAGCAGTATGCTGCTATGCTTCCATAGCACATGCTGATAACGGCTTAGAGGCATGAAAAAAGGGGATGCATCCTTTTTAGAATTCTTCATCCCCTGCTTTTGCAGCATCGTCTTCCTCGTAGTCATCGTCAGCCTCCTCATCGATAAGGATTTCTTCCGTATCCACAACAACTTCATGATAGGTGTGGCGTTCTCTGAGGTCCCATTTGTTTTCTCCGACATTTACAAATCGGTCATCCAGCGACAGATCACTGTAAAACTGTGCGATATTGTCTTCCTCCTGCTGCTTCGTAAATGCCATAACCTGGCAGACTTCTTCCCACAGCTTCAGGAATACAATAGCTTTCTTCTTCGTAGACATCAAATCATATGCTACATCGACCATAGACTTTTTCATAATAACTTCATGCTCCTCCTACATTTTTTCAATGGCGTCAACGCCGATTAGATATAAGGCATTCTTCAATGTGATCTTTGTGGCTTTCAGCAGTGCCAGTCGCTGGGAAGAAAGTTCCGGCTGCTGAGGATCTATTACCTTGCATACATTATAGAAGCTATGGAAATGCTGTGCCAGCTTCTGAATATAATTGCATACCTTATGCGGTGCACGGGAACGTGCAGCATCGCTTACTACATTCGTAAATTCATTGATATACTTCATCAGTGCGATTTCCTTTTCATGCGTCAGCAGCTCAAAGGACTGCGCCTCCGCAATTTCGGAAGCCTGTCGCAGAATCGAACAGATACGGGCGTGTGCATACTGCGCATAGTATACAGGGTTGTCATTGCTCTGTTTTCTGGCAAGCCCCAGATCAAAATCCAGGTGTGTATCCACGGCGCGCTGGACAAAGAAATAGCGTACGGCATCCACACCGACCTCTTCACAGAGTTCCCGAATGGTTACCGCGTTTCCAAGACGCTTGCTCATCTTGACCTCTTCACCGTTTTCAACAAGGCGTACCATCTGGATAATATCCACCTGCAGCTTGTCCGGGTTATTTCCCAATGCTTCAATGCTCGCTTTCAGACGGGGAATATATCCGTGATGATCGGCACCAAGCAAATCCACGAGCAGATCATAGCCACGATCCAACTTATCCTTATGATATGCTATATCAGGTACCAGATATGTGTAGGAGCCATCCTTTTTTCTAAGAACACGGTCCTTATCATCCCCGAAACGTGTTGTCGCAAACCAGAGGGCACCGTCTTCTTCATACGTAAGACCCTTTTCATGCAATACCTCCAGTGCCTTTTCGACCTTTCCTTCATCACGAATGCTTTGTTCACTGCTCCATACATCGAAGTGCACCCGGAAGTTATCCAGATCACGCCGTATTTTATCAAGCTCGAATGCAATCCCCTTTTCCTTAAAGAATTTCAGGTTGGCATCGCTGTATTCTACATAGGCATCCTTATATTCTTCCGCAATCGCAATTGCGATGTTTTTAACATCTTCCCCGTGATAGCCATCCTCCGGCAGATCAAAATCCAGACCCAGATGCTCACGGTATCTCGCCTGCAGACTCTTGCCGAGATTTACAATCTGATTTCCGGCATCATTAACATAATATTCACGGCACACATCATATCCGCTTGCTTTCATCAAACGGGTGATGCTGTCACCCCACGCGGCACCTCTTGCATGACCCAGATGCAAATCACCTGTCGGATTCGCAGAAACATATTCCACATTCACCTTCAGACCTTGTCCATCGTTGCTGTTTCCGTAGTTATCCTGCTCCTGCAGAACCCTCGTTATGATCTGTGCAAGGGATGTGTTCTTGATTGTGAAGTTGATAAAGCCGGGTCCTGCAATTTCACAGCTTTCGATATCTGCCGCCGCTTTATCCAGTGCCTCAACAACAGCCTCTGCGATTTTACGCGGATTATTTTTTAATACCCGGGTCAATTGCATTGCCACATTCGTAGAGTAATCACCATGACTTTTGTCCTTTGGTATTTCAATTACAATGCTCGCTGTATCAAGCTCTGTATCAAATGCTTTCTGCACGGCATTGTGCAATGCCTGCTTTAAGTTGCTCTCAATCTGATTCACACCTTATCCTCCTTTAAAATCCAAAGGATACGATATCCGTCCGTGACCTCGTCACCGCTTAGAATATCATATTCAATGGCTATAATATTTTCTCTTTTTATATATTTATGCGTAAAAACTCCAATATCGATCGTTCCAAATTCTGACAGAATAGAACCTGTCGTCTGCTTTTTATGCTGAAACGTCAGCCGTGTCATGAGTTCTCCGTCCCGTTGAATGCGAAGCTCCTCGTTCTCAGCCTCAACGCTGACCGCAGTATTGCTGCCGCGTTCCTTGTAGGAAAGCCGAAGACAGCCGTCTGAATCCGAAAAAAAAGCCTGTCCTACAAACATGAGGTTCCGCTCTTCTGTGTAAAGATGTTTCTGTTTTACTACGATATGCTTTTTCATGCTGTCACCACTTATCATGAGCATTATAGCAGAAATTGAATATCGTGCAACCTTTTTTTCACTTTTTCTCTTTAAAATTTTAACTGCCACTTTACGCACAAAATATGCATACAGAACATTTTTATCAAATCGCGCATATTATTATAATAGTGGAATAACAGTAATCAATGCAAAACCATATTATACTTTTAGAATATATAAGCATATTCCACTTTGAGAATCAGATTGCGTACAAGGGATTATCTATTATACAATACAATAATCCATTCCGACAATTCTCCATCCTTTTACTTCCAATCATTTAAATCCAGAAAAAAACTCTTCCTTATATTATATAGTCACTCTGGTTCTGATGATTCATTTTTCAAAAAAACTCTTCCTTATATTATATAGGGTGTGAATTCACAAAAACAGTCTCCTAAAGCTCTTTATCATTTCCCCTAACGTTTTCTGCATAAGTTATAGTATAATTGATATATTATAATTTTATAATATAAAATAGACTCTATTTCAAATATGATTTTCTGTTCAGCAGGAGTTGGCAATTTTATTTCGTACAGGAAAAATATATCTTCATCTCAGCTAACCTTCCATCAACGAGTTATTATATCAATCATAGTATATTATAATTATAGAATATTAGTGGATGGTGTATACCACTTTCATATTTTGTGTTTAAAGCACGCATAAAAGCTCACACTAATAGCATACGAGGTGTTGCTATGAAAAGAATCCGCAAGCTGGTGTTTGGAATGATCTTCGCACTGCTCACACTGATTGTATGTGTCTATGCCTACGCCCTGTTCAATCGACTACCGCTGGATGAACAGAGAAAGAACATTACAATCTATGATGTGAACGGCGATATCATATACGAATCCAATTTCAAAAAAAATATGCAGTGGACGTCCATTGATGATATTCCCGAATTTGTTCAGGATGCGTTTGTGAGTGTAGAGGACAAACGTTTCTACTACCATGCCGGCTTTGATCCTGTGCGCATTACAAAGGCGCTGGGTACCAATCTCATTCATGGGGATATCCGACAGGGCGGCTCCACGATCACACAGCAATATGCAAAAAATCTGTTTCTGACAAATGAACAGACCTTATCGAGGAAAGTGCAGGAATTTTTTTATGCAGCCCGTCTGGAAATGCAGTACAGCAAAAAGGACATTCTGGAGGGCTATCTGAACACGGTCTATTTCGGACACGGTGTGTATGGTGTGAATGCTGCCGCAGAGTATTTCTTTGATAAAAAGCTGAATCAGCTCAGCATAGCGGAAACTGCCATGCTGATAGGAATACCGAACGGCCCCAGTATTTATTCCCCGTTTCTGCACAAGGACAATGCAATCAAGCGGGAGCATTTGATTCTGGAGGTTTTGAAGAATAACGATGTCATTACATCAAAGCAGTATGAAGCAGCCAAAAAGGAAAAGCTGAAGCTTTCCACCAATGTAAACATCAGTACCTACGGCATTGATGAATACTACATTGATGCGGTTATTCAGGAGCTCAGCAAGCTGAATATCGATTTGAACCGGGAAATTCATGTACACACCTATTATGACCCAAAAGTACAAATGCAGCTGAGCAATGCTGTCACGAAGCATGTGGATTTAAGCAGTGAGCTGGAGGTAGCCGGCATTATCACACAGCCCTTCACCGGAAACGTAATGGCTATGGTTGGAGGAAAGGATTATACGATTTCACAATACAATCGCGCCATCTATTCCTCCCGACAGGTCGCCAGTACCATCAAGCCGCTGCTGTATTACTGCGCCCTCCAGCAGGGCTTTACCCCATCCACGCAATTCACCTCACAGAAGACGACCTTCCGCGTATCCGATGATGAGGAGTATGCGCCGACCAATTACGGCAATGTCTATGCGAACGGAAAAATTTCCATGATCAATGCCATTTCCCTGAGTGACAATATCTACGCCGTAAAAACACAGCTTTTTCTCGGTGTGGATACACTGCACAACGCACTGCTTGATTTCAACATCCGTCAATCCTCTCCGAATCCAAGTGAGGCGCTCGGCACCGTGAATATGTCGCTGCTGGAGCTGAGCCGTATTTACAATACCTTTGCTTCCGAGGGTCTGTATGTTAAGCCTGCGCTCATTTCTCATATCACCAGCGGGAATGATGTTGTATACAAGCGTGAGGTTCAGCCGAAACGGCTGCTCCAGCGGGATGAAACACTGATACTGAATCAGATGATGACCTCGACCTTCGATATCCGCAATAAATCCTATACCTTCCCAAGCATGTACGGGCATGAGCCGGATATCACCGTAGCGGCTAAATCAGGCACCAGCGACTGGGATTCACTGGTTATGGGCTTTAATCCGGAATATACCGTAGGCATCTGGAGCGGCTTCGATGATAACCGCGAACTGGAAAAGCAGTATTACACCATCAGCAAGGATATCTTCAAGGATACCTTTAACGGATTATACAAAAAACGTAAGGGTGTCTGGTATCAGCCCAGTGACGGCATTCAGGAAAAACGAGTGAATCCCATCACCGGTACGGAAGATTCCGAAGGCTCTGTCTACTGGTTCAAAAAAGAGTAGGGTATAAAAAAAATCAAAAAAATTTTATATATCCTGCCGAACAGTAAAAAAGCCCATGAATAAGCGGCGATTTGCTGTTGTGTCATTTCACTGTACGCATTCTTTTGGCACATTTTACAGAAAATGGGTTTGCAAAAAGGAATTTTCTCTGTTAGAATGCAAAACTGTGAGGTGACAACATGAATTTTATTGAAAAACATACCAAAAAAGTGGCGCTGATTCTGTGCCTGGCAACAGCTGGAACTGCAGTCACAACTGTATATGCTGCCACTAATGCGGACGGATGGCATGGAACCGGAGCGGACCGCATTTACAAAGAGGAAGGCGCTGTCAAGACCAGCTCATGGCTGTTTGACGAAAGCGGAAGCTTCTACCTGGATGCAGACGGGCATCCGATTATCAGCGAATGGAAGACCATCAACGGCTCTGTTTACTACTTCGACTCCGAAGGACACCGTGTGAACGGAAAACAGGTCATTGACGGTCATGAATATCAGTTCCAGAAATCCGGCGTACTGCTGACCGGCTGGAATCAGACAAAAACATCCTACTACAGCGAATTCGGCGAAAAGCTGAACGGTCTGCAGACAATTGATGAAAAACAGTATCTGTTCGATAAGGACGGAAACATTGTCAGCGGATGGCAGACGGTAGATGGAAAGAAGCTGTACTTCAAAAAAGACGGCTCACTGGCAACAGCGAAAACAGAGATTGACGGAAAAACCTATAACTTCTCCAGCGACGGTTCCTTACAGAGTGGCTGGGTGAAAAAAGACGGAGAAAAATACTATTACGACAAGTATGGCTTTATGACAAAGGGTTGGAAGACCATTGACGGAAAGAAATACTATTTCAACCGCAAGGGACAGGCAGCAACCAGCACGAAGTACGCAGGCTACAAGTTTGATAAGAACGGTGTGGCGAAGAAAATCAAAGAGAAGAAAAAAGAAGAAACAACAGAAAGCAATGAGAATGTACAGAGCACACGCACAGCTGGCAACAGCTCCGCGGCGGCTTCAAGCAGCTCTTCCTCCTCAAGTGCAAATCTGAATCCGGCAGGTTCCGGAAGCAACTCCAGTGCGGCAGGCATTGCGGCTTCCATGGTAGGCTCCCCTTACGTTTGGGGCGGATCCTCACCTGCAGGCTTTGACTGCTCCGGTCTGACCTCCTATGCCTATGCACAGGCAGGCATCAGCATCCCGAGAACAGCAGGCGGACAGGCAAGTGTCGGTTCAGCGGTATCCTACGGCAATATGCAGCCAGGCGATCTGATTGTATGGAGCGGTGGTGCACACGTATCCATTTACGTAGGCGGCGGACAGATGGTTCATGCAACGAATCCATCTACAGGAGTTATCACATCCTCTGTAAGCTTCTGGAGCAACAACAGCGGACAGAGTATCACGGCAATCCGCAGACCGTAAAAAGCAAAAAACAATAAAAAGGGGCTACGGCTCCTTTTTGTGTTTCTGACGCATTTCGGATGAAAAACGGAAGAAATACAAAAAATTTCATAACTTTTTTAAAATTTTCTAAAATCGGGTTTCAGCCTATAAACAAAGCTTTTAAAGGGAATCGTGATGGGACGGAAAAGTGACAAAATCGTAAGTTTTCAAAAAATAGGGGTTGCAAATAAAAAAACGCTTTGTTACAATGAGGGCGTTGATGTCGAGGTGATAACATGAATTTTATCGAAAAAAACACAAAGAAAGTTGCTTTAGTCCTGTGTCTGGCTACAGCTGGAACAGCAGTAACTACGGTATATGCGGCACAAAATTCTGACGGATGGCACGGAAGTGGCACGGACAGAGTCTACAAAATGGAAGGCCAGGTAAAAACAAGCTCATGGGTATTTGATGAGGCTGGCAGCTACTACCTGAACAACGAGGGTCATCCGATTACAAGTTCCTGGAAAGAAATCAACGGTTCTACCTACTACTTTGATGCAGAAGGTCACCGTGTGAATGGAAAACAGGTCATCGATGGTCATGAATACACATTCCAGAAATCTGGAGTATTGCTGACAGGATGGAACGAAGTAAAGGATACATACTACAATGAATTTGGAGTTGCTGTTACTGGTGTACAGAAGATCGATAACAAAACTTACAACTTCGGCGAGGATGGTAAACTGGTTACCGGTTGGACCAAGGTAAACGGAAAGAAAGTTTACTTCACAAAAGATGGTTCTCTGGCTTCCGGCGTTGTAACCATTGATGGTAAAAAGTACAACTTCAACGATGACGGTACGATTACGACCGGATGGGTGAAGAAGGACGGAGAGAAATACTATTACACAGATTACGGCTTCATGACCAAGGGTTGGAAGACGATTGACGGTAAGAAGTATTATTTCAACAAAAAAGGTCAGGCTGCAACCAAGACAGAATATGCTGGTTACAAGTTTGACAAAAACGGTGTAGCAAAGAAAATCAAGAAAAAAGAAAAGGCTGAAACTACAGATAACGCAAGTGAAGATGTAGCTGACAGCGAAGATACTGCAAGCAATGGTTCCGGTAGCAGAGCTGCAAGCTCTTCTAAAAACCTGGGAACTGCTGATGGCGGAATCGCTTCTGCAGCACTGGCTCAGCTTGGTGTTGGTCAGGACTGTACAGCATTGGCTTCCAATGCACTGGCAGCACAGGGAATCTATTTCCACGGCTGGCCGGCAGAGTATATGTCTCTGGGTAGCGTAACAAGCAGTCCACAGCCGGGAGATTTAATTTACTATGATGATGCCGGTGCCGGAGTTCCTCATATCGCTGTATATGTTGGTAACGGACAGGCTGTTCATGGTGGATGGAAGGGCGGAACGACCGTTGAAGCATCTGCTTATATCGGAAGTGGTCCTGTATTTATCCGTGTAAACAAATAATTTGTGTAAAAAAGAAGGCAAATGCCTTCTTTTTTGTATCTCTGCTCTCCAGGCAATTCTTAATTTTTCTTAAATCACCATTTTTATTCGTTTTAGAGCGTTTTAAGAGAATTAACTGATTCCTGTATTCCCAGCAATACAAACTCCTCTTAAAACGAGTTTATAAGCGTCATTAGATTTCTTAACTCTCCTTGTCTGCCTTTCTTCTACTCTTAACGATTCATAGAATCTCTATTTCTGCTTCATAAGCCTGGAAAAATAATAGCTCAGGTATCGCATTGCCGGTTTCTGCCTTTGCATTCCATCCACAATAAAAGACTCATGACAGGTTTCATAAAAACCCCATGAGCCCTTTTATATTCCCATAAACACTTCCCGTAAGCTATGCAAAGCCTTCACAGCATCTTCCCATAAAATTCATAACGCACTTCTTCCGTTGATAATAACTTCTTTCACACGCATATCATGTCCCAGAATCACTAGATTGATATTTTTTCCCAATCCGATTTCATGGGCATAGGTTTTCAGCATCCTTGCAGCGTTGGTGGAACACATACGGATACAGTCGGACAGATCATAGCCCTCCTGCTTGTACAGATACTGAAAGATATCCAGCAGGTCACAGCTGCTGCCCAGCAGTACATCCTCTTTATAAACAGCGCCGTTTCGTATAACACTTCCATCCTCCAGCTCATAGCCGTCCGGATAATGAAAGCCAGAAAAAGGCGTGCCGTCACTTACCGCAACCACACGGCTACAGCCCAGCAGACGAATCACCCATTTCAGCATCTCCTTCTGCATGTGTACGCCGTCCATGATAACTTCACACAGACAGTCGGATAAGAATACGGCATCCATCATACCGGGCTTGTGATGTGTGATTTCCGGCATGGTATTTCCCAGATGTGTAATCTGTGTAGCTCCACATGCGAACGCTTCATTGGTCTGGGTAAAATCTGCATTCGTATGCCCCAGCGAAATCTCAACCCCATACAGATGCAGTAACGAGATTGCTTCCATGGCATTTTTTACATCCGGAGCTATTGTCATAATTTTTATATCATCATGATACTCTGATAAAAAATCCTCCAGCTCACCCAGATGAATTTCCATAAGATTTTCTTTTTTCATGGAACCACGGCGATCCGGATTTAAATATGGACCCTCCAGATGCACGCCCTCATAGCGTGCTCCCCGATAATCTCCCTGAAAGGCTTTCCGATATGCGTCGATGATCGTACGAAATTCATTCAGTGATCTTGCTGATACCGTCGGACAAAACGAGGTGATTCCGCGTTTTGGATATTCCAGCGCCAGCGCATGCAGATTCCCGATATCTGTATTTTCACAGGAATAGCCGTGAAAGCCATGGGTATGAATATCCACTAACCCCGGTATTGCTATATCACTCACCATATGTGGTGTTTTATAATCAATTCGTTCCACAAAGCCATCTTCCAGATGCAGATCACCAAACACCATGGTGCCATCCTGCATAAATTTTATATTTTCAATGATTCGTTTCATACAAACACCCTTTCTTCCTTAATTGTATTTCATTGGAATGCCTTTTACAAGCAAATACCCGGACTTCTTTAGAAAATCTTTTGAATTGATGCCGTCGTTCCTTAATACTTTTTCGATATACTTGCTTCAGGAGGACGGATTATGAACATACTGGATATCATGATACTGTTTATCGGATTCAGCCTTGCCGGATTACTCTGTCTGCATACCTTTGATATGTCTGCATTTTATGAAAAAACAAGAAAATAGCACATATCTGTTGTATAATTATAAAAAAGGAGTGTCATCATGAGTTCTGTCATACTAATTGCCGAGGATGAGGCATCGATTGCGGATGCTATTGAAATTTATTTAAAAAGCCAGGGGTATCAGACCCTGAAAGCAGCGAATGGAGCCATTGCCTGGGAGCTATTACAAAACAATACGGTGGATCTTGCAATCATCGATGTCATGATGCCGGTAATGGACGGGATTGCCCTGACAATGAAAATCAGAGAGCTGCATGAGTTTCCTATCATCATATTATCTGCCAAATCGGAAGATATTGATAAGATTACCGGTCTGAATATCGGTGCGGATGACTATGTGACAAAGCCGTTTGTCCCGATGGAGCTGCTCGCCCGTGTACATGCACAGCTGCGGCGGCATTTGCGCTATCAGCAGCTGCTCGAGCAAAAGCAGGAGGTGGAGGACAGGCTGCTTCTGGGTGGAATCGAACTGCATCGCAAAAGCAAGGAGGTCTTTGTGGATGGAGAATCACGCCGGCTGACACCGATTGAATTTCGGATCCTGCAGCTGTTTATGGAGCATCCTGGTCAGGTCTTTTCCAGTGATGATATTTATGAGCATGTATGGAACGAAACCGCAGTCAACACCGAAACCGTTATGGTCCATATTCGAAATCTGAGAGAGAAAATTGAAATCAATCCCCGTGCTCCCCGTTATATCAAGGTTGTTTGGGGTGTCGGGTATAAGATTGAGAAACAGTAAAAAGAGGTGAATTATGAAAAAAGTACATTGGACTACCCTAATTCTTCTGTCCGGTATTGCACTGGCAATCATATCTATGTTTCTGGTATTTCCATCCCTTGATCAAAAAGCCATCGAAGAGTACAAAACGCATTACAAATACATTAACAGCGAAGAGGAACGGGACTTTAGCGGTAATACATTTATCAAAGAACCGGCTGATGATTCCATTCCCATAGAATATTCCCGAATTGAGGAATATATGGAGCCGGCCCTGCAGCGCATTACTTTGCTGGTAGGCACACTGCTTTTTGCATGGTCTTTGCTTATGCCATATAAATGGGCGGTAAAAAGCGGCTTCTATCGTTTTTTTACACAAAGGCTGCCCTATGAAATCACGCTGGGTGCTGCACTGCTTGGACTTTATTTCTATAAAATCAGGGGCAGCGAGCTTGTGTACCGGATGTTTCGTCTGCCGGAGGATTTCTCACTGGATATTCTCTCAGCCGATACATGGCAGATTTCCAGCTATTATCTGTTGCAGATTGCTTGTTTAAGCGGACTGTTCGCAGTGCTTTCCGGATGCGGCTATGCGATTCGCTCCATGCAGCACAACGGTGTGCGGGTATCCCTGCAAAAGCACTCCCTGCTAACGCAAAATTCCGTATTGCTTGGCAGACAGGCAAAACGGCTGTATCGCTATATTATCGGCTTTGATTTTCATGATAAGGGAGAGCTTCGCCTGCTCGCCACTTTGTTCCTGCATATCGTATGTATCCTCATAGTATGTATCTACCGGGACAGCGGAATATTTTTCTATCTTCTGCTTTCATGCTATTGTCTGATCCTGTATTCTATCCGTCATCGTCAAAACAGCAGGATGAAACGAGACTTTCAATCGCTTGAAGGCATTATTCAGCGCGTTGCAAATGGTGACTTCCAAACCACTGTGGATGAAGATCTGGGCATCTATGAATCACTGAAGGACAATCTTCAGAATATTGAGACATCCTTTCAGGAGGCTGTTGCACAGGAGGTTCGCTCACAGAATATGCGCACGGAGCTGATCACCAATGTTTCTCATGATTTGAAAACTCCGCTAACCTCCATGATCAGCTACATCGACCTTCTGAAAAACAAGAATCTTCCGGAAGAGGAGCGGCTGCGTTACATCACAATACTGGAATCCGGCAGCAATCGTCTAAAGCACTTGATTGAGGATTTATTTGAAGTCAGCAAGGCCAGCACAGGCAACATACAGCTGGATCGCATGGATGTTGATTTAATTTCTCTGATTAAGCAGGTGGAAATGGAATACGAGGCACTGTTCATTCAGCATGACCTGACGATACGCAACACTTTCAGTAAAGAGAAGATCGTTCTCAGCCTTGATCCTCAAAAAACCTTTCGCATATTGGAAAATCTACTGGTGAATGCAGGAAAATATGCCTTGGAGCATACCCGTGTGTATGTCTATGTGGAGGAACGTGAGCAGGAGGTATATATATCTGTCAAAAATATATCCGCAACAGAGCTTGACTTTGACCCTGCCGATATCATGGAACGCTTTCAGCGCGGCGATAAGGCAAGGAATACGGAGGGCAGCGGCTTAGGTCTTGCGATAGCCAAAAGCTTTACAGTGCTGCAAAACGGGCATATGCACATCAGCTTTGATGCCGACCTGTTCAAGGTGGAGCTGATTTTCCAAAAGGAGCTGCCATGAAAAGCAGACTAGGCAACATCCTGGCTGTTTCGTACGGACAGATGACGAATATGAAACAGACACAGCAGGCATCAGCGTATCATACCGTTACTACGGAAAACAGGAACTGTTATACAGCCGATATACAAAAGCAACCCTAAAACAAAGAGCTTTCCTATGACACATCATTGAATAAGGAAGCTCCTTTTTCTATATTTCTAAAAAGTATACCCGTTTTCTATGATGGGATGTTAATAAATATTATAATGCTGGATACGTAAGCTTAGACCTATATATCATCACAATCACAAATGAGAATTAAACATGCAAATCAGCGATATCCAAAGGGTATAAGCTTGTGTATTCACACCACCTGAAAGCATAATAAAAAGAAACCCGGAGGTTCCTTTTTGCATTATAATTTAATGAATTTTTCTACATCGATAACGAAGATCGTTGCGCCTCCTACCTGTACTTCAACCGGGAAAGATGCATATCTTCCGATGTCGTAGGATGCTGTACTCGGTACCACTTCCGTACGGCGTCTGCTGTATTCTCCAATCACTTCAATCGCACGTTCAATCTTATCGTCATCAGTACCTACGATCAGGGTGGTATTTCCTGCACGCAGGAATCCTCCAGTCGTTGCCAGTCTTGTTACCTGATAATTTTCTTTTGTCAATGCACTGGAAACTGCAGGACTGTCGTCATTGGACATAATCGCTAAAATTAGTTTCATAAACACGCTCTCCTCTCGTCTTGTTATATGCTAATTTTATCACTTATGGAACGTATTTACAAACCCTAAATGAACTAAATATGGATATTGCCTGTAAAATTATTGTCACACCACGATTTCCTATGATAACGCCATTTTGATTTTTACCTTCGTGTGTAAGTAGGTAGAAACTGTGCTATAATATACAGGTCATAAAGGAAGTGAAGAGAATGAGTAAGCTTGGACTTGTTCTGGAAGGAGGCGGCATGCGCGGAATTTATACTGCCGGTGTGCTGGACTTCTTTATGGAACAGAATTTATATACCGACGGTGTCATTGGCGTCAGCGCAGGTGCCTGTCATGCGTGCAGCTATGTATCCAAACAGATCGGCAGAGCGTACCGTACCAATACCGCCTATTTAAAGGATAAGCGCTATATGAGCGTATCCTCTCTGCTGAAAACCGGAGATTTCTTCGGAGCAAAGTTTGTGTATGAGGATATACCGAATACACTGGATCCCTATGATTTTGATGCCTTTAATACATCGCATACAAAGCTGTATGCCGTTGCCAGCAATCTGGAAACCGGTAAGGCAGAATACCTGCAGTGTATCAATATGAAGCGTGATGTTATCTATGTACGTGCCTCTGCATCATTGCCCCTGCTTTCCAGAATTGTCGAAGTTGATGGAAAAAAGCTGCTGGATGGCGGCGCAACAGACAGCATTCCCATCCATAAATTTCAGGAGATGGGATATACAAAAAATATTGTTGTACTCACACAGTGTAAAGAATACCGCAAAGGAAAAAACAATCTGCTGCCGATGATCCGCCGCAGCTATAAGAAGTATCCGAAATTCATCAAGGCGCTGGAAACACGCCATATCGCCTATAACCGCACACTGGATGAGCTTGCTTTAATGGAAAAGGAAGGAAGTGTCTTCCTCATACGCCCAAGCTCTCCCGTGGAAATTTCGCGTCTGGAGAAAAATGAAGCCAGATTGCGGGAATTATATGAACAGGGCTACATGGATGCCAAAAACAGCTTTGAGGAATTAAAGTCTTTTATAGCAAATGAAAATTAGACCCCTTCGGTCTTTTTTTTCTTTATGATTGTGATACAATGAAAAAAAAAGGATGGTAAAACATGAAAAAGAAAATTCAAATTGTCATATGCTGTCTGCTATGTTTTCTTATGGTAGCCTGCAGCGGCGAAAAAGAGAAGAAGGGACAGTCCGATGAGGTTACGGATATCGTGCTGAGTGACAAGCAAAGTGATATGGCACTTCAGTTTGTAAAGGATCTGACGCAGCGCAAATATGATAAGCTGCAGAAGGATTATGCATATGATGAGCAAATGCATAAGGCTGTACGGGAGGATTCCTTCCAGAAGCAGCTGGATGCCTATAATGACAGTCTCGGATCACTGATTGAGGCAGAGCAGCCCTATGGACAAAGCTATCAGAATTCGACAATCATCATGATACCATGCCGTATGGAGGAACAGAATACCAATATTCAGCTGAGCCTGAATGAACAGGATCAAATTCAGGGCTTGTTCTTTAAGCCGTACAAATCACAGAAGAAAGCAGCGAAAGCTCCGGATGGTGTCAAGGAGCGTGAAGTTGAGCTGCAAATTGCCGATGGAAAAAAGCTGAGCGGCAGACTGACAACTCCGGCAGAGGGTAAAAGCTTTCCGCTTGTAATTCTTCTGGCGGGAAGCGGACCGAATGATATGGATGAGACCATTTACGATAACAAACCGTTTCAGGATATCGCCTGGGGACTTGCGAAAAAGGGTATTGCGAGCTACCGCTATGATAAGCGAACCTACACATATCCTGAATCCTTTACAGTGAAGGATACGGTCGAGCAGGAGGTAATTTTCGATGCTGTGGCAGCATTCAGCCAGATGAAGCAGCAAAAGCAGATTGACACAAATAAAATCTATATCCTGGGGCATAGTCTCTCTGGCTATCTGATTCCAAGAATCGCAGCAGAAATGGACGGCTGTGCAGGCTATATCATGATGGCTGCCCCTGCAAGAGCATTGGATGAGCTGCTGATGGAACAGGTTACCTATCTGGCAAAGCTGGATGGAAACATAACAAAGGACGAACAGGCAGCTATCGAACAGTACAAACAGGATCAGCAGGATCTGCAGCGAATTGATGAGCTGAGTGATGCCAAAATATTTTTCGGAGGTATGTCAAAGGCTTATATAAAGGATTTGCTGTCCTATGATGCTGTTCAGCAGGCTGCGGATATCAAGGTCCCTGTATTATGTGCACAGGGTCTGCGTGATTATCAGGTCACAGAAGAAGATCAGGCAATCTGGAGGAAGAATTTTGAAACGCATAAAAACTGGATATTCACAACCTATCCGAACGCAACGCACCTTATGATAGATGGAGAAGGAACACCGACGAATGAGGAGTACAAAACAAAGGGTCATGTAAATCAGGCGTTTATTGAAGATATGGCAAGTTTTATTAAAAAATGATGATATTCTATAAATTGAATACTATATAAATCATATATCAATATGCAGAAAAATTGACCTAAAACAGGCAAAAAGAGGCTTCTTCCCGGATTATTCTACACAATCAATGGGAAGAAACCTCTTTTTACATATGATAAATGAATTGCATCAACAGGTGCTTTGTTTCCTAAACATTAAATCGGAAATGCAGAACATCTCCATCCTGAACAACATATTCCTTACCTTCCAGACGCAGCTTTCCTGCCTCCTTTACAGCCTGTTCAGTTTCCAGTTTATCAATGTCATCAAACTTATAGCATTCTGCACGGATAAAGCCTTTCTCAAAATCCGTGTGTATCACACCGGCACACTGCGGTGCCAGCATTCCGCGATGAAATGTCCATGCCCGGCATTCATCCTCTCCGGCTGTCAGGAAGGTGCATAAATCCAAAATATGATATGCTGTCTTTATCACCTTATCAAGACCGCTTTCCTGAATTCCAAGCTCGTTCAAAAACTCCGTTTTCTCTTCTTTATCCAGCTCTGAAAGCTCCTCTTCAATCTTCGCACAAACAGGAACAACCTCATTATGCTCCAAGTTTGCAAGCTCCTTCACCTTCTGAAAATATGGATTGGCTTGCGGATCGGCGATTTCCTCATCCGACATGTTTGCTATATAAATCATTGGTTTGATAGTCAGAAGGCTGAATGCCTTAATCAGCAGCAGCTCATCCTTATCAAGCTCTACACTTCGCGCAGGCTTTACGGCCTCCAGCGCTTCCTTCAGCTTCTTCAAAACGACAACCTCTGCAAGTGCATCCTTGTCCTTATTCGTGACAGCCTTGCGCTCCACCTTGCTTAAACGGTTATCAATTGTCTGTAAATCCGCCATAATCAGCTCCAGATTGATGATTTCAATATCACGTATCGGATCAACACTTCCTTCGACATGCGTAATATCCGCATCATCAAAGCAGCGTACTACATGGCAGATGGCATCCGTTAGACGGATGTTGCTCAGAAACTGGTTTCCAAGCCCCTCTCCCTTGCTGGCTCCCTTAACCAGACCGGCAATATCCGTAAATTCAAAGGTTGTATAAATGGTTTTCTTTGGGTGAAACAGCTCCACCAGACGGTCGATTCTATAATCAGGCACTTCCACGACTCCAACGTTTGGCTGTATGGTCGCAAACGGGTAATTCGCAGCTTCTACCTGGCTTTTTGTAATGGCGTTAAATAATGTGGATTTACCGACATTGGGCAATCCGACGATTCCTGCAGTTAATGGCATATACTATCCTTCCTCTCGCTTTACCATTTTATCGTTTTTTTCGCATATATGCAAGCAAATACGGGGAATCCGTTATTTCTTCCAATCTGTCCTACGGATCCACAAACTTATGCTGATACTAAACACCATCATGAGGGAAATGATATTCATAACTGCCAGTGTTTCTCCGCGAATGAGATCAAAGATCGTCAAGGCTGCCAGCACGACCGACAACGCGGTAAATACATAAGCAATAAACGCCATTCTGCCATCCTTCAGCGGACCAAAATAAGAGTTACTTAAAATACTTGCCACAGAGCCGTATGTTATAGCAATACAGACAATACTGATCAGCGTTTCTCCAAAGCCGACATTCTTTTCGAAATCATACAGATGCATATCGTTTAGAAATGCAGCCAGTAACATGAGTATAATCGTTATGAGGAAGGCACGAGTCATAATTCTGCCGCGAACCTGTTCCTGTCGTTCATCAAAGTTTTTCATAATCTTCACTCCTCCCAAAATAAATCATTCAGTGTTTTTCCCAATACCCGGCATATGGTAATACATAAATTTATACTTGGGTTATAATCTCCCTTTTCGATGGCATTGATTGTCTGTCTGGTTACACTGACTTTTTCTGCAAGCTGTTCCTGTGTCAGATCCATCGCTGCTCTCGCGGCCTTCAATTTCAGATTTTTCGCCATTGCACCACTTCCTCTTCCCTTTTATTGTATGCTTTATTTTCTATTATGTCAATTATATTTTACATTCATATTTTATTAATGCTTTGAATAGGTTTGTCCTTGCTATTATTATAAGTATAAGGCGCTGTTGTATCTTTCCCCTACCTTATAAAAAAGACATCACATAGGATGTCAGTTTTCATTCGTTTCTCCGGGAGCCTTTTCTATAATTCTTTTTAATTTCTTTTCAAACTGCACTCTGGGAAACAGCACACTTGTACCACAGCCCAGACATTTAATGCGAATATCTGCCCCCATACGTATAATTTTCCAATATTTTGATTTATGACATGGATGTTCCTTTTTCATTTCGACGATATCATTGAGATCATAATCTTTTTCTATCATAAGCACCTCCACATTTATAAGACAATTTCCAGAATTCCGATGATCATATACCCTATCAGAATCCACATGGTGATTCCCATAAGCACACACAGCAGCTTCTTCAGCGTTTTGTTCCAGCCCTTATACAGGCTGTCAAGAAACAGCTCCATCAGACCGTAGGTCCCACATGCCAGTCCCTCAACCAGTATCTCACCCAAAAATTCTATCAGCATATCAGCGGTGTTTCCGATAGGATTCCAGCGTATTTTCCAAGAGCATTGCAATGGTCATCGGTCCAACGCCCTTAGGTACCGGTGTAATTACGGCCGTCTTGTCTTTCACTCTCTCAAAATCCACATCACCGCACAGCCTGCCATCCACACGGTTAATGCCGACATCAATGACAACAGCTCCCTTTTTCACCCAGTCAGCCGTAACCAGGCGGGGACTTCCAACGGATGCGATCAGGATATCCGCTTCCGCACAGATTTCTTCGATATTCCTTGTCCTAGAATGGCAAATGGTTACCGTGGCATTGCGGTTTAACAGCAGGTGCGCAACCGGCTTTCCAACAATATTGCTGCGGCCGATGACGACTGCGCGAAGACCGCTTAAATCAGAATATCCAGCAGTGTCCAGCATACGCAGGATTCCCTTTGGAGTACAGGGCAGATAGGTATCCTCCTGCAGCATCAGCTTTCCTATATTATATGGATGAAAGCCATCGACATCCTTTTGCGGATCAATAGCAAACAGAACTTTATGCTCATCCATATGCTTTGGCAGCGGGAGCTGTACCAGAATACCGTCTATGGAGGTATCCGTATTCAATCTGTGAATTTCCGCCAAAAGCGCTTCTTCTGTGGTATCCTCCTGCAGCCGCAGCAGAATGTTTTCCATTCCGATTTCTCTGCACGCCTTTTCCTTACCGGTCACATAGGACAGGCTGGCAGGATTATCCCCTACCAGAATCACAACAAGCTTCGGAATCCTTTTTCCTTTCTCACGCAGCTCATCAATCTGTTCCTTCAACGAGGTACGTATATCCTTCGCTATTTCACTTCCATATAAAATTGTGCCCATTTCACTTCCTCCTACCATTCTTCACTGTCCAGCAAAATTGTAACCGGACCGTCATTCAGTAAATCCACCTTCATATCCGCACCGAAGATCCCCGTTTCCACATGGATACCATAAGTACGGAGCTCTTCATTAAATGCATGGTACATCGGCTGTGCAAAATCCCCGCGTGCCGCTTTTTCAAATCCCGGGCGTCTTCCCCGTTTACAATCCGCATACAGCGTAAACTGTGATATAGAAAGAATACTGCCACCGATATCCTGAAGCCCTCTGTTCATTTTTCCATTTTCATCCTCAAATACACGAAGCTGTGCGCATTTTCCTGCCATCTTCCTCATGATGTCCTCGGTATCCGTCGGCGTAATTCCCACCAGCAGCAGAAATCCCTGCTGTATACTTCCTGTTATAGCTCCATCAACACGCACACTTGCATGCTGTACCCTCTGTAGCAATACTCTCATGATGTCACCTCGCTGTTTCCTAGTATACCGTAACTTTGTAACAAACACAATTCTATTTTCTGAATATTTTTCATTTTAGGGAGAGATTCCGAAAATAAACATATATGAAGCAGGAATTAGTTGTTCAAAGAAACAATGATTTTCATTTGCATCAAGCTTTCTGAATCATTCCTATGGAAAAAGCTGACGTTGACGATAAAACAAATTCATCCTTTTTGTGTATCTTTAAATAGCTGTGACAGACGATATCTTGTAGCATACTGTCAGCCTTTGTCACAAGGGCAAAGCCTGATTCCGGTTTATCCATAGCATTCGCATTGGATTTCTGCGTATTTCAAACATTTCGTATATGTGCCGACAAAATACGATGCAGCCATATACAAGAAAAAGCCCAGTATTGGGCTTTCACTTCCTATATTGTTCATGCCTGCATTTTCTGTTGAAAAGCAATATCAGATGACACACAGCATGAACATACATATCCGGATTCCTTATGCATTTCCATATAACACATTTAACCTATGGAGAATCCTCCTCCGCGCTAAAAACTGACTGACATTATTCATCAGCGAAGCTGATTTCCTTTGGATACTCCCAGCATTGCAGCTCCTCCTGTGAAAAAGCTTCCGGTTCCTTTCCCTGATGTACTGTCAGCGCATTATAATACAACTGTGCCAGCTCCTCAATGTAATTGGCCTTTAAATACGCTTCGTAAATATCTCTTGTATCAAAAGCAACCGTACCATGCTTTTCCAGTAAAAAGCATTCCGCCTCCTTACAGACCTCAACAACAGAATCAGCCAGCTCCATCGTACCGGGGCGGCCATAGGGTGCTACCGGAATACGCGCCTTGGTGAGCCCGAAATTTGCGACCTCATATACGATTGCCGGAATCGGTTTGTTCAACAAAGCAAACGTGGTGCCATACATGGAGTGTGTATGCACGATTGCCCTCGCATCCTTTCTCGTCCTATAAATCATCAAATGCATCAAGGCTTCACTCGTCGGTCGTAATCCGGATGCATGCTCCAAAACATTGGCATCCAGATCCATAACAATCATATCACGGGGTGTCAGCATTTCGCGATCAACACTGGTCGGTGTAATAACAATATAGCCGCTTTTCGCATCACGGGCAGAAAAATTCCCTGATTTGTGTTTACATAAGCCATCCCTCTGCGCACGCTTTGCTATTTCACAAACATCCTTTTTTAAATGCTCTAACATATGAGGTTCCTCTCCTTTTCATATCCTTCTCTTTTATTTCATTCCAAAAGAAGCTGATCAAAACACTATCCAATGAGACATATGTTTCCTCTATGACAAAAGGAAAAGAAGTTGCTGTCTCCTTTTCCTTGCCATAATCGAAAGCTGAAGAAATCAGCTCAGTCCGAAATGTTCTTTCAATTCCCGTACATTTTCATCGGTCATTCCATGCATCATATTGGCTTTCACCAGAACATATACATACGCATTTTTATCGATTGCCTCAATCAAGCCGATGGCATCCGAAATGGAATTGCCACTCGAGAATATACCATGGAACGGCCACACAACGACCCTTTTATCCTTCATTTTATCAGCTGTCGCCGGACCGATCGGACCTTCTCCGCATTTCATCCAGGGCAATACTGCCAGTCCTTCTGGGAACACCAGCGCACACTCGGAATTCATCTTCCACAAGGTCTGTGTAAAGCTTTCCTCATCCAGCTCATGAATCATCGTCATTGCATTCAGGTAGGTTGGATGACAGTGCATTACAATTTTGTTGTTTGCATCATCTGCGAGCCTTGCACGATGACACAGTACATGGGCGGGAAGCTCGCTGGTTGGTCTTCCTCTTCCCTGATCAAGTCCCCACAGAATATCATATCCGTTTTCCTTGAACTGAATGATTCCCAGATCCCGTTCATACTTTTTCTTCATTGTGCGAAAGCATGCTCCGGATTTTGTGACAATAAATGCCTTTCCCTTTAAGCCAGCTGTATCAAAGGCAACATCAACAGATGCCGACACCTGCATATACTCCTTCAGCTGATCAAATTCATCATCTGAAAGAAGATAGCTGATATTTCCTGCATGATATTCTCCCCATCCTGCTTCCCAGAAATACTGGCAGGCATCAACGAGTTCTTCTACAAATGCTACGTCTAAAATATTCATTATGACGATCCTTTCTATATATGGATAGTCTTTCGATTCCGTGAGGACGGTATGCCGCATTCCTTTCGGTATAAGGTTACACTTCTTCTGGATATCACAAATCCGTCTTCCTCCAGCAGCTGACGAATTTTCTCATCGGAATAGGGATGCTGTTTATCCTCAGAACGGATGATTTCCTTAATCTCGTTTCGAATAGTATCTATGGAGGCTGTCACTTCTCCCTGCCGTTCATAGCATCTCGGCACTAAAAAGTGAAAGGAGTAGGTTCCATATTCACATTGAAAGAATTTACCGGAAATCGCTCTGCTTATGGTGGAGGTATGCATTTTTAGCTGTTCTGCGATATCCACAAGGCGTAGCGGCTTCAATGCACGTTCATCTCCTGTCTGGAAAAAGGCGGCCTGATATTCAACCAGAAAGGCTATGATTTTTTTCAGCGTCACCGACCTTCTGGAAATACTATATTGAAGCCATTTAAAATCATTCAGCTTTTCCTTCAGAAAGGCCTTTGCTTCCGCATTGCAAGCCGCTGATTTGTAAAGCTCATAGTTTTCCGTATTCATACTGAGCTTATCCTGCAGTCTGGCGTTCATTTCCAGAAGAAACGTAGAATCTTCTTTCCTTATATATACATCAGGAATGATAAACACCGTCTTCTCCCGTACTCTAAAGCCGTTTGCGGGTATGGGATTCAGTGAACGAATCAGCGACAACGCCTGTTTTACATGCTCCACATCGGTATGCTCCAACTTCGCAATTTTCAAAAAATCTCCTGTACTGAGTGCCTCCAGATGAGAACATACGATATGCTGTGCCAGAGTGGAGCCCTCGATTTCCGATAACTGAATGCATATGCATTCTCCGGTATCCTTTGCGCCCAATCCCTTCGGATCTACATGCTGCAGGACATGCAAATACTGCAGCAGCCTTGTCTTCTTTATATTCAGGAATCTGCACAAATCATCCGGTGTTTCTGAAAGAAATCCTCTGGAATCCAAAGACTCTAATAATACGGTAAAAACCTCTTCATCTTTTTTTGTCTGCATATGCGGATAGAGCTGCACGATGACATGCTCGAACAAATCATCCTGACTTTCATCCGCATATACAATTTCCTGAAGCTCACTCTGCTTTTTTCGAACCCGCTTAAAATCCAAATCGACATCTCTGGTCTTTAAGGATATTGTATTCTGATCAACATCAGAGAACGGATTATCCATCAGACTTGCATCGACCAGGGACTCCAGCTCATGCTGAGAAAGTGCCAGGATTTCCATAGAGGGTACGAGCTTCGATGAGAATTTCTGTTTCTGATTTTGTATAATTTCCAACGACTGTTTCATAGTTGAATTATACATCCATAAAACGCAGTTTTCAATTCCCTGTGTTTTTATTTATATACAATGCAGTTTTTGATAACCTTACCGCTAGCGTGCTCTACAATCGCCTTTTCAGTATCCTCAATACAGTATTCATTCTGTACAAAATCCTCTGCACTGATTGCCCCCATCTTCAACATTTCAAAGGCTGCATTTACATGCTGCGGAGTTGTATGGAACACGCCCTTCAATGTCAGCTGAGAATAGTGTACAAGTGTTGTATCCACAGGTACCTCCAGGCCTTTTTTCGTACCGCCGAAGAACAGAACCTCTCCGCCAGGTCTTGCCATACGCAGGGCAATCTGCCATACCTCCGGTAATCCGGCAGCTTCAATTGCCGCATCCACACCGCGCGCATCCGGTGTCAGCTCCTTCACTGCCTCTGCCTGATCCTTACCGTTGAGATCCTTAATATTGATGATCTCCTGAGCACCCAGCTTTTTCGCAAGTGCCAGTCTTTCCGGTGTCATATCACAGGCGATAACATGTGCACCTCTCAATACACACATACGTACAAACATCAGACCGATCGGACCGCAGCCGTTTACACAAACGTAGTCACCGAGATCAAAGTTCGTCATTTCCGTTCCATACAAGGCACAAGCCAGCGGTTCCAGCAGTGCAGCCTGCTTATAGGACATTCCTTCCGGAATATGGAAGGTATTCAGTTTGACGATTCTTTCCGGAATCAGCTGATACTCCGCATAGGCTCCGTTGGTAAACTGATTCTGAATCAGATCCACACACATGGACTCCTGTCCCTTTTTACAATAGTAACAGGTTCCGCAGGATGCAGAATTGTGTGCAACCACACGATCACCGACTTTAAACCCGGTAACCCCTTCACCGACAGCATATACGACACCGCTTGCTTCATGCCCCATGCCGAACGGTGGTTCATAGCGGTATCCACGTTTATACGTTTTCACATCTGTACCGCAGGTTAAGGTAACCTCATTTTTGATAACGATTTCTCCTGCTTTCGGTGCAGGTATCTCCACCTCCTCCACACGGATATCACCGGGTGCATAAAATTGTATTTTCTTCATCATAAGTATCTCCTCCTGTTTTTTATTTCAATGTATTCAATATCATATTTCCCATACATTCCAGCTGCATAGCCAGCGTAACAGCTCCAGGGTCCAGATGCCCTACACCCTTATCGCTTCGATAGCTGGCTCTTCCTTTTACAGCTTCCATTTCCTTTGTACGCTTCGCACCGTTTGCGGCGCCTTCCATAAAATCCTGAATGATTTCTTCATCACGCCTGCCTGCGTCCAATCCTTCCCTATATGCACGAAGTGCCGGGTATAATGCATCGATCATCGTTTTCTGTCCGGGCTCTGTTTTTCCACGCTTCATGATTTCCTGCAGCATGGCGTCATACACCTCATACAGACCGTGTACATCCAGCACAGCTTTGCCGGCACAAGCTCTTCCGGCCGCCATGTATCCGCTGCCATAAAGCGCCCCGGAGGAGCCTCCGACAGCTGAATACATTGTCATTCCAACCTTTTTGAACATATCTGCCAGCGTCATGTCTTCCAGCTCCTTTGACAGAGCTGTTATTTTTTCAAATCCCATATTCACATTCACCCAGTGATCGCCATCCCCTGTCGTGGAGTCCAGCTCCGTGACATAGTCCCTCTGCGCAGCAATCACCTCACGGGCTTCCTGAAAATAGCGGATAAAATCCTTTGTCTGTAATTGAAATCCCATTATCCAATCTCCTTAAATGCCGGGGTATTGCTTGGATACTCCAGCAGCCTTTTCAATTCCTCATCCAGCTGTAGGATACTGCAGGATGCCCCTGCCATTTCAATAGCCGTCATATAGTTTCCAACATAATATTTGACCGGCTTCAGACCTTCGGCACATAGCCGGGTATGCACATCAGAAGCCAGAATATATAATTCCATCAAAGGAGTGGCACCCAGACCGTTGATCATGACTGCAACCTCGCTATGTCCATAGTCCTTATCCGCAAGGATTCTGTTTACCATGATATCCGCAATTTCCTTTGACGGCTTCAGCTTCGTTTTCTCAATACCTGCTTCACCGTGGATGCCCATACCGACCTCCATGCAGTCCTCCTCAATCGTAAAGCCGCAAGTGCCGACCGCCGGAATCGTACAGGCTGATAACGATACACCAAAGCTTCTTACGTTCTCAATCGTTTTTTCCGCAACACGCTTAACCTCGGCAAGGGATGCCCCTGTTTCTGCTTTCGCACCGGCAAGCTTATGCACGAATACTGTTCCTGCAATACCACGTCTGCCAGTAGATTCATCACTTTCCGCAACAGCAACATCATCCCTCACAACGACATGATCAACCTCGATACCTTCCATGCCGGCAAGCTCTTCTGCGATTTCAAAGTTCATGATATCTCCGGCATAATTCTTTATGATCAGCAGAACACCATGACCGGAGTCTGCAAGCTGAATTCCACGCAGCACCCGGTCCGGGGACGGCGATGCGAACACATTACCGCTCACTGCGGCATCCAGCATACCATAGCCGACATAGCCGGCATGCGCCGGTTCATGACCGCTGCCTCCTCCGGATACAAGCCCGACCTTATCACTTTTTTCCTTGCGGGCAATGACGACGCCTTCCCTGTCATATAAAACATCCGGATTCGCGATTTCAATACCCTGCAGCATTTCTTCAACAACGGCATTCGGATTATTTATTATCTTTTTCATTTCTGTTGTCTCCCTGGTGTAAACCACTCATTTTTAATCCCCCTCTGCGTATATACCTTCGGTAATTCAACCTTGTCATTTAATTTTCGCAGTCCGGCAGTGGAAACGGCGCAGAGTATTGCCAGCACCCAGTTGCGTGTCACTACTGATAAAAGAAGCGCGACAGCTGTCATACAAACGCCTATATACCACCAAAACTGTTGAAATCTGCTCATAGGATCACCTCATTCTTCATTTTGCTTATTGCATTACTATGATAGATACTGTGTCAATTTGCAGCGACATAAGCTGCTTTTCCATAGGTTATATTACAACATACAGAAGGAAAGACACTTTTTTACTGTCCGGATTCCAGACGTTCCTTTGCGGCTTTTTCTCTTGCGGGTGCCAGCTTCAGGAAGTACAGAATTCCCAGTGCCACAACAGCAACACATGCCACGATACCGATCATATTGCCAGTTGCTGCTTCATATATTGCAAAACGGATTTCCGCAATATCGCAGCCCCACCATGTGATATCGGTGTTGTAGGTTCCGGCAGTATTTGCAAGACTAGTCAGGAGCGGTCCCATAACGGATGCCGCGTAGCTTAAAATCGGACACCAGATCCAGGAAACGATACACATTTTCAGCACATCGCCCTTCATTGCCAGGAACAGTGGTACACAAACACAGACATTCATCAGATTTCCAAGAACCAGTGCAGTATTTCCCGGCAGAATCAGCGAGAAGATCAATGCAACCGGAATTGTAAGAATGATGGCAACCCAGATTTCAGAGTTCCCTGCCAGAATTGGCCAGTCAAGCCCAATGATCAGCTCACGGCCAGGGAATTTCTTTTTCACCCATTCACTTGCCGCATCGGAAATCGGTGTCAGTGCGGTCATAAACAGCTTGGAAACCATCGGGAATAAGGTCAATGCAGTACCTGCCTGTACACCGAGCAGCAATGCACCGGAACCCTGTCCTGCCGCAAGACCGATAATGGTTCCCATCAGGAAGCCAAGTACGTGATTTTCACCGAAGATACCGATTTTATTACGTATTTCCTGCGCATTCAACGTCTTTGTATTTGGCAGAATCTTATCCAGTATATTTGCAATCGGATAGAAGAAGATATTACTTAAAAACATACAGTGCGGCATACCTACAGAAGGAACACCGGTAAGCTCCAGAATCTGATACTTCGTGTAATCCGCATTCTTTAATTCCGCGATAATCTGTACAATAGCAACGATAAAGCCAACAATCACATTATTGCATGCACTTGTGACAAGGAAGGCTGTAAACACCTTGTTTCCTACATTCCACATATCCACATTCAGACAGTTCGTCCATCCGAGCAGCAGCATGATAACATTGATGGCAATCTGTATCGGGAACATGAGGAACGCATACTGCCACTGCCACGCAAGTCCAAGGGCCGGTGCCCATCCCATATCGATATACTTTAATGTACTATCTGATCCCTCAACGATTGTTGTGAAAGCAGCCCCGACGGTATCCCCCATATACCCAATCAATAAATTGATACCAATAAATGCAACACCTAAGGTCAATGCGGATGAGAACGCCTTGCCAGGTTTCATGCCTACGATCAAGCCGATAATGAATAACACAATCGGAAGAAATACGGCAGCGCCCAGGTCCAGAAGACCCTGGAATACGGTAGCTAACATTTCCATAATTTTTTTCTCCTCTTCTTTTCTTTTACTTTAATGCTTTGACAATCTCGTCAATGCAGGCATCCTTGCCCATTCCTGTCAGCAGCGGAATCCCGCTGATTACCGGAATGTCATAGCTTTGTACCACACCGCGCATCGGGGTAATGGATACATAGACATCTGCAGTCTTGATGAAATTATCAAGTGACTTGATATCGACAGCCTCGGCCTTCGCCAGATTACTCAATCCGCGTTCTTCCAGCGCCATATTGATTTTTGTAGCGCATGTAGCCGAGGTTGCGATACCACCTCCGCAAGCAACGATAATTGTTTTCATCTCATTCTCCTTTCTAACCATCTTTCAGGTCGTTTACGCCTATTTAATAAAGCAAAAATTTTGCCAATTCCAGTGAACAGACACTTTTTCTTCTGTTTTTACACCGGAGAAAGCATAGGGAAGCTATATGCAAAAATGCTTTTTTGCCTCTTCTTATGTCTTACAGAATGGCTGTTTTTCCAATATGCTTCCTTATATATGTAACCCAAATTCCCCAACGCTCTTTTTATAACGTATATCCCTTTCATGCATGCTTACAGATAACTGCATTTATTTATTATTTCTTTTATATTTTCTATGCTATAATTTTAAATGAGATTTCAATCACGAACGAATATGCTCTGTAAATTATAGCTTTTCCATGCCCCTATGGTATCACAAACAACCTCTGCATGTTATCTGCATAAGCATAGTGATAAATTTCAGCACGATAAACAGGAGCTTAAGGGAAGCATTTTCTCATAAATTTTCAGATATATTTCAGAATCAGCTTATAATTCCATAGTTTGGCAAGATTTTTGCTTTAATAAAAAGCGGGAGGTATTCAATTATGGAAAAATACAATATAAGGGATTTATTATTTGAAGAACTGATAGAATTAACACTGGAAGCAGAGGATTTTGAGGATGCTATCAAAAAAATCGGTGAGGATGCATACCGGAAGGGATATGTTAAGGAAGGGTTTGCGGATGCAGTTATCAAAAGAGAAAAGCTGTACCCGACAGCATTACCCACGGAGGTACTTAAGGTTGCAATCCCTCATCCCATGGAAAGGGATACGGTTAAGAAATCGGCAATCATCATTACAAAGCTGAAAACCCCTGTGGATTTCACACTAATGGGATCAGATAATGAAACCGTACCGGTAAATATCATCTTTACGCTCGCTGTGAATGGTGCTGAGCATCAGCTGACAATTCTGCAAAAGCTTGTCGGAATGTTTTCAGAGAAGGAATCCATGGAGCGGATTAAAGCTTCCACCACGCCAAAGGAGATTATGAACTCATTGATTGAGCTTTTATCCTAAACGGGTGCTGTCTGTACGTTTCTGCAACATTTCATACGCAGAAACAAAGCACAGATATCATGCAATACAATAGAGAAAGGCATTTGCAGTGCTCTTTTGCACAATGGCAAACTGCACATTCATTAATAAACGTACTGCTGCATCATGGTAAAACAAACGATGCATTCATAAAAGAAAAGAGGTGTAGATATGTCTGAGCAGGAAGTATTCGATTATATCTATTCTGTCATTACAAGGGAATATCTGGAAAACAGAATTCAGAAGAAAGAGAATTTCGGAATCACAGCAAAGGATATCGCTGATCACTTTAACACATACCGTTCGACGGTCAGTACCATGCTGAATACGGCTGTCAAGAACGGCTTGTTTATTAAAATTGAAACCCGACCTGTTTTATTTGTTCCTGTGGATATCGTAAAGAAGGAACTGCATGTTCACCTGGAAAAGAGTGTTTATACCCCGGAGGAAATCAGAAATCTGTTTTTCAAAAAAGAACAGGAGGCAGATTCCTTTTCCATCATGATTGGCCATGACGGCAGCCAGTCTTTACAGATTAAGCAGGCGCAGTCCGCAATTTTATACCCGCCAAAGGGGCTGCACACACTGATTACCGGAGAAAGCGGCACTGGAAAGACATTATTCGCGCATACAATGTATGACTATGGCAGAAAAATAAAAGGTATGAGTGAAAAGGAATATCCCTTCGTGGAATTCAACTGTGCGGACTACTATCACAATCCACAGCTTTTACTGTCACAGCTGTTCGGACATATCCGGGGCGCTTTTACCGGCGCGGATCAGGAAACGGAGGGTCTTGTTGAAAAAGCTAATCACGGAATATTGTTTCTCGATGAAATTCACAGACTTCCTCCGGAGGGACAGGAGCTGTTATTCTATCTTATGGATACCGGACAGTACCGCAAGATGGGGGAAGCAAATACGATACGGAAAGCGGATATCCTCATCATTGGAGCTACAACAGAAAATCCGAAGGATGTCCTGTTGAAAACCTTTAAGCGCAGAATCCCTCTTACGATCAATCTGCCGCCGCTGCGCGAGCGCCCGCTACAGGAAAAGCTGAAAATCATGGAGCATCTCTTTTCCAAGGAGGCGATCCTTACACAGCGTACCTATATCATTGATGCGGATATTGTGAAAGCCATCACCCTGTATGATTTTACAGAAAATATCGGACAGCTTGCCTCTGAAATAAAAATACTTTGTGCCCGCTCTTTCCTTGAAAGTAAAACCAAGGAATTCGGTGAAATCAAGGTTCCCTATGTATTTCTGTCAGACAATATCCGAGAGGCTTATAAAAAGTATAGGAAAATCGGATATACCTTCACCGACAATTATGAGAATTACAACTATGACCTGGTAATCACACCTTCCAATGAGATTACACATGTAAAGGAAAACGTACTGAATGAAGAAGCATACTGCAGTCTGATTGATGAGATTCGCAATTATTCCAGACAGGGACTGACGAGCGATGAGGTCGCAATTCGCATATCCTCCGCAGTGTCTTCCTATTATGACGAAATTCTCAACAGCATGTATTTTAAAACAGTAAACAAGGATGAGCTTTATAAGATTATCGAGCCGCGCATTGTCGATTTCTCACTGGAGGTCATGAAGGAAATACAAAACCGCCTGTCTGTAAAAATAACGGAGCAGAGCATCCTCGTTCTGGCCTTTCATTTAAAATTTCTTATTGACAGATTGCGGAAAATAAAGCTGACGGAGAGCAGCTCCGTGCCTGTGAAAACAGGTGATGCGATTGTTGATGATATGATCGACAGGATCGAAAGCAAGTTTTCTCTGCGTCTGCCAACGGATGAGAAAAAGTTCTTTCAGCTGCTGATCAAGAATATTACAAGTGATATTGTTCCGGATAATTCATCAAAGGCTGCCTTATATATTCTTGCTCATGGCAATACGGCATCCAGCATAGCAGAGGTATGCAACCGCCTGCTGCATACGGATTTTGTAAGGGCATTTGATATGCCGCTGACACAGGATGTCAATCAGAGCTACCAGCTGTTTATGGAGGAAATCGAGAGTCTGCATCTCAAAAAGGGTGTGATGATTCTGGCGGACATGGGCTCTCTTCTGGATTTTGGACATAAGCTGACCAGAGATACCGGTATCCCCACACATACGATTCCAAACGTATCCACAGCGATTGCTTTGGACTTTGCGCACATCATGCTGAATCGCAATGAGCATATTGACCTCACCTATAATGAATATCTGATTAAAAACCGCTTTGAGCCTGCTTTTGCAAGCTCAGAGAAAGAGCCTGCAATCATATCCGCATGTTCATCCGGTCAGGGGACAAGTATCGCATTTAAAAATATGATTGTTGAAATATTAAAGGAAAATTCGCTTGGCTACATCCATGTATTTGCGTTAAGCAATGAGGAGCTTCAAAAGAAAAATGAGACCTATCAGGAAATCGTGGACAGCTACAATCTGGTTGCAGTCATTGGAAATGTACATATTGATGTGGATGCCCCTTTCTTTCATATATCCGAACTGGTTACCGATGATAAAAAGGAGAATTTCATTAAATTTCTGAACAAAACAGGAGTAAGCGAACAAAAGACAAAGCATAAAAAAACAGACCAGAGTGCAGAGGAAGCTGCAGGATTTCTGGCCCAGCATGTTATGTATGTAAATCCACTGGCTGTTCAGAAGGTTGCCGCGGAGTTTTTAGAAAATCTTTTTGATGATCTGGAGTATGAAGAAAAAAACAGAGCCTCTACCGGATTCTCATTAATTATCCATATCGGTTTTATGATTGAGCGTATCATAGCAAATAAGACAATCATATTTGACCATAAGACGCCCTATTTGGACAGTAATAAAGAGATTTTTCAGAAAATAAGAAGCCATATCAAGTCCATTGAGGAGGCCTTTGAAATTGAGATCAGTGATGATGAAATCTGTTATATGATGATCACCCTGTATCCGAATACATATGATGCAGCTGTTGCATAACAGTGGAAGCGCGATGCAGGCAGCATTTTGAGGAGAACGAATATGAATGGAAAAATCTACTTAATCGAATATACGGTTATTGTGTTGATCATGATGGTTTTCAACCGGTCAGCTGCATTGGAAAATATGCTCATCGCTTTTCTGATTGTCCTCATACAAATTGGCTTTGACAGGTTGAGAAGAAGGAAGTAAGCTTTTATAGTTATACAGTACTTCATCCATAACGAATACATATACATAGGGAAATTCAAATATCTGTTGTATTTCATAAATATTTGGATTCCCTTTTTCGTCTACATCCGCAAGCTAGAAAAAATCGTTTCTACACTACGAAGAATGTCAGGGAACAGTTAAAATCAATAGGCTGGAATATAGATACCCGTTTTAAGCTTAGGATATTGCTTATTGAACAGAGTGATATCCTTTTCAGTAAGACTGCTTTTCCCGGATATAAATACAGACTTCTACATTCCTTTCTTTTTTTGCGGGAGGATTCAGCAAACATACATCAACATAATGAACAATCAATGCTTTTATCAGCGCTTTGCATGATATCCACAAACCTGAACGCATCATAAATCTGCCCGTCAAAGAACTCACTGCATTCTTTACCATAGAGTCTTATACATTGCCTATAGCCATGGCATAAACTATAATTTTGCAGGTACGCTGAAAAGTAAACAAATCATGAATTTTTATAATATATATTCAATTGCTTCACTTCACAAAAAAGAGATACCAGATGATTCTGATATCCCTATAATTTTAACCACCGTAAACCTTGATACGGTTAATTGCTTTTGCCAATGCGACCTCAGCACGTTTCATGCTGGTGCGGTTATCCATTTTCTTCAAACGCTCTTCAGCACGTTGTTTTGCACGTCTGGCACGCTCGATATCAATTTCCTCACGGCCTTCAATCGCATCTGCAAGGATACGCATCTCATTGTCCGCAAACTGAAGCAGTCCGCCAGCAATTGCATAATCCTTATATTCACTGCCTTCCATAAGAGAACATTTGCATGTTGTCAGCATTGCAACGATTGGCATGTGGTTGGGAAGAATTGTCGTTTCTCCTTCCACCGTCCGTACATGCACGCCGCCGACTTCGCCTTCCTTATAAAGACCCAGCGGCGTAATGATCTTGATTTTGATCATACTCAGTTTTCCAGCGCCTTGGCTTTCTCGACAACCTCTTCAATCGTTGATGCGAACATGAAGGCCTGTTCCGGAAGATCATCGTATTTACCATCCAGCAGTTCCTTGAAGCTGCGTACCGTATCCTCACGGGATACATAGCAGCCCTTGATTCCGGAGAACACCTCCGCAACATGGAATGGCTGTGACAGGAAGTTACGGACACGGCGGGCACGGTTGACAATAATCTTGTCTTCCTCACTCAGCTCGTCCATACCCAGAATGGCAATGATGTCCTGCAGCTCCTTATAGCGCTGTAAAATAGTTTGTACTCCGCGGGCAACTTCATAATGCTCTTCACCAACAACAAGCGGATCCAATATACGGGAGCTGGATTCCAGCGGATCAACAGCCGGATAAATTCCCAGTGCCGCAATATCACGGTCCAGAACTGTTTTCGCATCCAGATGGGTAAATGCGGTAGCCGGAGCCGGGTCTGTCAAGTCATCCGCAGGTACATAAATTGCCTGAACAGAGGTAATGGAACCATCCTTCGTGGATGTAATGCGCTCCTGCAGCTGTCCCATTTCTGTCGCAAGTGTCGGCTGATAGCCTACTGCACTTGGCATACGTCCCAGCAGGGCACTTACTTCACTTCCCGCCTGGGTAAAACGGAAAATATTATCAATAAACAGCAATACATCCTGATGGTCGTGATCACGGAAATATTCCGCCATCGTCAGCCCGGTCAGACCGACACGCATTCTGGCACCCGGTGATTCATTCATCTGTCCGTAAACCAGTACGGTCTTATCAAGGACACCGCTGTCCTTCATTTCATGATACATGTCGTTTCCTTCACGGGTTCTCTCCCCTACACCGGTAACGACGGACATTCCACCATGTTCCTTGGCGATATTATGAATCAGCTCCTGAATCAGTACGGTTTTACCTACTCCCGCACCACCAAACAAACCAATCTTACCACCCTTGGAATATGGACATAACAGGTCAATGACCTTAATTCCTGTTTCCAGCATTTCTGCGGATGTCTGCTGCTCCTCAAAGCCCGGTGCCTGTCTGTGGATCGGCAGTGTGTTATCCGTTCCTACAGGTCCCAGACCATCAATTTCACGTCCGAGGACATTGAACATTCTTCCCAGAATTTCTTTTCCCACCGGTACACGGATTGCGGATCCTGTATCAATGGCTTCCATTCCACGAACCAGACCATCTGTACCGCCCATAGCGATACAGCGGACACGTTCATCACCGATATGCTGAGCAACTTCGACAATCAGAGATTCACTGTCTTTCAGAGGAATTTCAATAGCGGTCAATAGCTGCGGCAAATCTCCGTTCTCAAATGCAACATCGACTACCGGGCCAATGACCTGTACGATTTTTCCTGTATTCTTACTCATGGCTGCTCCTTTCATTCCATAGCGTTGACACCACCGACAATTTCCGTTATTTCCTGGGTAATTGCGGCCTGTCGCGCCTGGTTGAATTGTAATTCGAGAGTTTCCTTCAACTCCTCTGCATTATCCGTTGCACTTTCCATTGCCATACGTCTGCTTGCCTGTTCACTCGTTTTCGTTTCCAGGAAATAGCTGTACAGCAGGGAACGCACGTACATCGGTACCAGGGTATCCAGAATACGGTCACCCGCAGGTTCAAAGATGGTTTCTGCAGTCGTTGCTTTCTCTCGTTCCTCCTTTTCCACCGGAAGCAGCGTAATCAGCTTCGGTTCAAAGGTTACAGAATTAACAAAGTGTGTATATAAAATACGTATTTCCGATATTTCCTGTTTGCGGTACAGTTCCAATGCATGATCAGCTACACCGACCAGCTCACTGTAACAGTCCTCTTCCAGATCCGTTTCACTCTGCACAACATGAAAATCCTTATTGTGAATCCAGTTGGCTCCACGAGCTCCGATGATGACAAAGTCACCCTCATTGCCGATTTCATGCTGCAGCATACGGAAGATGTTGGCATTATAGCCGCCACACAGCCCCATGTCACTTGTAAAGACGATGGTATACGGTTTTCCTTCCTGCTTCTGCAGATACGGATGTCTGGAATGCTCGATGGAAGACAGAATTTCCTGCACGGTTTCTTTCAGATAGTGTGCATATTCCCTGTTTTCTTCCATGTACTGTTTCTGTTTCTTCAGCTTACTGGTGGCTACCAGCTGCATCGCCTTCGTAATCTTTTTGGTAGATTCTACAGAGCGGATGCGCGCCTTGATCTCCAGTTTACCTGCTGCCATACATTATCCTTCTATCATATTCTTGAATTCAGTCTCAAACGCCTGTAATGCTGCCTTGATTTTCGCACTCAATGCATCATCCAGCGCCTGCTTCTCTTCGATTTCCGTTAAGATGTCCGCATGGTTTCGCTCCATGTACTTCAGCATTTCTTTTTCATACAGCTGAACATCCTCCACCTTAACCGGCTTCAGAAATTTGTTTTTTGCCGCAAACAGTGATAACACCTGATGGGTTACCGGAAGCGGATCATACTGATTCTGAATCAGCAGCTTCGTCAAACGCTCACCGTGGGCAAGTGTTTCTGTTGTAGCCGCATCCAGATCACTTCCGAATTTCGCAAAGGCCTGCATCTCACGGAACTGCGCAAGCTCCAGCTTCAGGGAACCGCTCACCTGCTTCATTGCCTTGATCTGCGCCGCACTACCTACACGGGAAACGGACAGACCGCTGTCAACGGCAGGACGTACACCACTGTTGAACAGCTCCGTCTGCAGGAAGATCTGTCCATCGGTGATGGAAATAACATTTGTCGGAATATAGGCGGAAATATCTCCAGCCTGTGTTTCAATAATTGGCAGAGCTGTCAGACTTCCTGCGCCAAGCTCATCATTCAGCTTTGCCGCACGCTCCAGCAGACGGGAATGCAGATAGAAGACATCTCCCGGATATGCCTCACGCCCAGGCGGACGCTTCAGCAGCAGGGACATGGTACGATAGGCAACCGCATGCTTACTCAAATCGTCATAAACGATCAGCACATCATCACCGTTTTCCATCCATTCCTCGCCGATTGCACAACCTGCATACGGCGCAATATATTGCAACGGAGCCGGTTCACTTGCGGTGGAGGATACAATGGTCGTATACTCCATGGCACCGTGGGAACGCAGCTTTTCTACGATTTGTGCTACCGTACTGGCCTTCTGACCAATGGCAACATAGATGCATTTTACATTGTTATTCTTCTGATTGATAATCGTATCAATGGCAATCGCCGTTTTTCCGGTCTGGCGATCTCCGATGATCAGCTCACGCTGACCGCGACCGATTGGAATCATGGAATCAATGATTTTCAAGCCGGTCTGAATCGGCTGATGTACACTTTTTCTTGTCATAACACCGGGTGCCACACGCTCTACCGGACGGAACTTATCACTTTTAATCGGTTCTCCTCCGTCAATTGCCTGTCCAAGTGCATTGACAACACGTCCCAGCATACCGTCACCAACGGGAACCTCTACGATACGACCGGTACGTTTTACTTCATCGCCTTCACGGATGTTGGAGTCATCCCCCATCAAAACAGCACCAACGTGCTCTTCCTCCAGGTTCAGTACCATTCCATAAATATCTCCGGGAAAACGAAGCAGCTCACCGGCCATCGCATTCTGTAAACCGTAAATCAGCGCGATACCGTCACCAACGGTGATAATCGTACCAGTTTCATCGATTTCCAGATCCTCATCATATCTGCGAATCTGATCCTTGATCAGCTTACTTATCTCTTCTGGCTTTAAGCTCACTCGCACTCACCTCTAACTTTCCTGCACAGGCTCACTCTGTGCCAGCTGTTTCAGATTATCCATACGGCTTCTGGCGGTATTATCCAGAACCATATCATTGATCTTTATGCGCAGTCCCGCAAGCAGATCCGGATCCTCCTGTATGTGTAATTCCACAGTTTTCGAAAGCTTTTCCTCCAGCATAGATTTCAGACGCTTAATTTCCGCAGCATCCAGCTTCTTTGCTGTACGGACATGTGCCACTTCGATATTGTTTACCTTGTTATACTGCTTTACAAACTCTCTGGTAATATCGTGAAAACTCTGAAAACGGCTTTTATCGATCAATAGCTTCGCAAAATTCAAAACCATATGATCGACTTCACTGCCGAATACAGACGCAAGCGTCTGTTTCTTTTCTTCCTTGTGAATCTTGGGATGCGTCAGTACCCGCATGAAATCGGGATACGCCTTCAGCTGTTCATCCATCATGCATACATCTGCCTTGAATGTATCAAGCTTCTGCTCCTCCTGTGCAAGTGCAAACAGTGCATCACTGTAGCTTTTTGCTGCTATGCCTGCCATGACTCATCACCTGCATGCTCGATAAAATCATCCACGTACTGCTTATGTGTACTTTCATCCAGTTCTTTATTAACAATCTGTTTTGCGGCTTCAAATGCCACATCCACGATTGCATCCTTCATTTCTGCACGAGCCTGTACCTTTTCACGCTCGATATCCTTCCGTGCTTTTTCCTTCACCGCTTCGGCTTCACCTCTTGCGGCAGCCAGAATTTCACGTTTCTCCTGAACGGCATTGGCTTTGGCACTTTCCAGTATTTCATGAGCCTCGCCGCGGGCATTGGCCATCTGCTCTTCATACTGGCGCTTGTATTGTTCTCCTGCTTCCCTGCTTTGCATACCTGCATCAATATCTGCCTGAATGGCAGCCTTGCGTGCATCGAGATAGGCAAGCACCTTGTCCCAGAAGAAATGCTTTGCAATAGCGATGATGATCAGCGTTGATACACAGACCATGATCATATCCATTGGATTCAGCCGCAGATAGGCATTTATATCAAAATCCATACTATGCGAATACCTCCTTTCTTCATAGCTTCATGATGAATGACATTACCCTTTCATGAAGATTAGAATCAAGGCAACAATCAATGCATAGATACCGGTTGTTTCCGCCAAAGCGATACCAAGTACCATGATGGAACGAATCTTACCTGCAGCATCCGGATTGCGTCCAACACTTTCCGCACCCTTGCTGGCAGCGATACCCTGTCCGATACCAGGACCTAGTCCGGCGATCATTGCAATACCTGCACCTAACAGTGCCATACCCTGTACAAAATATTCATTGAATTCCATAATTTTTTCCTCCTGTTAACATCATTTGTTATTCTTCCGGGGCAACCTGTTCACTAAGGAAGAAGCTTGCCAGCGTGAAGAAGATATAGGTCTGTATCAGACCTGAGAACACATCAAAATACGCATGCAGAAACGGTGTCGCAATGTAGCCGAGTACTCCGAACGGGAGAAAGCTTCGCATCATTGTATACACCAGCAGCATAATAATGGAGCCTGCCAGTATGTTTCCAAACAAACGCATGGAAAGCGAAATCGGAAGTGCCAGCTCACCAATGACATTCAACGGCGTAAGCAGCCACATCGGCTCCGTCAGCTCCTTCAGACGTGCGCCAAGCCCGCCTTTTTTGATACCGTTATACTGAATGGTCAGAAACATCATCAGTGCAAGGGTAACATTAAAGCTTAGATTGGATGTCGGTGGCTGCAGTCCGAGAAGTCCCAAAAGATTGCTGACGGCCATCATCATGGTCAGTGTACCCAGAAACGACAGATAATGCTTCGTTTCATGCTTCAGGTTATCTCCGATAATATTGGTACACAGCCCGGTAATCATTTCTGTAATCAGAAGTATTCCTGACGGCGCCTTTCGAACATCGGCCTTTTCAAACTTTTTGCCGGCCCAGATAAAGAATATGGAAAACAGCACACAGAGAATCAGCCAGTTGATAATCGACTGCTGAAATTCGATGTTGTGTCCAAACAGTGTCAAAACGATTCCGTCAAACTTATCGTCCACTACTCATCCTCCTTTCTGTGTTTCCAGCTGTAAATCAGAATGCTGCACTTATGAAGCAGCATTCCCACCAGCAGAGCCGCAATATGCGCCCCTGCAATGGCGCTTAAGGCAAAGATAACGGCATACAGCATATATCTTCGCGTATAGGAGCGAAATGCACGGGATTTGATATCCGCCAGTTCCCCGTCAATGTGCCCAACCATGTTCTGGATCATGTTGAAGCCCATAATACCGGTTAAGGAGCCGATCAGAATACCCATAACGCCCTGCTTCCAGGCTCCGGGAAACAGGATGATGCAGACCACACAGCCTGCCGCACAGAGCAGCAGGGTAAGTATACGGATCTCCATTCCCATTTTCCTTGTTTCATTCATGATCATCACCCAGCTTTCGAATCATCAGATACAAACTGGAGATGATGGCGTAGGCTAACAGAATCAGAAGACACCATGGCGAGGTATGAAATACATCATCCAGCCAGGCACCGATCCATACCGCTGCCCCACAGGCAAGTACCATGGTAAACATCAGCCGCATAGCCTGATACGCTTCCTTCATGACTACTTCGTACCGAAAATACGGTCTCCTGCATCTCCAAGTCCGGGTACGATATACCCTTTTTCATTCAGTTTTTCATCCAGTGCCGCAAGATAGATATCCACTTCCGGATGTGCTTCTTCTACAGCTCTGACTCCTTCCGGAGCCCCAACAAGACAAACAAGGCGTATATTTTTCGCCCCCTGCTTCTTCACCATGTCAATGGCCGCGATTGCGCTCCCTCCGGTTGCCAGCATCGGATCGACAATCATGACGATGGCATCCTTTACTTCCTTCGGATACTTTTCAAAATATGTATGAGGCTCCAGTGTTTCTTCGTCACGATACAGCCCCACATGTGCAATCTTAACGGTAGGGATCAAATCACAGATTCCATTCACCATTCCAAGACCTGCACGAAGAATCGGCACCAGTACGATTTCCTTCGCAAGCTCATAGGTTGTGGTCTTTGCGACAGGCGTTTCAATTTCGACTGGCTGAAGCGGGAAATCTCTGGAAATTTCGTAAGCCATCAGGCCTGCGATTTCGTCCAGATTCTGACGGAAATCCTTTGTTCCGGTTTCCTTCTTACGCATCTGTGTCAGCTTATGCGTAATCAATGGATGTTGTAAGACTTTCAGCATAATAATCTCCTTACATAATCAATACGGATATAGCGTACCATAATCCGTTCCAACAGTAGACAGACAATTCAAATGAATTGTATAAATTCTGGCCACGTTGCTTTTATTATACCATGAACACCCTGCTTTTTCCCCCTTTTGTGCATTTTTTCACCACCTTTTTCAAGTGCTTTCCTATATATTATGTATGTCCTGAAAATGTTTATTCTTTGCATTTTTTCAATCCCTGAATCCATAAGCATCATGTAAAAATTCTAAGCGGTTTTAAATCTTTGAATTTAAGGAACAGGTTTGTTCGATTCCAGTGACATTAACTCCGTTTAAAAGACATCTCCTCTTTACAAATCAGATTATTAAATATATGATTTTAAGGACAGGCGCATATTCGAACGTAATTTAACTATTTAGTCATAATATATCTACCAAAGGAGAATACCATGAAAAGAATATTTATTTCTATAAGCTTTATATTGTTGAGTGGATGCTCAATGAAAGCTGAAAACGCTCCGAAACCTTCAATCATTGAATATCCTACCTCCACCTTTATCTCTGATGAAATACGAAAGAATAGTGAGCTGAATGAGCTTATGCGCTGCACTTTATCCCGCGATGAAAAAGACTTAAAAAAAGCAGCTACCGATATTGCAATTATAAAAGTCATTAGCATTGATTATTCAGATATGAACTTTTTTGATGCTGCACCGACTACATATGGAAAATTCCTTGTTGATAAGACAGTACATGGGACTATAAAAGAAAATAACATTTACACGTATGCAAAGGAAGGTGGTTTTATTCCCATCAATGAATATGAGCAGATAAGAAATCCTGAATTTTATAATGAAACAACACAGGAATACCGTAAAAAAAGAGAGAATCGCTATTATAATGCGACATTTGAACCTACTATGGAAATAGAGGCAGGAAAATGCTATCTCGCCCTAATGAAACACTATAAGGATAAGAATTTATATGCTTTTCTTGATATGGGAGACGGTTTAAGAGAGATTGATTTACCTGCTCAGAATAAAGTAAAGCACGAAGCTTACGATTTAAACAAATTAAACGTCCGTAATAACGTCACTGGTGAGATGGAGTCTCTGAAATCAGTAATAGAAAAATTAAAATAAACGATACGGATGGAGAGCTACAGTAAATGCATGCATACCTAAAAAAACTGCTGTTTTTTGAAAGAGATAATCAAAATGTTTTTCAGAATAGATAAGAAGTCAGCTGCTCGCTTTTGAGCAGCTGCATGATGGCTATGATTATATCCGTCTGCACAATCAAATTCGAACTGTTTATGACGGGATGCTGCGAATTCATACAAAGTATCTTCTCTTGTAATACCATCACTACCATAAAACCAGTCATCACGATGACTGGTTTTATATTCTGCATAGATTATCAGTTCATGAAAGCACCTAATAAAATGCATTACGCCATATATAGCAAGGATGGCAATTAACATTCCTGTCAACGGCATCGCACCCCAAAAGAAATCTGCATAAATGGCAGCCTGTTAAGAAAAGGGCCAAAAAAAATCAAACCATCAGTACAAAAAGAAATAAATTCCGATCCAGTGCAAAAGTGCTCCGGAAAGTACAAACAGATGCCATAAAAAGTGCGCACCCTTGTGGTGCTTGGAAAACGGAATCATTCCGAGTGTATAGACCACTCCTCCCATTAGTATCATACAAAGCAGCGGCTGATTATGCTGATACATATCCCCAAGAAAAAACACACCGCTCCATCCTATCACAAAATATAATGTATAATGCAGTGCCGGCCATTTTCCGGGTCCATATACCAGAATCATAATAATCCCAACCAGTGCCAGGAGCCATTGTATCGCAAACAGAAGCAGAGCCAGTGAACTGTTCGCAAACACAAGACAGATTGGGGCAAACGTTCCATTGATCAGAAAATATATGGAAGTGTAATCAAATCTGCGCCATAGCCTTTTTACCTTGGAATCACTTTTAAACGCATGATACAGACAGCTCATCAGCATCAGAAGAAACATACTGCCGCCGAAAATGAGTGCAGCCGCTATCTTTGCATTACTGTCTGCTTTCAGCAGCAGTAATATCATTCCAATCAGAGCCGCGACAGCTCCTGCACCATGACTGATGGCATTGCCAATTTCTTCAAGAATACTTAAATGCGGTGGAGTATTCCTTTCTTTGAGCAGTTGCTTTTTCTGTTCCTTCGTCATTTTTTCTTTCACGCAATCACCTTTTTTATTCATATGAAAAATACATAAGAAGATTCCCTGCCTATATAACAATAGATATAAGCAGGTATTTTCCCTTTTTTCCATTCGTCTATATTATAGCACGTTCTTACACACTTGTTCGGTATCACGCGGGATAGAAATTATTCTAATTCTCCTGAAAAGCTGTCAACATAACATTCATATGAATAACGGTATAGCTTTTCATTCATCTGTGGCTGGAAGAATTTTCATCATTAAAAAAAACTGTTATCTTTATTTTTTTCTACTGTGAGTTCGTTTTAAATGAATATATCCAATAAGCCCGACAGAAGCGAACAGAAATCCCATCCATATAGCCAGATTGTTATTATCTCCTGTTTTTGGATACTCACCTACACTTTCCGGTTTTTCTATCTTAGTTGTATCCTGCTTTATTACAGCTGATTTTACTGTGAGTAGCCCATTTTTATATTCTTTAATCTCATAATTTTTACCCGCTGTATCATTTAAAACTGCTTCTCTGCTAAAAGTAATATCAAAATTTCCTAATGTATTTCCATTCGTCCTACATTCTGCAACAGCAATGCTGTCCAAAGCTGCATTATTCTCATTATCATTATTTATAAAGCCCTCATAGTTTACAGTAAATTCCGGAAGCTTATTATTGACTGTCATAATCTGATTATCAGCTTTCACCGTCACAGTTTTCTTTGCAATAACAAATTTCAGTCGTGTAGTCCCTGTATACTGAAGACTTTTATCTGATGCAGATATAGTTAATATATAACTACCTGCATCTTTGGGAGCTTTTTCAGATGAATAGACGCCATCTTCACTCTCATATAAGAACGTAAGCTGCACATCATTCATAACATTATGACTACTGTTTTTCACAACCGGATTTCCAGTATAAGAATATGGTTTTCCATTATAGACACCACCATACATACTGATTCCTTCTATGGTTAACGGCTTTACAGGAATGACTTCTAAAGTTAATACAGCATCAATAATAGTATAATGATCACTCTGAAATGAGATTGTAATATCTTGTGAGCCTCCCGATGATACTGCCTTCACCGGGCACAACAGGTTTTCTCCTTCCACCTTTGCTTCACCACTTAACACATTTCCAGCAGTGCCTCCTGTTTTAATTGTATATTCTATATTCCCAAATGTTTGGCCTGCAGGTATTTTAGGCAGCATGCCTGATAAGTTGAAAGTGTACAAATGTTCTTTCATTTCAGCGATATGAAATCGCATTGGCTCTGCATAGGATAATGTTTTTCCTTCATCTACAGTATAAACATTTTGATTTCTTCCGATAATTTCTACTTTGCTGTCAGATAGATTTGTAAATATCGCATCATCATCAACTGTTATAGAGGTGATACTTTTATGGTTCGGTATCAGAATTCCATTAATTTTACCAGCAGATTCGTAATCGAATTGTTGCAGAACTTTTAATATGACATCATTTAAGTTGCTGCAATCTAAGAATGCATTATTGCCTATCGCCTTAATATGATCTGTCAGCTCTATCTTTTTCAGATCTGCACAGGAGCTAAATGCCTTATCCTTTATCAAAGTAACACTCCCTGGGATAATGATTTCAGTTAGTGCAGTATCTGCGAAGCTCTCTGACCCTATTTCCCGAAGACCGTTTCCCAAATCTATACTTGTCAACCTGTTGCATCCCATAAAGGCCGCATCGCCTATGGTTGTGACACTGTCCGGTATTGATACTCGCAAAATTTCAGAATTATTTCTGAACGCATCTGGTTTTATAGAAGTTACCGTGTATTCTGTATTTGAAAAGTCATAAACCCTTTCCGGAATGTCCACTTCCCCTTTTAAGGATCTCCCACTATAAACCATGACCTCACTCGATTCATTTCTAACATAATATGTTATACCATCAGTATTGAATTGTTCACCTGGCAATAGTTGTTTAGTCTGTCCCTGGTGATTATACACTATTTGTTTTCCCTGTACCGCCTGGCTGTTGAAACCCATCAGAAGCACACAAACACCTATTGCAATACTATATGTCAACAAATTCTTCCTTGCCACTCTCACATTACTTCTAGATTTCATGATATTCATATCCTTTCCATACACATATTTTCCTTTATGTTTAATTCGTCAATATTATTTCAATAATACAATGTAAAGCAACCATCTTATCTTACAGAGTAAGTTAAATAAGAACAATAGCATGTTAGTAAAGCCAGAGTTTGCTTTATGCACCATTAACATATAATCTAAATTTCTAGTTTACTATAACACTTATGCGAGCTCGTTCATTTATCAGAATCATTCAAATACCAGCCCAGCACAAGATTCTATCATGCCTTATACATGTAAGTAATTCCTATAAGGTTGCTTAACAGTTATCCCCTCTATTCGGCCGAGATATACAGCACTACTGAGGCTGTAAAAGTATCATCTGTATACGTGAATTCCGCTAGACCGCCGTATTTCTCCGCAACCGCTCTGATACTGCGAATGCCGACGCCTTCTCTATCTATTCTTCCCTTTTTTGTAGAATAAAATTTATCTTCTTCAAAATGAATTTCTCCGACGTAGCCATTTTGCATGCGTATGAGTACCTTGTCCTTCTGTGTTTGTATCCACAAGCAGATAAAACGTTTTGCATCCGTACAGTCCAAGGCAGCAGTGATTGCATTTTCCCACAAATTCCCCAGTATGATAGCGATATCGCTGCCGGCAATGCCTGTATTCTGTGGAAACGCCACTGTAATTTCCAAGTGAATATCTGACTGCTCAGCCAGTGCAGCATACCTTCTGCACAAGGTATCTGCGACAAAATTCTCACAAAGTGATGGTTTAATAGCTTCTGCCATACTCTGCTCATAATCCGCAAGATATTCGAGCGCCTTCTGAATATCTTCATGCTCAAGCAATCCCCGCAATACCTGTACATGCTGGCGGCGGTCATGGCGAATATGCCGGATTTCCTCGGCATGGCTTTCCAGCTCTGAAATACGTGTATTCTCAATATTCAGCTGATAGGAGAGCTGCTTATGAAACTCTGCTTCCTGTACCGCCTTAGCAGCATTGATCACCGCCTGAATCATTTGGGAATATGTCATAAAAGCACAAAGAATTACGATAACTTTCATAAATAGTACAAACACATATTCATCAACCGGATACAGATTTATCTGAAATGCAGCTAAAAAATAGAAAAACAATGGAACGAGATATAGATGGTTACTTGATGTATGAATAAACCTCAGTTTCTGATAATAGCGACTTGTAATGTACGCACATCCGGATGTAATGAAGATATTGGGAATCCCGTAACCGGCGATATCCATCCATGTGTATTCACCCTGCAGGAGTTCAGGAGAAATAACATGATAAATCAGCAGCGTCGTGCTTCTGCTTAGCAGCAATACATTCATGGATAAAAAGAGAAGGAACAGTACCCGATCTCGCGGTTCCTCTGTTGCGTAAGATATGGCAGCATATGCAATCAACAGCCATACCATACCTGTCAGAGTTGTATAATCAAACGGGAGAAGATAACTGATCGTATTGGAAAAAGCCGTATCAAGGATACTTATCATCGATACAATAACAGCCGCCCCAAGCATGGTATTACTTCTGCCTGTTTTCAAATGATCCTGCAACACATATAGAACAAATCCTGCAGTCATGGAAACCTCAATGAAGGTTACGATTAACTCCCATACAACGTGCACACTCACTTCACCTCCACTTTATCAAATACATAGGACAGATAATGCGTTCTGATTTCTCTGCGATTGTCTCTTGAAATCGGTATCAGTTGTTTATTTGTCATAAGAAATCCCTGATCATTTAAACGTAAAACATGATCCATATTGATAATATAATAACGATAACATCTTAAAAACGGATCTCCACCCAGACGTTCCTCTATAAGAGACAGTGATTCACGATTGACGATATTGTGACGGGTGGTATGCAGGATCGTTTTCCTTCCTGAAACTTCTATAAAACAAATCGTATCCAATGGCACATCTAAGAACATGGCTCCATTGCTTACCCGAATCGTTTTCACATCCCTGCCTGCATGCTTTCTCACTCTGTGAATTGCTTCTAAAAAGTTTTCCCATGTCACCGGTTTATTCAGATAATGCAGTGCTTCCACCTCATACCCCTGTGCATAATGCTCCTGGCTTGTCGTAGTGAACACAATTGCTCCGTCAAATCCCTTATTCCTTAATATATGCGCGGCATCCATACCACTGGCACCTTCCATATAAATATCAAGAAAAATAAGATCTGATGCTCTGGCCTGCTGACTCTGCAGCAGTTCACCGGCATTCGCAAACTGCAGAATATCCATTGGCATTTTATATTCATCTTTATATCGTTTACAATAGCTTACCAGCACGTCACGATCAGCCTGCAGATCATCACAGACAGCTACAATCATATCGTTTCTCCTCCCAAAAGAAAGATTCTTCTTCCTTCAAATTATAGCACGTATTTTACCTGCTTTCTTCCGGCTTATGCATGGATTTTACGGCTCATGCACATTTTATAGTATTATGATGAAGTTTTTGAAATAATGAAGCTGTAAAACATCGGATAATACATAAACATAAAGGGAGGAAGCCGTGATGTATAAAAAAATTCGAATTGTTCTAATTCTTATCTTCATTTCCATATGGACATGTCCGGCCGGTATGCATACTGTTATTGTGAGAGCTGCGACTGTACGGACACAGAAACTTGATTTGTCAAAGGCAGCGGATTCCGCTCAAAATGCCACAGAAGGCTGGCAGTGGATAAAAAATTCAGATGGCTCCTATACGCTTATTTTGCAGGATTTCACATTGGATACCACAGATACTAACGGTATCATACTGCCTAGAGATAAGGATGTATCCATCATCCTGAAGGGCCGTAATACCATCACCTGTACCCAAACAGGCTTGGCAGAGAATTGGGTGATTCTTTTTCCCGGAGAGTACAAAACAAAAACAGTCGAAGGCGATGGAAGTCTTGAATTAAACGCCCCCTGCGGTTTAAATCTGGATAATCTGATTTTGAACAGTGGGTCCCTTGTCATTGATTCTGAAAACGCTTTTCTGGGAGGGCTTGTTACCAATGAGTCTTATATACAAAATGGTGGTGCCGTATCCGTTACTGTGACAGGGTCGGAAGGCCTGTATCTGATAGGTGAATTTCAGCTGCACGGCGGTACCCTGGATATTAACGCACCGGATGGTATCGGTATTTTTACAGATGACGGCAGTGCTGTATATAATGCAATCACCATTGACGGGGGCGCCTTGTCCATTCAGGCAGACCGCGGCCTGTATCGAAACCGCAGAGAACAGGTGGATGCGGATATCACGATGTCTAATGCTGATATCTCAATACACTCAACAAGGACAGCAATATCCAATATACTGGGGAATATCATCATACATGATCTTACCTCATGGGATGTAAAGGCTCCCCAGCTATACGGAGGAAACGTAACTTTGCAGGTGCAGCCGGCTGATTACATAAGACTGCATGCATTACTGAAACAGGTAAACGATCTGAATGAAGCACTCTATATGTCCAATGGATGGAACGCCCTGCAGGAGAGTATGAAGGCTGTTAAGATGGATAAACACTTTTACGAGCAGGACGAAGTAGATGCTATGTATACGGATATTAAAGCAAAAATAGATGCACTGGTTTATCTTTCTGCGGATTATACGGGAATACACGATGCTCTGCAGAAAGTACCGGCACAGATAGAGTGCTATACAGATGCGTCCAGACAGAAGCTGTATGATCTCATACTGAATATTCCATGGGATAAAAATATCACAGAGCAAAAGATACTGGATACCTATGCAAAATCGCTGGTAGATGCAATCAATCAGCTGGAATTAAAGCCGCAGCCAGCACCCGTCATTCCTGCATTAATCGTACAGGGTGCCAATCAGAGTATACGGCAAGGGGAACAGGCTTCATTTACAGCCAATACCGCTTATGAGGAATTCATTGCACTGGAAATAGACGAAAATATCATTTCACCAAATCAATACACGGTTAAGGAAGGCAGTACCGTAATCACTCTGTTACCGGATTGCACGAAGCAGCTGCAGCCGGGTATGCACACCCTACGAATCATTTCTTCAACCGGTATTGCGGAATGCAGCTTCACAATAATTACGGCAGCTGAGAAAGATCAGGAGCAGCCGGTTTCCCCTTCAAGTGATGCTAAGGAAATCAAGAAAGAAAAATCTAAAGCTCCGTTTACCGGGAATACGACATACATAGAGTTATGGTATCTGTTGTCCACGGTCACACTGACAGGTATGGGATGTCTGCTCTTAAGAAGAAAAAATCAAAAAGATAAAATGTAACAGATAGCTCTAAACAAATAGAAAAGTCAATGACTGTATGCAGAGGTTCTTACTCGATTGTGGGTAAATAAAAACAGGGAGAAATCAACACTATCGTAACTATCAATAGAAGTTGATTTCTCCCTGTTTGCAAACACCCTAATGTAAGAAAGAACCTATGCTGAGCATTGACTTTTTTCATATAAAAGCAAGGTACTGCCTGTTTGCGATAAATGAATATGTGAAATCATATGCTATCAGACACCATTATATAAATATTCATATGCACCTCTTTTTCTTTTAAAAAATACTGTCTGCCGGTGTACCTTCATACAAATGGAAAACCCTTTGTACCCCACATGATATATGAGACATTCTAGTTCAGCCGCAAGTGAAAAGCCGCTGTTTCAGATTCATGCCATCGCGGTTACTTCGTATGAAATCAACTGAAGTACAAGCGGCATGACTTCAAATAAGCTGCCTGATCAGCTGCAGAAGTTCTCCGTCATTCTGTACGATATAATCTGCCAAACCGCTTTTATCCGGCAGTCCGTACTTATTCAGCCAGATAACATCCCATCCGGCCCCTTTCGCCCCGATGATGTCATTTTCATAGGAATCTCCAACATACAGAGCGCTTTGATCCACCATATGAAAGATGCGTGAATCCGGCTTTGAAATACCAACTGCAGATGAAATAAGGATATCCTTTTCCTCAATCCAGCTTTGCAGACCCAGACTCTTTATTTTTCTTCGCTGGTGTTCTTCCGGCCCGTTGGTGATCATACTGATTTTCACACCTTTGCTGCTTACATATGCAAGCAGCTGTACAGTGTCTTTGCTTAATGAAATCGCATACTGTCCCTGCTGATAATTCAATTGAAAGCATTCTGCTTCCTTATCACTTATCGAAATACCATAATCTGCCATTGCTAGCTGTATCCGTTTTATATGCATGGTCTGAAAGGAAATTTCCTTTCTCTGATGCAGGAAAAACAGTTCATTGCTGTGCATGCGAAAGCTTGCATAGATTTCCCGCAGCAACTCCTCTTGCACAGGCTTTACCGAAAGCAGAGCCTGTTTAAAGGGCGTGATCTGTTCATACAATGTATCATCCAGATCGAAGCATATATGTGTTATCTGTTTTGTCATCGTCTTACCTCCTGCAGGCTTTCTGCACATACATTTTCTTTCACAGAGATTGTATCCAACAATCATACAGCAGTCAAGCGTGATTTATGCAGATATGCCATATTTATAAAAATCTGTTCTCTAACAGCAGGATCGGATTTTCTCCTTCTATTTTCTGTCGGCTGTTCGCCAGCCAATTACATAGACCAGGTTTTTCCAAGATCGATCCTGTTAAACCCTATGCGTAGTCTATCATATCCGCTTTACAAGTGACGTACTCTCACCACTTATGCTAAGACTAGCATAGAAGTGGGAGCTTCTTGTTCGATAGAACCAATGTCCTAAGCATAAGCAAGCTATCCCCGCTCGTCCAGCGGTTCTTTATATCTTTTATTTCCTAACTCATATGGAATCGTATGCCTTCATCACGTATATTCTTTGCTGCATTGATATCACGATTCTCTATATAACCACATTTCGGACATTGATAGGTTCTTTCATTTAACCCTATCTTATTCTTTGCTCCGCAGTGATTACATAGCTGACTGCTTGCATACCATTTATCGATCTTTATAAATCGTTTCCCTCCATCTTCTAACTTGTATTTTAAATAATTTCTCAAGATCCCAAAGCCATTATCCATAAGATTCTTTCCTAGCTTCAATGCCTGACTCATTGCCTTCATATCGATATCTTCTACAACAACCATATCCCAGGAATTGGCTATCTTCCTGCTTTCTTTATGTAGAAAATCTTTTCTTTGCTGTCCTATATGGGCATGTAGCCTGGCTATCTTTTTCCTTTGCTTCTTATAGTTATTACTTCCTTTGACCATCTTGGAAAGTTTGCGTTGTTCTCTTGCTAATCGATTCTCACTTGCACGATAAAAATGAGGATAGTCACATACATGACCTTCACTATCAACATATAGATGTTTTTGCGAATAATCAAGACCTAATACATGTACGACTTCTTTCCTTTCTACTTTGTTTTCATATTCAAACAGACATGTCGCAATATAACGATCCTGCTGTTTGCTTATCGTCACTGCTTTTAAGATCCCCTGTGGTATGCGATGCATACGGATCCTTACATTACCTGCCTTTGGTAAACGTAGATAGGTCGTTTGATTTTGTATCATACTAAATAATCTAATATTTCCATTGACCATATTCGTCGTGTAACTTTGTTTCGCCTGATGCTTTGATTTCCATTTCGGAAAGCCGATATCTGTTTCTTTGTAGAATTTTTTAAAAGCAGCTTCTAAATGAAGTTGAGCGTTTGCTAATGCCAAAGAATCTACTTCCTTGAGAAATGGATGATCCTTCTTATAGGATGCAGGGGTCGTTTGTTTCATCTTCTTAGTTTCTTCATAATATTTGATTTTGTCATCTAACATATGATTATATAAAAAACGAGTACAACCAAATGTTTTGATAAAGAGGATCTCTTGCTCCTTGTGTGGATAGATTCTAAACTGATACCCTTTTCTTGACACCATTCTTCTCACCTTGACTTTCGATATAAGCTTTGATGATGTCGGTGGTGACTCCTCCTGTACTGATCAAACAGAAGCTCTGACTCCAAAATGCTTCCCTCCAAAGTTTTTCACGAATTTCAGGAAACTCTTTTTTCAATAAACGTGAACTGGCACTCTTATATGCATTGATGAATTTTGTGAGACAAGAGTTAGGGTGAGCAGAGAACAGGATATGAATATGATCGACATCATGGTTCCATTCTTGAAGAGAGATGTTATAGGATCTGGCAATATGAAGAAAGATCTCTTTTGCACGACCACTAATGACATCATTGAACACACGACGCCGATATTTCGTTGTCATAATCAAATGATAATGGAGAGCAAACACCGAATGAGCATTACTGTCTAAATCAAGCATAAATACACCTCATTTTGCTATATCGACCGAAATCGTTTTCATACTCATATTATACCACAAAACGGCCTGATTTGCCATGCTTGTAAAGGGAAAGCCAAAGGTAATATGGCTGCATTCACGCCCGTAGGGTGTACAGAGTATGCCTGTAAGGTACACAGAGTGCGCCCATAGGGTATACAGAGTATCCCTCCATCTACTTATCGTCGTAGAGATGGGGGACTTCTGCCTGTTGTTTGTTAAAACAGAAGCCAGACCTTCCTTTCTGACTTCTGTATCATACTATTCTTTCATTGTCTTACGGATGCGGGTTGTGACACCCTTTAGATGATAGCATTCCGCATACTGCTGCAGCGGACGCTTGATATGATCAACAACAAACCGCTGTCCGTCAATGTGATGCTTCGCCAGATTTTCATACAGCACATTGAGCTCTTCAATGACATCTGCATCATGAAAAGCATAGTGGCCTGCGATATCCAGAATATCCAGTGACAGTGCTTTGTCCTGTAAGATATCCTCTACCTGCAGATTGCGCTGTTCGCCCATCATCCATTTTCTCCAGCGCTCTGTTTTGATTGCCTTAACCAGCAGAGTATTTCTCAAATCAGAGGTTTTTTCTATCAGACCCTCCTTTTTCAAAATATCCTCCACATCACACAGCTTCAAATATGCTCTTGTTTCCTCTGTACCATATTGCGGAGCGACATTGCTTGCGGTCACATTTGCAGGAATATGCTCCAGTAACGTCACATCATCTAGATAATCCGCATTATGCTCCTTCAATCCAACACCGTATTTCTTAGCCATAGCAGCAAGGTCATACGCATTGTGGAAATGATAGGTGCCCACCTGCTCGGTTTTTCTGGTCAGTGTTCCTGTCTGTCCAACGATAAAGGTCGGCATCGGCAGACCGTTTGCCTGCAGCTCCTTCTCCAGCTTTTCAATAAAATCATGATATTTTTCAGTGGATGTCAATCCGCCGTTAGTTTCCTCTGTACCTACCTCATAACCGATTTCCGGCAGTCCAAGACGTTTACGCTCTGCTTCACAGTAAGCAATCAGTGCAACCGTTCTCTGTAAAACCACATCCAGCGGAATCACCTTTCCGATTTCAAACGGATCCTTTGTCGGATCAATCATCAGAAGATCAAACCCGTTTTTTATATCCGCAAGATAGGACTGACGTGCCAGCTTCATAGCTTCTTCTTCACATAGATGGGCATTACGTTCATTATCTCTCTGCCATGGACCTCCATGATCTCGGCAGAGGTAGTAAAGACCGTCAAAGCCTACCTGATCCGCAATCTTACGGATATCCTCGCGAAAGCGCTTCTGATTCCAGCCATTGACATAGCCGCCCCCCAGCTCATCTGCATCAACCTGATTTCTGCTTGCGATAAACATGAGCGGAAAATCATAATCTCTTGCAATTTCAAAGCTTGCCTGTAACAGATTCGGTGACATCGGCCCAATGCCAAGAAGCGTTGCACTTTCCCCTGTATCCTGCAGTTTTAATAGTCCTTCTACGACTTTTTTTATTGGTAATTTATTCATATCGATCCTATCTTCCTTTCCCGCCTGCCGGCTATTTATTAAAATGACGCCAATCCTTTTCTTGTGACCATCCGGTAATACCAGAAAGCTGCTGACGGACACAAATGCTGTACGACTTTATTTAGAAAACACTGTACGGCTTGTTCTGCTTCCTTTTCATATAAAATCTGCAGCGGCTGTCCAAAATTCGTCTGAGCGCGCATGCTGAACACAGCTGTAAGATAGTCTGCATACAGCTTTATCTGATCTGTGTCATTCACCAGCATTACCTCATCCGCATAGACAAGTGCATGACAGTCCTGCGGCTCCATTTTCCTGAGCAGATATACGCTCGATTCCCTATAAATATCGCTGCTATCTTCCTTCCGCCTGTATTTATTCTCTGCATTCTCATCCCCGATGAAGGTGAACTGCCTGTGGGATTCCATGTTACGGGTTTCATACAATACAGCCCTTTTATAATCCATACCCAACACGACTGTGTGCAGCATACCAGCTATTTCACAGGCATACTGCCCTGATCAGCGGCTGTTCCAACCTTCTTTTTTTCCTTATCCTCAAGATTCGGTTTGAGAATCATGAGCAGGAGTGCAGTCACAATGACACCAATTGCCATATCCAGCGTATACAGCAGCGGCTTATTCGTCGCAGCAGCAACAATCATTCCGCCGTGAGGTACATAGCACTCAATGGCGTGCATCATTGCAAGACCTGCACCCACGGCACTGCCTCCCATAATTGCGGGAAGCACATGCTTGATATCCTTTACGGCAAATGGTATCGCTCCCTCAGTGATTCCGATCAATCCCATAAAGGCGCTGGTAACTCCCAGCTGTTTTTCAGCATTATCATATTTTCTACGTGAAATAAAGGTGGATAATGCCAATCCGAGCGGTGGGATTGCCACGGCAACACGGAATGCGCCGTTTGGTCCATACAGCCCCTCAGCCATAAGTGCCATTGTGAATGCTGATGCCGTCTTGTTAATGGGACCACCCATATCAAATGCTGTCATCAATCCGATTACAATTCCAAGCAGGATTGCGCTGCCCCCCTGCATACCGCTGAGCATCTCTGTCAAAGCCTTCATCAACGCCCCCAGAGGTCCAACCAGAATATATAGATACGCCAGAGCGCAAATCAACGCGGATATGATTGGAATAATCAGAACCGGCATAATGGACTTGATCGTCGGTCCCACCTTCCAGCTTTTGATCCATTTGCACACATAGCCAACCAGAATCCCCATAATCATCGCCCCCAGAAATCCTGTAGAAACATTGTTATCTCCAGCCGGATTGTTTGCGATATAACCGATAATCATACCGGGTGCCAGTGCAGGCTTTCCAGCCAGGGAGTATGCGATATACCCTGCCAGCATCGGAATCATCATCGCCATACCTGCAGAACCGATGGTATTGATATTCTGCATAAAGGAATTTGTTATCTTCATGCCGTCGCTGCCTGCCTCACCGGTTGCCAGCGCAAATGCAAGGAACACACCGCCGATGACAACAGCCGGAAGGAAATAGGATACTCCGGTATTAAACGCCTTAACTAAATCTTTTCCTATAGTTTTAAACATAAGCTCTCCTCACTTTATTTAATGTTATAATTTCTCTGCCCGATCGATGATTTCTGCCGGATCTCTGATCACTACGGACGGATCGATTTTAATGATTTTTCCGGCTTCCTCTTTTTCCTCAAAACGTTCTTCTCCCTCAATACCGATGGCAATGGCAAGGATGACAGCATCTGCCTCCGCTATTTCATCCTCATCCAATTCATTTTCAATTCCCATACCGCCCTGTGTTTCCACTTTACATGCATATCCGCGTTTTTTACATTCCTGTTCAATGGCCTCCTGTGCCATGTAAGTGTGTGCAATACCGATGGTACATGCAGCTACTGCAACGATTTTCATAACCGCTTCCTCCTTATCTTTCGTTTTCTAAAAATTTAATCCTTTCATAAAATTCATCATCCGTTTTCGCTTCACGCAATTCTCTGCGGAAGTCTTCCTTCATTAAGTGACGGCTCAGCATTGCAAGAATACGAAGGTGCTCTTTGTTTCTGCTCGACAGCGGCACTCCGATCATAAATACAAGATCGACCTCATCATGATCCCACACAACGGGATGCTTCAGCTGAACACACGCAACAAAGGTTTGCGTGACGGCATCTGATTCCCCATGTGGTATCGCGATTTTGAACCCCACCGCAGTTGATGCAGTTTCCTCACGCTGCAGCACTGCTGTGATATAGCGGTCCATATCATCGATTTTTCCTGCAGCTGCAGCGAGCTGTGATAAGTAGGCTATGATTTCTTTCTTTGTCCGGAATTTTCTTTCGGACACCTTCACAATCGACTGTTCAAACATTTGACCACTCCTTTCTACGCCCTCATTGTATCTGTGTGGGTCTTTTTTTGAAATACCAACTCTATTCCACAAGTTGTGGAAAGAAAAACACACGGCAGATATATCCGTGCGATATTCATCTTTTGCTGGTTTTAACTGCACCCCCACTTCTGCCTCACGCACAGGTGTATTTTATTTTCCACTTTGAACAGAAGCAAGTTGCTATTTCAATTTCTATGAATTCGTTTTATGATGTAGATAGGAAGTTTCTGTCTTAATGAAGCAGGAGGAGAAATCATATGAAAGCATCTGCTCTTACAAAGTTTCTGAATCTCTTACTTGAAGAAAGCGATTATCGTAAAACCGGATATTTCGCAGAGAAGCTCATGGTATCAAATAAAACAATTTCCAATTATATAACAGAGCTGCGCTGGTATATGAGAGAATACGGATTGGATATCACGGCAAAGCACGGGGTGGGTATCCGTATGGAGGGTGATAGAAACGCTCTTGTAAAGCTGCAAAAATCCATGCAACAGGAGATGCAGGAAACCTTTACAAGTGAAAGCAGAAGAAAGAAAATCATGGAGAAGCTCTTAATGTTTGACGAAAGCATTTCCGTACGAAGGCTGTCGGATGAATTCCGTGTCAGCTCCACATCCATCGTTAAGGATTTGGAAAGGGTGGAGGCAGAGCTGGGACAGCTGGATATTCTGCTGAGCCGCAGTAAAAGCGGCACGAGGATCACCGCAAAGGAGCAGCGTATACGCAGTGCAAAGCGCAAGTTTATATTTGAGGAGCTTAGCTCTCTGACGCAACAGGATCAAATCATGGATTTCAGCCTCTGTCGTAAGATCTTATCCAGATATGTCGATGAGGACACACAGTCAATCGCAAAGAAAATGATTGATATAGCGCAGGAAAAGCTTGGTTTCCATCTGGATACCAATTATTACGCACAGATTTTCATATCGTATTCCATTTTTATTCAAAGAATCAGAAAGGGCTGTGAGCTGACAGAAGCTCCTGTCAGACCGGTGGTTACAGAGCTTCACGTTTTAAAAACCTATCCAATCACAGAAGAAATGATACAATGGCTCGTGCATACCCAAAGCATTACCATCAATGACCTTGACACCCGATGGGTCAATGCCCGTCTATCTGGTGTATATCATGAGGAGCAAAGCGCAAAAGCCGGGTATTCCCCTATCATTCAGGAAACCGTCGATGAGCTGATATCCTCAATCGGCGATATATTCAATGCAGATTTCTCATCCGATGATATATTAAAGACAGGACTGTCGAAGCACTTCATTCCGATGATCGCCCGATTAAAAAACAATATCAAGATTACACATCCCTTTATTCTGCAAATCAAACAGCAGTATACCGCCATGTTCTCGGTCGTTTCTCTTGCCTCCAGTATTCTGGAGAAAAAGCTTGGTTTCACATTATCCGATGATGAGATAGGATTTATTCTCATTCACTTTCAGGCTGCTTTGGAGCGTCATAACCTCTCGAAAAAAATAGCTATTGTTTATAACTGCGGACAGGCGAATGCGATGCTGATAGAAAATCAAATAAAAATCAATCTGCCGACCTTTGACGTAATTGAGCTTATCAGCATCCACGATTTAAAAACAGAGTACCTCCGCCATTTTGATTTCATCATATCCACCATGGATCTGGATATCAGCGATATCCCCTCTGTTGTGATTTCTCCTGTTGCGGACAGGTTGGATATACAGAGAATCTCGCAAGCCTATGAAAGGCTTATTCGGGATGTCAGAGAATCCCGCTTCCATTATCTGCTGCAGGCAATCAGTACCGATGCGATTCTGGTTCATCAAAAATGCAAAACGAAAGAGGAGATTCTGGAGAAGGCAAACAGTATATTGCTACAAAAGGGTTATGTGGAGCATGGCTTTTTCGACAGCGTAAAGAACAGAGAAAAGGTTTCCTCTACGGAAATCGGAAATGGTATCGCAATACCGCACGGATCTGATAAGTATGTCAACCGGACCGCCATCGTGCTGGTTACGCTGGATGATCCGATTCTTTGGCGTGACGGTATGGTGAGCGTGGTATTATTCATAGCTGTTTCCTTTGAACAAAAGGATACTATGAGAAAGCTTTTGAAGGATCTATATCACCTCATCAGCTCTGAGGATTTCATCGGGAATATCCAGAAAGCATCTACAGCTGAGGAAATCATCGGTGTGCTGTATGGAAAAAGCATGAAGCAGGAGCACTGTCAATAAAACTCTGACCATAATGAAAAAAGCAATGCTTTCTTTCTATAAAATTGGCCGTCCTATGGTTTTTAATCCAACAGATATAGGAAGCAAAACGAGAGGCCTAAAAAACAGACGATCTTTGTATCGTCTGTTTTTATGACCGTATTTACTAAAGCTGAAAGTTAAACAAAGCGTTTTTATTTTCATGAAGCAGTTATCTTTATAAAATTAGAATTCGCCTATACATTTTCATCAGCCACCATAAAGCGCTTTTGTCCTAATATGTTATCGCCTCTTCAAATACACTGCTATCAAATGTATCAAAGGTTTCATAGGAAGCGGTATACTTTACTTCTTTTTTCACATCATTGATCTGCCATGTCGTTGAAGCTTCAACCAAGCTCAGATAACCGTCTGTATTTACATGATATACGAGCTTCTGATCAATGATTTCATTTGTATCCAGTGTACAATTATCAATACGCATTGCATCCTCTCCCCGCTCCTGCGCATCCTGTTTATACCGCTGATTTGTCTGATCCTTATCCGACATTGTCAGCGTATAGACAATTTCCTTATCGTTTTCTTCCTTTTCGATATGAAAATAGTCCTTATCAACATCCCGGACAATCATGGCAAAATCATTTTCCGTATATGGAAATGCTTCCTTACGTTTATTTCTACGGTTTTCTGCCTTTTGAAAGGTTCGTTTTCCCTGTACTTCCGCAAAGCTCAGTTCTACATAATAGCCGTTGATGTAGCTGCAGGCCATACCGATTTTATCTTCCACCTGCGGGTCGGCATCTTCAAGCGCATAGAAATAGGATATGCTTCGCTGGTGCTTAAAATCATATAATGTTATGTTTCTTGACGGCCCCACATTGATTTCCTCCAGCTCTTTGCCATCGCATTTCAAATCCTGTTGTCCTGCATACTGCCAGTCGATCTGCAGATTACCGCGTTCAACGCACTTTTCCGCCGCACGGTTCAGTTCATTAAACAGGGTTTCCTGTTGTTCCTTTGCCGCTGTGCTGTTACCTGAATTGTTGCAGCCGCTCACCAGCAGACACAGCATACCTGTCATAAATACCCTCGTAATTTTCTCCATTGCTTCCCTTTCCTTTCTCTTCCTATAGTATACCATTGTCAGCTTCAATATTTAAGAAGTCTATTTCATAAAGAGGAGATTACAGAATAGTTTTTTGCATCTCATTATATGGGAATCATGAATTACGAAATACGTGATGCTCATCAAGGTATGTGCATCCCTTTTTTTCCTGGGAAGCATGCGGAAGGTGGGCAGAACGTGAAAGTTATTGATTTCCATGCAGCTTCTGTGAAATCACTTTGAGATGATTTGCACCATTTCCCTTTTCCCGTCCTTCATCATTTGCGATACTGTCGGAAAGCTTTAGTGACAGCTTAGCGCATGCGGGACCGATCATCTCATACAGGACTGCACTCGATAGAATAATGAGCGAAAGCATTGTTCCTTCCGCAGATGGAAGAAGTCTTTGTCCGAGAATAGCCAAGCCGATGGAAACGCCTGCCTGCGGTATCAACGCAAGACCCAGATATTGCCGTACTGATGTGCTGGCATGTGACAGACTTGCCCCTGTCCATGCACCGACTGCCTTTCCAAGAATACGTGCAAAGAAATAAACGATGCCAATCAGACCACAGGATACAAGAGCGCGTAAATCCAGACGCATACCGGATAACACAAAGAACAGCAGGGTGATGGGCGGAGTAAAGCCGTTTACCTGACGAAACAGGTCTTTGTTTCCGGATAAATTGATATAAACAGCACCCAGCACCATGCAGGATAACAGTGGTGATATAGCAAAGCAGCTACAGATTCCTGTCAGAGAAAGAATGATAGCAATTACCAAAACAAGACGATGATCACTGGAGCGCTTTTCACTGATGATATGGTTCAGCACCCATGCCAGTAAAACAGCAAGTCCCACAGCAAGAACATTCCACAAAATCGGAAGCAGGATCAGCGACCATTCCAGCACCTGATCCGAATGCATGAATTCCACAAGTGCTGTGCAGACACTGAACGCAATCAGAGCAACCGCATCATCCAGCGCAGTGACCTGCAGAATAGTATCCACAAAGTTGCCTTTTGCATGATACTGGCGTATCGTCATTATGGTTGATGCAGGTGCTGTCGCACACCCGATGGCACCGAGCAGAAGCGAAAAGGACCAGGGCAGATGAAAGAACGTCACCATGGCAATGGTGATACAGGCACCGGCAGTCAGTGCTTCAAATATCGTTATCGTTAGAATCTTTCCTCCCTGCTTCAGCAGAGCATCCTTTCTGAAATACTTACCTACGCCAAAGGCGATAAAGGCCAGAGCGATATCCGTCATGAAATCCATCCCCTGAACAATCTCAAAGGGTATCAGATGCAATACACAGGGACCGATCAGTATCCCCGAAATTATATAACCGCTCACATTGGGGAAGTGCAGCTTTCTTGTAACCCTGGAACAAAGAAAGCCAGCGAGCAGAATAATGGCTATAGAGAGAATGATTCCTGCATTCCCTTGTTTCTGTAAAACCTCAGCTATCATCATAACCGCCTCCTCACACCATTGATTATATGAGAAAACGATGATAAAATCTAATTATAATAATTTAGCTTATTATCAATATAATTTATTATAAGGAGGATATCCTATGCTTGATACAAAAATTGTGTCGCTACTGACGCTGATCACCTGCAAGAGCTATACAAAAGCAGCAAAGCAATTACATCTCACACAGCCTGCCATCAGTCATCAGATTAAACAACTGGAAGAAGAATTCCAAATCAAAATCTTTCACAAGAGCAGAAAACATCTGATTTTGACGCCGGAAGGTGAGATACTGGTGAAATATGCCCACCGCATGATGGCAGTATACAACAATACACACCAGGCATTGGAGGACGCAAAAAACAATCTGCATCGTTTTAATATCGCTACAACACCGACCGCCGGTGAGTATTACATTCCTCAGCTGCTTGCGGCATACTGTCGTGAACACAGCGATGTGCATATAAATTTGATTACAGATTCCATAAATAATATTTATAATAAACTGAAATTATATGAAGCAGATTTTGCGATAATCGACGGACGGCTGACATCAGATAAATATCAATCCATTCTTCTGGATACCGATTACCTCTGTCTGATCGTATCACCGCAGCATGCGCTGGCAAATCGCAGTAGTGTGAATATGAATGAGCTGCTTGAAGAAAGCTTTATTCTACGTTCCAAAGAAGCAGGAACCAGAGAGATTTTCGAGAATTATTTGGAATCACAGCGTGACTCTATCCGCAATTATCGGATTCTGATTGAAACGGATTCACTCGCCACCATAAAGGAACTTGTCATGAGCAACATGGGTGTATCCATCATGTCACACAATGCCTGCAAGGAGGATGAACAGAAGGGACGGCTCAAAACCATCCCCATCACCAATTCCACAATGATACGGGAGATCAATCTGGTATATCCGAAGGATTTTCAGCATGTGGATGTGCTGCTTGAGCTGAAAAAGACCTATAGCAAGCTACAGTAAAGCATTTCTATCCGATACTGCTTCCGCGCCTTCATATGAAAAAGAGTGGACTTCATATTCGGATGCTTTCTCAAGAGTATTATAAAAAAATAAAGAAGCTTCCCGTATGCCTGTATACATCAAGCATTTGAGAGGCTTCTTTTCCTCTATATCCTGGCATAAGATGAGAGGCTGGACGGTATTATGTGTAATTACGGTTATGGCTGGGAGTGCATTTAGATCCTCCAGCCTCAAGAGATGTTTGACCTCTTGTCTGATTTTTTGGTGCAGCTGGCAGATTTTTTAGATCCACCAGTTTCAAGAATTCTAAACCACTCCTATAGCATCGTTACAATTATCCTTCATTTGGCAGTGGAAACTGAACAGTAAGTGCACGCAATTCGTTTCGTACTTCGTCACGCACCTTTTCATCCTCTGCATTTTTCAATACACGGCTGATCCATAAAGCAACCTGACGGAATTCATTTTCTTTGAAGCCTCTTGTTGTCATAGCCGCAGTCCCCAGACGGATACCACTCGTTACAAACGGTTTTTCCGTTTCAAATGGGATTGTATTCTTATTGCAGGTGATACCGGCCTCATCCAACAGCTTTTCTGCCAGCTTTCCACTCATATCCAGAGAGGATTTCACATCGACGAGAATCAGGTGATTATCCGTTCCTCCACTCACAATGCGGAAGCCTTCTTCCTTTAGCGTATTGCTCAACACTGCACAATTCGCGATAACCTGTTTCGCATAAGCCTTAAACTCCGGCTGCATCGCTTCCTGCAGACAAACTGCCTTTGCCGCTATGATATGCATCAGCGGTCCGCCCTGCATTCCGGGGAACACCTTTTTATCCAGCAGTGCCGCATGCTCCTTTTTACAGAGAATCAATCCACCGCGGGGTCCGCGCAGTGTTTTGTGTGTCGTCGTTGTCACAAAATCCGCATAAGGTACCGGGCTTGGATGTTCTCCTGCCGCTACAAGTCCTGCGATATGTGCCATATCCACCATGAAATATGCACCGACTTCATCCGCAATCTCACGGAATTTTTCAAAATCAATCACTCTTGGATACGCGCTCGCACCGGCAACAATCAGCTTCGGCTGTTCCTTTAATGCGACTCTGCGCACCTCCTCATAATCGATTGTTTCACTGTCCTTTGTTACACCGTAATCCACAAACCGGTACAACGTTCCGGAAAAGTTTAAAGGATGTCCGTGTGTCAGATGACCTCCTGCCGTCAGATTCATACCCAGTACGGTATCACCTGGCTGTAAAACAGATAAATATACGCCCATATTTGCCTGAGAACCGCTGTGCGGCTGCACATTGGCATGCTCAGCGTTAAACAGCTGCTTTGCCCGCTCTCTTGCGATTTCTTCTATCTCATCAACATGTACACAGCCTCCGTAATAACGCTTGCTCGGATAGCCTTCTGCATATTTATTTGTCAGTATGCTTCCGGCAGCCTCCAGTACATCCCTTGATACATAATTTTCTGATGCAATCAATTCGATATTATACAGCTGGCGCTCTGCTTCTCTTTCAATGGCTTCCTGAATTTTCTTATCGTTCATACGCTACCTCCGTTTAATGCCTCTATTTTACCACAGATTTTTATATTGTCATTTCTTTTGTTCTGCGTTCATCAGGAAATATTTCTTTACAACAAAAATCAGTGCCACTGCCAGCACTCCTACCAGATTTTCCATGGCGCTTTCATGCGATATAATGATCTGACGGGCAACCGCATACAGCAGTACCTCGATCACTGATTCCGGTGTATGCAGAATCAGCATCTTTACAAATTCCACCCCGACAACCAGAGTCAGTGCCTTTTCCAGTATGGCATCCAGCTGAAAGCTCTGATTCATAAGAGACTCCGCCCCAAAGCATACCGTTGCCAGCGTTGATATTGCGATGGCGATCATTAACAACACGGCAATCACAAGCTCAACGGCCTTCATCATTTTAACAAGTCTTGTGTTGATTTTGTGCATGTCTTCCTCCTTAGCATTATAAGATGATTTCCGGATTCAGGTTGATATCCGCTTTTTTTGCCTGCAAATGCTGCTGCCTGCGCGGTATGCGGTAATGAATATTGTCCTTCACAAAATTTGCACCGGTCTGCTTAAACCAGAAGGATATGCCCTTTTCCTCACACTGCTTGCGCAAATCGAGAATCCACTCATACCGGCAGACCCTTGCCTGTGGTCCGCTTTCTCCTCCGACGATCAGCTCTTCAATGCTATCATCCAGCCAGGGCCTCAGGTTTAAGGGCTCCAGCAGCGGTTCACATACCACATACTTATGACGCAGAGGTGCTGCCTGATAAATGGGAAGACGATACGCTGCGCGCTCCATCGTTTCCACCGTACAGGCGATTCCCACATGATCCCATCCCGTTCCCCAGTCATACGGAATGCATTTCATCAGCCTGTCAATTCGCTTTGTAATCATAAAGAAAAATAAATCCCTGCGCTGTCGCATGATATTCCATGCTTCATCTCTCCATGCATCTGCATCCTCTACAAAAAAATCGCTGGTAAAACAGGTATAGACGATTTCATCGGATGCTATCTTGTATTCACCTTTGCGATTTTTGTGCAAAACCTTATCAAAGTCCTTCAGACGGGTAACAACACCGGTTTCTTTGCCATGTCTTTCGTCCATCCGGTATACATAGCAATGCTCACATCCGGCGCTGATCTTATGACAGCCATGCCAGGGGTTCCAGTTTGCCATAGACTTCATCCTCACCTGTATGTATGCAGGACACTGCCATCCGCAGAAAGCTGCTGAAGACTCTGCGCTGCATATCGAAAGCAGAGAATACCGCCGTGCCTGCGCAGTCTGACATGAAATTTCCAGATATCCTGTTCCATCTCATCACAGCTGCTGATATAACCGAATACCTTTCTCTGCCCTTTCTGAATAGAAACGACACCGGAAAGACGTATTTGTATGATTTCTTCATCTCCATGCCAAACCTTATAAAAGGGACAGGCAGCCTGACGCTGCTTCAAACGGTATCCGTATACATACAGAACGGCCAAGGACAGCAGCATTTCTGCAGTTTTCCTCATATTATTTTTCCAGAGCCATTACCTTATTAATTCTTCTCTGGTGGCGCTCATCATGGGAAAACTCGGTATTTACCCAAACACGTACAATTTCCTTCATCAGCTCCACACCGATGATTCTTTGTCCCATCGCCAGCACATTGGAGTTATTGTGCTCTCTTGTCAGTTTGGCACTAACCGGATCACTGCAAAGCGCACAACGGATTCCCTTAATCTTGTTGGCGGCAATGCTGACACCGATTCCTGTCCCGCAGATAACGATTCCCTTATCGTTTTTACCATCTGCGACACTCTGTGCAGCCGGTCCTGCGTAGTCCGGATAATCCACAGACTCACATCCATGACATCCGAAGTCTTCGACCTCATGTCCCATTTCCGTTAACATTTCCTTCACGATTTCCTTATACTCAAAAGCACCGTGATCACAAGCTACCGCTATTTTCATATACATTCTACACTCCTTTTCTTTTTAACATCTATATTATAGCAAGAAAACACTCTAAGTCATATGAAAATATTCATATATGAATTCTTTATAAAAAAGCCGTTTTAACTTAACGACTTTTTCTTTATACTCATCATATCTCCAAGTACCCAGAGCATCAAACCAAGGGCGAGTATAATCACACAGACAGAAATGCCCGCAGCAGAATTCAATCTTAATGCCAAATATCCCAGTAAAGGAACCGTAAGTGCAACTTTTCCCTTAATTTGTTTATAGGCTACTGGTTGTATGTCATTGGCATTATTCGCATCACCTTTTGTTATCAGCTCCTCTTTTTGAACATCATTTTTTACTACACGGTGAGTGATTACCAGATTACCTTTTTGAAATGTGACAATATCCTTTTCCTGCAGACTTTCAGGGTTAACGGACTTTACATATACCAGAGAACCTGTAGGACATGCTGGGTCCATACTTCCTGTAAGGATTCCATATATTTCAATTCCAAATATTCTAGGCAGTGTGAAAGGAAAAGCAGCAAGTATTACCAGAACGACACAAATAGTTCCAGCGATACTCATCAGTTTATACTTCTTCATTCTCATTCAATGTTGAATCTATCAGCTTAATCATTTCAAGTGCACTTCGGAAGCATTCTTTTTTATTCGTATCTGTCCAAGTGATGCATCCTTGCCAGGATTGATTTTCTGTACCTTTTATTTCAATGATAAATGTTTGATTCTTCCTTCGTATTTGCTCCATGGCTATGCCTCCGCTTATCTTTGATTTTCGTAAATTTCCCATATACGACTGGCAGTATCCATATTGATCGTACCATCAGCATTTTTTGCATCTAAATACTCCTCATTGTTACTGATCTTGTACTGAATGGATTCCTGTGTAATTGATACATCAAAATCCTCTGTCAGCTGATTTTTATCTTTAATGAAAATCCCATTTATTACACTACTCGTTGTTTCTCCTGGTTCCAGCACCTTATTATAATAATAGTAATCATCACGCTTAATCCATTCGCCGGTATTTACATCCAGTTCCAATGCTCCTTGCTTAAATAGCCTTTCAGGGCTGGCGTTAAGTCGCACTCTTACCATACAACCGGTGTCTCCATTATTTCTGATACTTGGTCTTTTGATAATGTAGGTCGGCTGCAGTTCTGGCTGCGGCTCTTCAATTTCTGTATCTATATTTGCAAAAGTGTATTCTGTTTTTGCTGTATCTCTTGCTGTAAAATATGCATAGGAGGAAGGTACCACAAGCATCGCAAGCAATGCTACAGCAAATACCGCTATCAGTATGCGTACTTTATTCGTTCTATTTTTATTCATTCTGACACCTCCAGTTCTATTTTAAATAATCTTGTGTTACAGTGCTTACTTCTCCATTTTCCACTCGAAATCTGTTGACAACGGTATCACTATCAGACAGATACGTATCGTTTACTCTAACATTAGAGAATGTAATATCCGCTGCAGCCTCTTCTTTATCTGCTACTGCTGCATTCAGATCAACCGTCACGGATTGACCGTCTATTACAGCACAATTTTCTCTGCTTGTAACGCTGACATTACCAAAATCATAGCGGATGCCCATCATTTCGCTTATACGATATGTACCGATGGGAAGATTATGAAAGCTTACACTTTGTGTAGCAGCACTATTCTCATGAAAGCGAACCAATTTGTAATAGGTATCTTTTGTATTTATGTTTTCAGCTTTCAATATAAAGATTGGATCACCCTGTGCAAAATCAACAGCTTCCTTATTGATAGTTTTATTTACTTGTATATTACCAACAGGTTCTTCTGCCTCCTCCAAGGTGATGGTATTGTACCATGCAAATTGATAGCTCATATATGCATTCCCCATATGCGGTCCATCTAAAGCAAATGCTGAATGAAGAACCATTTTTGATCCATCGTCACTTCCAAGTATCTGATCCGCTTTTAAGCTATCATTAGTATTTAAAACAGCATTGTCTCTCATGTATTTATTTACACTATCTCTAATTCCATTTGTATTTGCCATATAATTTCCAATTGCAGTGTTATTACCTGTCCATTTGGGACTTTTTGATAAAAAGTCTTTTACAGTAGATTCACCACCATAAGCAACATGCAACAATTCTCTATAGAAAAATGTATAACCGGTTGCTGAAAGCTGAGGCTCCATTTCTTTTAACTGAACTGATACATTTTTTGATGAAACGTTTTTTACAGCAAGATACTTATCTATGATTTCACCATACTCCGATTCCAATGAATTCAATTCTGTTGTCGTGATCGTAACCCATGTTGAGTTTGCAATTCCATATCCACCTTGAATATCAACAATGGCATCTGTTGGAAGTTCATATAATTCTTTTGCAGCACTTCCATATTTATTATTGTAGAAGTCAAGATAGAAGCGTGATAATGCTTCAGAACCTGTGTATGTTTTTCCATAATATCCATCGGTTTCCAATTTTTTATAAACACCAAGTAGATGTCTTAAACTAAGCTGTGCTGTCCCTGAAACACCATAGAGTTTCACCAATGCATCATTGTATGCTCTGGCAGCAAGAAATTTAATCGGCAGCTCCTGACCGTCGAAGCCAATAACTTGATAGTTTGGATCAGGTTTTACACCATAGCCCTCTGCATTTGGCGTTGTCACAATAAATGAGTTATCTTTATACTTATAAGATTTACCCGAATGATTTTCAATAACAACTGAATAGCTTGCACTGTCCCCAGGTGAATAAATTTCTTTATCGAAAAGTTCAACAGCTTTTGTACCTAAATCAATAATTTGATCGCCAACGGCTCCTTCCTGTATTGTTACATACAAAGTATATACAGTCTTCCCATTTTCAGTTTTCTTACGGATTTCAGAGGATACGGTATCTGACTGATCCTGAAAAACCAGGTTGCCTGAATGACTAGAACTCATAGCAGCACGGAACCTATTTATATTCGCTGCCTTTTCTTCCTGCTTGTCCGCTTTATCCTGCTGCTCACCTGTATTGCCTTCCAATGTGCTTCCTACTGTACTATCCTGCATCTTTTCCGTCAGTGCAGTATCTTTCTCCTCAATGCTGCTCTCTGTTTTTCCTACAGGTTCAAGTGATTCCTGCTTTTCATCCTCTTCTTCTGTAGCTGCAGACGTTGACTGATTTTCTGAAACAGGTGTCTGTTGTTGTTCCTCCGTTGTATCTGAAACAGTCTGTTTTTCCTGCTCACCTGCAGCAGTCTTCTCTTCTGCAGACTGGTCCTGACTGGGTGTGAATACTGTTTCATCATCTTCTGCATGCATTACCCCTGTTGACATCAGGCACAGTACCAATGATAGAATTGCAACGCTGGTAATACCTTTTCTTATATTTTTCCCTTTCATAAGAACCCTCCTCTTACTGATTTTTTTCTATGCACAGGTTCTTACTCCTGTTCATTTAATTTCTTTTTCTTTATAAGCCAGAATGCTGCAAACAGCACTGACAGGATACCGATACCACCTGCCGCATAGGGCAGAACATCCTTTAATTCGGTTGTTCCACCGGCTTTTGGTGTTTCATTATTTTCCACATCCGTTCCATTATCTTTATTATTTTCTTTACCATTTGTTAACGGAGTATCTTGATTATTCTCAGTGGTTGTATTATTTTCATTTGACGTATTATTCTCATTCGATGCATTATTTTGATTTACTTCAGACAATGGATTATTAACAGTTACAGGTGCAGCTTCTGGTTGTGAATTTATCATATCTATAATTGGTGTTTCTGCATTTGTTATTATTTCTTCTGTCCGTGTCGATTCCTCCACCCGTACTACTGCCTCTGTGGTAGATGTATAATGGAATATAATTTCCGTTTTGTCTTTGTCGATTCTCATCGTTTTACTTTCAGCATCTGTCTGATATCCCTCGATTATTTTCGCATAAGCTGTTTCTTCCATTCCTTTTTCCGTAGTTCGAATGATTGGTGTTGTTAAATCATTTCCAGATTCATCAACATAACGAATCAAATATTCCAGACCATTTATAAGCCTACTGTATTTTGCAACAACGACCGTTCTTTCTTCTACCGTCTCAGAAGGTGCACGATAGAAATCAGATTTCAGACGATATCCGCTTTCCACACTGACCTCCGGTGCTTTTGGGAATAATGCTCCTGCGTTTATCAAGCATACAGCTTTTTTACTATTTTCTAATTCGCATCTGCTATCGAGTGATTTTTGATTAAATGTACCATGGAGCGCTGCTTTAAATACCACTTCATACTGTTTTTGTGCTGCATGCAAAGATCCACTCGAAATCACCATTCCGATCATGACAAAGGCTGCTGTTACTGCACGTCTTATCTGTTTATTTTTCATGCTGCTTAACACCCTTTCTTTTTATTATCAATATCCCTGCTGCTCCACTGATAAATACGATTACTGCCAGCAGCCCTACTGCTGTTGTATCTCCTGTACTTATTCTTTCTAAAATTGTTTTATCTTTTTTCTTTTCTGTTGTTTTTTTAACCGGTTTTTCTACATAAATCACATTCTCTTTTTTTATTACTACATCATCCGGTGTAGCAACTTCCCCTTGCTCTACATTAAACTCCAGCCGCAGCTGACCAACTGTATTTTGATAATCGTTATTCATTGACTCTCCGTCGATTCCTATTTTCATTGTTATTCTGCTGCTTTCACCTTTTTTCAGAGATGCAATCAGTTGATTCTGACTGATATTTCCACTATTCAGATCTTTGAGAGTTCCTTCTACCCCGCCAATTATACCACGATAAAATTCTTCTCCATCTCGTAGCAAAGTAATCGTATACACAGCACCACTTGCTGATATATTGTCATTCGTAAGATCCGAAAGCACGGAAGCATTAATATAAAATCTCAATTCCCTATCATCTTGATTAGAAAGAGTAAACTCCTCACTTCTTGTTTCTCCTGGTATCATTCCAGTAAATTTATTAGAAAACTCATTCTTATCTACATTGAAGCTGAAATAATTTTGAGAATCACCGGTGAATACAATTCCCGGATTTTCTTCTTCTACAGCTTTTAAAATAGTGGTACCGCCTATCAGCATAGCAGCCATGATTACTGCGGCCAATTGTCTTCTATGTTTCATACTACTGCCTCCTATTCATTCTCAATGCTCAATATACCATCATCACTGATATTCACATCAAGACCCCATTCAGCCATCATTGCGTTTTTTACATCGATATTCTGTATGGCATCAACGGTACAATCCACATTTAATTTTAAAGTGCGATCCTTAACCGATACGTTCTCTGAGACTGCAACCTGACTAATAAATTCTGAACTCGTTTTATTAGGTTCAATCGGCTTTCTACTATAAAAATATACAACCTCTTTATTATTCGTATCGGTTTCATCATCTATAATCCAATCATCCCCGTTTTTATTGAGTAGTGTAATCAAACTAGAATTACCGTTATAATATTTTTTATTGTCTTCACTCCAGTATTTTTTTACCGTTATTTTTGCATAGAGTGGATAATCACCTGTATTCTTCACTTTCACCGGATAATCAATTCGCTCACCAGGTACCACCTTTGCAGCTTGTTTTTCTGACTCTATCAGTTTTACATTTAGATTACCTGCGCTTACCTTATGCTCTGCATCTGTATTAGCAACCATATAAGAAATTGTTCCACTGACGGCAAATGTGCCCAGTAATAGAACAGCGGAAATCATTAATACCATTTTCTTATTCATATCATTCACTCCTCATCTTAATTCCTATCTTATGTTTACATTATATATATAAGAGGTCTCAATATGGTCACAACTATATAAATCATAGCCACTAATCGAACTAATGGATTGTGTAATCCCTATAAGGGTTTGTTACCAGCGGCGTTATTCACGCTCTGAAGGCCTACCAAATATACTATCTTTAATGGCTGGCTCTAAAGTGCCTTTTACCTGCCTTCTTTTACGACTTTTCCACCCGTAAACGGGTCAACTAATTCTTTCTTACTCATTTGATTTACAAGTTTGTCTACCGCCAATTGTTGTTGTATATATTCTTGTATCATTTTCGTGTTTTCCATACTGTATCTGCGAAAAATCCTCCTGCCCTAAAATGACCGATTTGCATTTTTATTTTAAATTTGCAAATCGGTCATCTATCATAAGATTCCTTTTAGTTCACCCATGAACGCTGATCCGCTATTTTGGTGGTATTTCCACTAGCATATGGATATGAACCGGACATAATTCTGCCTCTATTATCGTTACTCCCTTTCTTTCGCATATCGTTCTTAAAATCTTTCCTATTTCTTTTTATAATTTCCGCATATCATCAATCTTATATATTAGGGTGCAAATACAATGTGATATGTACATCTCCATTTGCTGTATGATGAACTATGTATGTCCGTTTTGGGCCCCCTTATTATTTAAAAATGGTTTGGTAGACCTTCTTCTATTATGATAAGGAGTTTTATTTTTTTAATTACTTTTTAAATCTTAAGTTTTTTGTCCCACCAGTATAACCGATGGTTTACTTTTTCAAAAAAAAATCTGATTCTACAAGGAATCAAATCTTTTCAATCTGCTTCATATCAATATATACATTAATTCCAAAATACTTTTAAATTCTCCTAAAATCTTATTTCTGCATTTCACGATACCTTGCCAGTCACTTTTTTGTCTTGTTGTGATAATAATATCATAGGTACCTGCTTTTCCTGATTGTTCATATATATAAGAGCAATCCTCATGAATCATTAGTTGATCAATACATAAATGTCGTTTCTTTGTGTTAAAAGATCTTCTTTCCTGAAAGGACTGCGGTGTGCCTAAATAATCAAGAATTTCATCTGTTAGCATAATAAAAGAAGTAAAATTTGAAAAAGCAAAACCCTCTTTCCTGACACAGCTGTATAAGATGCCGTCAAAATGCTCTTGTTTTTGATTAGCAAGACACAATCGTATTGCGTTTTTGGGATAGAATATATTCTTTTGCATTCATTTCACCCTCTCAGTGTATCATTATCAAATACTTGCAGTTCATCATATGTATAACTTAAATCTATTAAATGATGCTTATTCAAAGAAGCATACGTATTCAAAATACGTTCAATTACACGTTTAGCATTCTCTGCATTGCAGCTGTGCAACATAAAAATGAATTGTGACCCGCTGTATTTTGATACGACATCTCCATTGCGCAAACATTTGCATAAAACAATTCTCAAAGCTTCCATTTCTTTTGATAACAGATGTAAGCCTTCTTTTGAATTCGCATCTATAAATTTTTTTGGTTTTAATGTCATCAACACAACATATTCAGAAAATCCTTCTCGAACCATTCTTCTTAATTCAAGATGATATATTTCTTTAAAGACACCAAACTCACAGTAAAAAGCCTGTTCCATTTTTTTCTCAGCGATACTGTCCTGGATAGCATCCAGATTTACATTCACTTGGTTGTTATTTTTTATCAGTTCCATATATACTTTTTGAAGAAACTGTGACTGTTTGATTCCAAGTCGCTCATAGAGAAGACTACACGCCCTATGATACTGCTCCTTTGCGACATCATAATGTTTAAGTCGTATAAGAGAAATAATAAATAAATATTGCATTTCATCATCAAGGGGATCCTGTACAAGTGCATCCTTGCAAACCGAATTCATCTTTTCATATTCATCCAGGTCTTCATATTTTATTGCAAGTGCCTTGGCACAGCGTAAATATAACGAGTGATAATAGGTAGATAGAGATACCACCCATCTTTTGTCACTAATACAAGGAAGAAATTTTCCTTTATAAAGCTTTAAAATTGAATTTAACTTATCAACATCTTTGCAGGTAGAAAAGTGTTCTTTTTTTAATAGTTTATCCAGCTCTTCAAAACTGTCTGTATCCAAGTGCACCTTTATTTGCGGATTCCAGTAATAAGAGCCTTTTCCTGTAATAATCATATCAGCTGTTTTAAATTCTTTTTTTAAAAGACTGCGAAGCCTGTACATTAGATTTTTTAAAGCACTCAGCGGATTACTGATATTAGAATCATCCTCCCAAAGTATATCATTTAATTCCGTTGTAGATATCTTGCGGTCATTATATATCAGAAAATATGATAAGAGTGCCGCCATCTTACTTGAGTGGATACCCTGCTCATCCAGACATATTCCATGATAAGTAATCTGAAAACTTCCAAACAGAGATACATCCATATTATCCATTTTCTATTTCCCCTTTTTCACAAAATCAAAACAATTTATCACCATTATCTTCAATTTATATGCTTATACTCATACATTAGCTTTGTTTCCGGTATCGTCTTCTTTTGTTGGAATCTGTCCAGAATACGACTAATTGCCTTATCACAACCCTCCATCGAGGTTGTCGCAATAATCAGGGAATACTGAAACGGACTGCATTTCGTAAACACATCGTTTTTTCTCAGCTCTATCGTTATAACATCGCGCAGAATATCCGACTCTCTCTGCTGAGCATCTTCCTTAACACCCTCCGGCTGCCGCATGGTCAACAGCACCAGATAACGGGAACGGGAGGATCGTCTCGCAGAACGCAGATTCATCTGATAAATATTTTTAAATACATCAAAGTCGCAATAGAAGGTTCCTTCATTTCGGACATGCTCCTTCAGCTGCTGCTCCAGCTCATCCACATCAACCGGATTGCTGGCAATACACTGTACAACCTCAGCATAAATTTCTCTGCAGAGCGGTGTTACCTCGATCCCCAGTCTTCCGTAATACATATCGGCCACCTTGTGGTAATACGAAATCGCCAGCGAATACTGATGGGTCTGTCGATATGCCTCCAGCTTGTATTCATGAATATGGTTATTCGCATAATGCTTAAAGCCCAGAATATCACACAGCTTGATTACTTCATCATAATATTCTTTATCCATCAACAGCTTGCAGCTGCGGTTGGTTGCCCGCATTAGATTGTTGTCATAATAGGTTTTCTGCAGCTCCACCCAGTCCTGCGTATGAAATTCAAACATGAAGTCTTCCATATAATTGCTGAGCAGCTCTTTGCAATACTGATAAGAGGCTTCCGGTGCTTCCTCCTCTTCGATTTTTTTGCACAGCTCATCCATCTGCACGATGTCAATCTCACATGGTATTTCAGAATTCCATGCATACGTATTGCCTTTTGACAGAATAAAGGAAAGCTCGGGATTATCCGGATAAAATTTCTGCAATTCCTTTCTTGCACGATACACAAGATTGCGCAAGGCACCCTCCGGCTTATCCGATTCATCTTCCTTCCACAATATTTTAATCAGCTTTTCCTTGGATACCACCGTATGCCGATACATCATCAGATAGGCGATCAAAAGGATCAGCTGTGTACTCTTCTTTGTTTCCTGCGGAAACCGGTAATTCTTGTTTTCCATATAAAATTCACCCAGCAGATGAATTTTCAATATATTTTTCTTTCTCATAGGATATCCTCGCTGCTTTCTATGATTTCATTTTATCACAAATCCATCTCATGAAAAGAGGGCTGAAAAAAATCAGAAATCATGAAAAAACAAAGCCATTAACGGACAGTGATTTTCAATTTTTCTGATTTTCCTGTATTTATCTTGACAATATAACTATATGAAATTCAGCAGAAGCTATCCCTTATGCGTTATGTAACACCCTTTTGATATCATCCGCAGAGATTGGGCCTTCACGGACAATGCGCGGTTCTTCTTCGCTCATATCTACGATCGTGCTCGCCAGCTTGCCTTTTGCTTCTCCTAAAACAATCGCATCAATTCTGCCGTCCAGCTGTTCCAGCACCTGCTCATCCCGAACACCAGTTTCCTCTCCGGAACGGTTTGCACTCGTTACCAGAAGCGGCTTTCCGCATTCCTTAATCAGACGCAATACAAATGGATCATCCGGCATCCGGATTCCCACGGTAGGAAATCCGTTCGTCACATAATCCGGCAGCGTCTCCTGTTTTTTCAAGATCATAGTGAATGCTCCCGGCATAAAGGCATCCGCCAGTGCCACAGCTTCTGCAGGCATTTGTGCGATACACTTCATCTGCTCCACATCCGCAACCATGGTGGGAATCGGCTTATTCTCCGGACGTCCCTTGCTTTCCTTCAGTTTGCGCAAGGCTTCCTCATTTTCATAAATGACCCCCAGACCAAACACCGTATCTGTAGGAAATGCCACAACCTTCCCGTTTTTCAACAGCTCTGCGACTTCCTTTACATCTTTTTTATCAAACCGTCTGGTTTCCATGTTCATCATTTCCTTTCTGTTTATCAGCATTGTAGCACAGAATTTCCACAAAACATACAGTGGATAGAAAATGATGGAAAGTTAATGGAGAATCATAAACAAAATCTGGAAATTGTAGTATATTTTGCGAACAAAATGTTGAAAAATCATGGAGTTTATGAACTACCTATGGTATGATAGCTAGGCTCGACATTTATATTCTAAGGAGGGTAAAAATGGAAAGTTCAAAGAAAATAGTCTGGTATAACCTTGCGTTTATGGCATTTTCTACCGTTTGGGGTTTTGGAAATGTATTAAACGGCTTCGTATACTTCAATGGTATTCAGGTTATATTCAGCTGGATTCTGATGTTTGCTCTGTACTTTGTGCCGTATGCGCTCATGGTCGGAGAACTGGGATCCGCATTCAAAGACTCCGGTGGTGGAGTCAGCTCATGGATCAATGAAACAATTGGTCCGAAATTCGCCTACTATGCCGGGTGGACCTACTGGGCATGTCACATTACATACATCGCAAGTAAAGGCAGCGGTGGACTAAAAGCACTTAGCTGGGCTGTGTTTCGCAATGCGGAAACGTATGACACATTTCCAACCGTTTATGTACAGCTGGGTACGCTGGCAGTCTTCCTGTTCTTCTGCTGGGTCGCAAGCCGCGGTTTAAATCCGCTGAAGAAGCTGGCGACGATTGCCGGAAGCAGTATGTTCATCATGTCCATACTGTACATTCTTATGATGTTTGCCGCACCGCTCATCAATCCAAACGGCGGCTTTGTCACTCCGGATTTCAGCTGGGACAATATCTTCCCGCAGTTTAATCTGCAGTATTTTACATCGCTGTCCATTCTGGTGTTTGCCGTGGGTGGCTGTGAAAAGATCTCCCCTTATGTTAATAAGGTGGAAAATCCAAGCAAGGGCTTCCCGAAGGGTATGATTACACTGGCAATCATGGTTGTTGTATGTGCCATTCTGGGTACGATTGCAATGGGTATGATGTTTGATCCTGCCGTAATTAACGGAACACAGGAATCCTTTAATTCCTATGTATCCAACGGCTCCTACTGGGCATTCCAGAAGCTGGGCGGCTACTATCACATGGGAGATGCACTGCTGATTATTTATGCATTGTGCAACATGATCGGTCAGTTCTCAACTCTGGTATTAAGTATTGATGCTCCGCTGCGTATGCTGCTGGACAACGAGGAAGCCAGAGAGTTTATTCCATCCGGACTGCTTAAGAAAAACAAATATGGTGCTTATATCAACGGAATCTGGATGGTTGTCATTTTGTCCGGAAGCATTATTCTGATTCAGTCCTTCGTGCCTGGTGCTGCCAGCGTGCTTGCACAGCTGAACAAGCTGAATTCTGTCACTATGCCTATGCGGTATCTATGGGTATTTGCCGCCTATATCGCACTGCGTTCGGCACGAAACAAATTTCAGCCGGAATACCGGTTTGTTAAGAATCAGGGAGTCGCTATGACCTTTGGTATCTGGTGCTTTATTCTGACTGCTGCATGCTGTATCATGGGTATGTATACACCGGGAGACATGTTCACCACAGCACTGAATGTCATCACACCAGTCGTACTGACAGCGCTTGGTGTGATCCTGCCGGTTATCAAAAGGAACGAAAAGGCATAAACCTTAAGACAAGATCAGCCGGTCTTGTCTTTCTTACTATTGGCTCATCCTATGCATTATACCTTTTCCCCTTACTGCTCACCCTTCATGCAGGAGGAATGTGGTAAATCGTCTGAGAGGTTAGCATAGACTCCAAAAAATATTTATAGAAAATGCTGTGCACAGGGTATGATTTCCTTGCAGGAAATCCCCCTTCCGCTGATCTGGTATATCATTGGGCATGTTTACCCCGTAAGCATACCATGCTATACTGTACGTGTAGATTACAGGAGGATAAATCAATTATGTATAAAGATATTGCGAACGAATTACTAAGCTTCATTCAGAAAAGTCCAAGCTGTTTTCATGCAGTGAACACTATGAAAGATATGCTGCTAGAAGACGGCTATACGGAATTACGGGAATGTGAAGCCTGGACGCTGGAAAAGGGCGGAAAATACTTCACTACAAGAAACGGCTCCAGTCTGATCGCCTTCCACATTGGAAGCAGTCTGGAGGATTACCACTTTCAGGTTACTTCATCCCATTCAGATTCACCAACCTTTAAGGTTAAGGAAGAAGCAGTGCTGAAGGGAAAGGGCGGCTATCTGCAGCTGAATACGGAAGGCTATGGCGGTATGCTGTGCGCAACATGGATGGATCGCCCGCTGTCTTTAGCAGGACGTGTTCTTGTGAAAGAAGGAAACACCTTTACAAGCAGGCTGGTAAGCTTTGACCGTGATCTGCTTCTGATTCCCAATGTTGCCATTCATATGAACCGTGATGTAAATAACGGTATGAAATATAACAATCAGATAGATATGCTGCCGCTGTTCTCAGCCGGAGAATGCAATGAGGGTGATTATGCCCAGCTGCTTGCCGATGAACTGGGCTGTGCAAAAGAGGACATCTTCGGGACAGACCTGTATCTGGTGAACCGCATGACCCCAAGCATTTGGGGAGTGAAGGAGGAATTCATCTCATCACCGAAGCTGGACGATCTGCAATGTGCATTCACATCCCTGAAAGCTTTACTGCACGGGACAAATGAACAAGCAGTCAATGTGTTTGCCTGCTTTGACAATGAAGAGGTCGGTTCCGGAACCAAGCAGGGTGCATGCTCAACCTTCCTGTATGATGTTCTGCAGAGAATCAACGACAACCTTGGTTACACAAAAGAGGATTACTACCGTGCTGTTGCGAAAAGCTTCATGGTATCCTGTGACAATGCACATGCAGTACACCCGAATCATCCGGAAAAGACAGATGATACAAACTGCACCTATATGAATAAGGGAATCGTTGTGAAATTCAGTGCGAATCAGAAATATACAACCGATGCAGTCAGCTCGGCAGTCTTTGCGGGAATCTGTGAAAAAGCAGAGGTTCCTGTTCAGCATTTTGCTAACAGAAGTGATGCAGCAGGAGGCAGCACACTTGGAAATCTCTCCAGCCAGAAGGTATCCATGCATACTGTGGATATCGGACTGGCTCAGCTTGCCATGCATTCCTCCTATGAAACCGCAGGTATCAAAGACAGTGAGTATATGATTCGTGCATTGACAACCTTCTATAACACCAATCTTCATATTACCGACAGCGAAACGATTGAGGTCGCATAGGTCTCCATGAAAAATCAAAGCAGTCAGAAAAAAATTCATATTGACAATCTCTACCTGATGAAAAAGCTGGATGAGGATTATCATAAAGAATTTATGCGTTTCTATGACTATGTACTGCACAGCAATACATCCGATGCGGATATCAATATCATTGTTAATACCGCCCTTGAACAATGTCTCGAGGGCATGAAAAACAGAAAGAAAGCAACGCTGGTAATTCCCAGGGATCTGAAAGAATATACGACAAAGCTATCCCGTGGCAATGTATATAAGGATATGAAACGAAAAATACGCAATCAGGATTATGAGAAAATGCAAATCAGCAGTATCTGGTATGTATTCTCACTCTGTATCGTGCTGTTCTTCTTTAAAAATCTGATGGACCAGAAATTTATTGTGAATTATCTGGTAGATGTCATCGTTGCCTGTATCGCTGGTGGAATTGCAATGAAAAATTTCCTGATACGCAAAAGAATCGTGAAACGCTACCAGTTCGGCAGCTTCTATATGCGTATGGATATCATTGCAATTGTCGCATGTGTATTTATAAAAATCGTGACACCTGCCGCATATGCTAATTTTGATATTACCTATCTTCTGCTGGTGATTTCCTTTTTCATTATGAAACGAAAAATCAAGCCGCAATTTGAAGCAGTGATATAGCAGACATGAAAAGCCCTCAGCAAATCATTGTAATTACGCTGAGAGCTTTTTTATCGCAGCCGTTAAATAAATAGGCTGCAAGGTATGTATGGATTTGTAAAAATTTTCGTATTGCATCTGTTGATTCCTTTATTATAAATATGCTGTTCATGACTTCTTTCGGTTAGACACATAAATAACCATTACTTTGTACAGACATAGGTATAAAGGTGCTGTTGATGAAGTATTCTTATATGGTGTTGCGTCTATTTAATTGTTTTTTGACTGACTCTAAGGTATCACATTCCAAAAGTAAATTGGATACGATATGCAGTTGGTCCTCGGTTAATGACTGTAGCCATGCTGTACAGTCTTCCTGAAATTTGGCTTCCATGAGCCTATGTAAGAGTTGTCTCTCTCCTTCAAGCTTGCCTTCAATCATACCTTCCGCCTTACCTTCTGCTTTACCTCTTATGATACCTTCCTTCATCCCCTCCTCAAAGCTGTCCTCCAAGCCGTAGCGATAACGTGCCTCCCCCATCTGAATCGCCATTGCGGTTGACCACAGCTCGTCATCCTTCTGCATTTCCTCGTACTTGTTCACGAATACCTTCACCAGCCTTTCCTTTGATTCCAGTATATCATTTTTCGCATTGTTTTCAAACAAGAAGCACAGCTGTTCAAAGTCATCCATTTTCTGGATGGCCTTTTTCTTAGCGATTTCATTGATAACAGGCAGATGGACGTAGGTTCTTCTAATCAGTGGATGTTTACTCTCATCTTCCCCCTGCTCATTGCGCATCTGATAGTTGTTGATCAGATTTTTATTATTCCATGCGCATTTTTCAATGAAAATAATCTGATATACCGGCTTTAAATCCCTGTACTTTTCACTGCTATCCAGTTGATTGTTCAATGCTCTGGCTCCATAAAATTCAAAGCGCATCATTTCCGCTACTCCTGCATAGGTCGTCTGCATTTCCAGGTTAAAAAAACGACCTTTCTCATCCTTCACATGGACATCCAGAATGATGCGCTTCTTTCCGATGATGCCCGGATCCAGATTCGGATTGAGGACGGTGCTTTCCTTTACCCTGATTCCGGTAACACGTTCAATAATGGTGTTGCGGGCGTACACAGAGCCTTCATCCTCACGGGAAAGGGCGTACTTGAAGAATACATCATTGCAGTAATCCAATACAGTATTTGCTTTCGTATTTTCCATGACGAAAACCTCCTTCTGTAAGCTCATCATCACTTACATACTTCTATACGTTAAGAAGGTATGAAATTCCTAAAAAATCCACATATTCTTGATTTTTTTAGGTTCTGATTTTTTATTGCAGTGAAATGAAATATATACTATCTCTGCCTCGTATAGATAATGAAAGGAGAACGTATCTGTATGAAACGAACCTACAGCAGTATCCTTATTCTGTTAACTAGTATCATTGTTTTTCTATTTGCATACATTATGCGCACAGCGTGCACGCAGATACCGGTTTACGGAACGATTTCCACCGGCCTATCTGCACAGCATTTTGACAGGAATGACGCTTTTGCAGCTGCTGACAGACAAAAGGAAGGTTCTCTTATGGAAAGTGATACGGAGAACATGCCTGAGAAACGTGAACAGAGCGAAACGGATGATGAACATATACAGAATAAGCTTCCTATTGTTCAGAGTATGCAGGAAACTTCATATTACTGTGTACCGGCTTGTTTACAGATGGCACTTCGCTATCACGCTATAGAAAGCACCCAGCAGCACCTGGCACAGCAGCTTCATACAGATCCTGTAACCGGAACGGAATATGTGGATATGGCAAGAGTCTTAAACAGCTACCTGTTTCCCGGCACTAGCATACCCTCAGCTGATGAGCCAGGCTATCATGTACAGACACTGTCGCCAGATGACCACACGCAGGATGCTTCAGAAACATTTTCACGCCGCTGTATACAAAATATAGATGACGGATATCCAGTTTTTGCCGCAGTTGATTTAAATGCTTTATATCCTGCACTTGCACATGCAAACCATATGGTGATAGTGATCGGTTATGAAAAAAATAAGGATCAGATTACGTCCTACTACATCATAGATCCATATCCGCCTGTTCAGGATGAGGTACACAGGGGGTTGAAGCAGTTTACTGCTCAGGAGCTGGTACGTGCCATCCTGGTAAATGAAGAACCTGCCTATATATGGTGATTTCTTAGAAGGCCTGCAGGAAAAGATTCTTGAACTATACTACTTTAAAACTATACAGCACGGATAATCTGTTGACGATTGCGTTCACTCCTGATAGTATAATAACGGAATAAAAACACAGTCTGGTTGGTAGTCCAGACGCAATGAGAATTGTCAGTAACCTGCCTCCTTGGTTGTCCGTTTCCTTATGAAGTATATAAGGAGGAAGCATTATGAATCAGACTTCGCTAAGCTTTACTGTCTTCTTTGAAGACCCTTTCTGGATTGGCTTGTTCGAATACCGTGAACAGCAGCTGCTGTATTTGAAGCGAATCGTATTTGGAAGTGAACCCAGTGAACAGGTGGTATATGAATGGCTGAAAGGCTGCTGGTATTCCATCAGTTTTCAGGCTCCTGTGGAAACCGTGCGCTCAAAGGCAAGCCATCGAAATCCCAAACGCATGCAGCGTGAAGCCCGCAAGGCACAGGATACAGGGCTTTCCCTTACAAAATCACAGCTTGCAGTAAAACAGCAGCAGGAGGAACGCGCAGAGCTGAAAGCTGAAAGACGAAAGGAGAACAGAGAAGGACAGAAGGAAGCGTTTCGTCTGCGGCAGATGAAGAAAAAGGCAAAGCATAAGGGCCGTTGACCCTTTACGTTACCAACTAACAAAAGGTATGCGCGTGCATACCTTTTTATCTGATACATACAATGCTTTAATGAAATCTTATTCCCGTATCGTTTTAATGCGAAAGAGGAAATAGTAATACTTAAAGAGCATGAGTGCAAGCAAAAACAGACGCAGCCACAGGTTACTCATAAAATACATGGCAAATAACAGCATAGTACTGGCAAATGCCAGTAGGGAAAACTTGGTTCTCCATGTCATGGAGCGGTGCTGTACAAAGGAATCCAGATGATTTTTATAAAGTGCTGTTGAGATAAACCAGCAGTGAAAGCGCCGGGAGCTTTTCGCAAAGCACCAGGCGGAAAGAAGCAGAAACGGTGTCGTAGGCAGAACAGGAAGCACAACACCGACGGCTCCCAGCAGCATAGATACGATACCGATGATAAAATAAACAGGTTTCATGTATGTCTCTCCTTTCGTGACAGCCACATATGCTGAATGACCATGAGCGGTCTGTGCAGAAGCATCCTTGGTCCGCTGAAGCGCATCACCCTGCGGATTTGTTCACGCCGTTCCTTTTGATAGCAATGCACGCTGCAGTTGCTGCAGAAGGTCTTGCTTTCCATAAACGGACAGCAGTCTATGCGCTGATGTGCATACCTGCAAAGCGTTTGACATTCCTTACAGAGGCTTTGTCCATGATGCTGTTTCCGGCAGTACAGGGATATCATTTCCTGTATGACCTGCTTTTCCTTTTCGCGCTTGGCTGCGGCTTCCATCAGCTGACTCTCCCGGATTCCACAGAAAGCACCGTATCCGCAATGCGCATGGTAGTTGGTCTGTGCGATACCAGAAGAATCGTTTTATCCTTCTGTGCCTGAATGCTTTTCAGAATAACTGCTTCGTTCAACGCATCCAGATTACTGGTTGGTTCATCCAAAAGGATACAGTCACAATCATGTAGAAATGCTCTGGCCAAGCCAATCCTTTGACGCTCTCCTCCGGAAAGAGAATCACCAAGCTCTGCTACCGGTGTCGCATAATCCTTTGGCAGTGACATGATAAACTCATGAATTCCCGCTTTGCGGCAGGCTTCTTCAATCTCATCGACAGAGGCATCCAGCTTTGCAATTCGAATATTATTGAAAATAGTATCATGAAACAGAACCGTTTCCTGTGTTACCAGGCTCTGCATATTACGCAGATCCGAGGTATTGATATCCTTTAAATCAACGCCGTGCACAGAAATACTGCCCTGTGATACATTCCAGAATCGCATGATCAGCTTCAGCAGTGTTGATTTCCCGGAACCGCTTTTTCCGTGAATTCCGGTAATCTTTCCCTTTTTGAAGGTTGCCTGCACATTGCGCAGCACCTCTTCCTCTTCATAGGAAAAGCTCAGATTCTCCACTTTAATATCCCCGCTGACTGCCTGTTTTTTTCCGCTGATTTCTTCAACCTCTTCTTTTTCATCCAGCAGCTGCAACACACGTCTCGCACTTGCCATGGTAATGAGTAGATTATTGGAAAGACTGGCAAGCGCCAGAACCGGCCCAAAGCTTGATACCATCAGCACGGTACTCATCAACACCGTTGTAAAGCTTACCGTCCCCTGCAGATACAGCAGACAGCCGCCCAGCAGCATAAGAAGGGTAAATAACGTAACAACTGCATTTCCGAGTATCGAAGAGGTCCCTTCGTGCAGCTTCAGACGCTTTGCTGTATCGTGCAGCTCTTCACTTTTTCTCTGCATTTCCTCCATACGTTGACTTCCGATACGATATTGCAGCACATCCTGCATTCCGCGCAGAGATTCCAGTACATAGCTGCTCAATCTTCCAAACCCCTCCCGGGATTGACAGCCCTCCTGCGTTCCCAGCTTTGTTATGATAAGAGGCAGCAGGACGCCACAGAACAGATATCCGAGCAATGCTATCATAAAGAACAGGATGTGCATTTTCGCAAACTGTATCAGCAGTATGCCGGATGTGACAACTGCAATCAGCACAGGAGAAATCGTATGTGCATAAAACACCTCCAGTGCTTCAATATCACTGGTGATCAGATAAATCAGATTTCCCTTGTCCTGCCCCTCCAGCCGCGCCGGAGCAAGGCGACGCAGAACGGTGAATACCCTATCCCGCAGAATGGCAAGCAGCTTAAATGCAATATAGTGGTTGCAGGCCTGTTCCCCATAATGTAAAATACCGCGAAGAAATGCCAGCACCAGCATAATGACAAAGAACACGCCAATTGGGAAATCCGCTGCCTGTATGGCAATATGGCTGATGAGAAGTGCACTGAAATACGGAATGTAAATCGCACACAGAAAACCGGCTACACCAAGAAACACAGCCAGCAGCATATGGGGGGCAAGCGGTTTTACAAGCAGACTCATACGTGCCATCAATCGAATATTTCCTGTTTTATGCATACTGTTCAGCTCCTTCCATAGCTTCCAGCTCCTGCTGTTTTTCATACATCCTTGCATAGGTTCCCCGCAAACGCAGCAGTTCCTCATGTCTTCCGTGTTCCTGACAGGTACCTTGGTCAATCACATAGATCTGATCACAGCCTTTTATGCTTTTTAACCGATGCGTAATCATGATTACCATTTTTGTTTCTGCCAGCTTATAAATAACGGAAACAATAGCGTCCTCACTCTCTGCATCGATATTGCTTGCGGCCTCATCAAAGATATAAACATCCCGCTGTGCCAGCAATGCCCTTGCAATGGATAAACGCTGTTTCTGTCCGCCCGATAAATTATTACCCTGTTCCTGCAGTTCCATATCCAATCCGCCCTGTTCCATGACGAAATCAAGCAATGCCACCTTACGTAGTGCCTCCAGCATTGCTTCCTCACTTAGAGAGTCCTTTGCAATTGCCAGATTTTCACGAACACTGCCCTTGAAGATAAACGGCTGATGACTGACATACAGAAAGGATTGATAAAAGGCATCATCATCAATGTCTCTTCGCTGTGTATCCGCAATCAGCAGCTGCCCGTGGTAATCCTTGACAATGCCCGCTATCAGCTTGGCGATCGTACTCTTACCTGAACCGCTTTCTCCAACGATAGCAGTAAACTGACCAGGCTTAAGCTGCATATAGACATGCTTCAGGATAGTGCGCTGTTCATCATAGGAAAAGCTCAAATCACGCAGCTGAATATCCACTGTCTCTGCTTTCCATTGCTTTTGTTCTGCCTGCTTCTGCGGTTTGTCCAGAATACGGAATATTTTATCACTGGCCGCTATTCCATTCATTGCAATGTGAAAGAAGGAGCCCAGCAGACGCAGCGGTATAAAGAACTCTGAGGATAGCAATACAATACAAATCACCTGAAATAATGACAGACTGCCGTTTTGAAAACCAAGAATTGCGACAATGCTGCCCAGAGCAGCACCGCCATATGCAATCAGATCCATGACACTGACAGAATTTAACTGCATAGTCAGTACCTTCATCGTAATTTTACGGAAATTTTCCGCTTCCTTATTCATCTCCTGCTGCTTCCATTCATCCGCCTGATATATTTTCAGCGTGGTAAGACCCTGCAGATTTTCCAGAAAGCTGTCTCCCAGCGTCGTATAGCTGCTCCAGTATTTGGATAGCAGCTTCTTTGCGAATTTCTGTACTGCGATAATAGACATTGGAATGAGTGGTACACAGAGTAAGAGTACAAGTGCACTTTTTACATCCATCCATACAAGAATCAGGAATAGTGTAACCGGGGCAAGCATACTGTAGAAAAACTGGGGAAGATATCGGCCGAAGTAAATCTCCAGCTGGTCAATGCCTTCTACGCTCAACTGCACCAGCTCGCTTGTCGGTGCGCTTTCGGTATAGCTGCTTTTCATTTCCAGCAGCTTTTTGAACAGTCGCATGCGAAGCTGCTCACGCACATGACAGGAAGCTTCATGGGAATATAAGCTCGCTTTTCGGACACAGACTGCTCTTAGTGCGATGCACAAAATGACTCCGCACGTTGTCAGAAGCAGAAGCTGTTCATTGACGGTTTTATTAAATATGTGTGAAAGTACATTTGCCAGCAGTGCCACAAAGACAATATTGCATAGCAGAGAGAACCACTGCATCGCTACCTGCTTCATGATATATGGCTTTGTTTCCGGCATCTCTTTTAAAAGTCGTTTGTCAATCATAGTACCTCCTTGTTAGTTTAAGATAACTTATCGGATAAAAGTTTACCACAGTTAACAATCAGTGTCAATGTGAAACAGTTTTTTATGTGATAATTTAACAAAAAATATAATGTGCATGAAAAGTATGTTAAAATTATCAGGATAGAAAGGATGTGGAAGGATGACAAGAAAGAAAATGCTGCTTCTTTACATATGCCTGTGGATTATTGGCTTATGTCTTGTGGTATCTGTTATTTTTCCGCAAAAGACACCGCCGGCAGCTGTTATACCACCGAAATCCAATGATATTGAGGTATTAAAGAACGGCTGGAAGGATGGAGCCGCTCAAGCTGAGGCAAAGACAGATATACGTGATAAAACCTTCAGTAGAAAAAGGACACTGCCACAGATAGCGAAGGATACTATGCTTGTGATCAGAAACAACTACCGCGGTGTACAGATTTGTATCGATAACGAAGTCCGCCTGGATTACGGCTATCATCGCGATGATACTAAATTATTAGGTAATGTATATGTGCGTATGCCGGTTACATCAGAAGACAGTGGCAAAGAGCTGCTTCTGAAATTCAAAAACAATTACTCAAATGTTTCCTCTGATATAGAATATCCAATGCTGGTTTCCGCATCCTCTTTTGCTTTTTATATTTTACAGGAGAATGCCGGAATCATTATCACAGTAATCCTGCTGCTACTGCTTGACATCATTCTTGTTTTTTTGATTATATGGCTGAAGAACCGCAGCTTCTGGTTGTCTAAAACATCGCTATATGCGCTTATGAGCTTCATTTTCCTCACAGCACTGTGGCTGCTTACAGATTCTCCTATATTACAGCTGTATGTGAGCGGCAGTCTGCGTATCGTTTTATTATCCTTCTGCAGCTTTATGCTTATGCCAATCCCGCTTCTGGTCTTTATAAATGACGCATTAAAGCTGCGGTGCCGTTCCCTGACCCTGCTTCAGCTTTTACTGTTGGGAAATACCATTGTCCAGTGTATTCTTTATCAGGCAGGCATCCTGGATTTTGTACAGATGCTGCCATTTACCCATCTGTTGATGATGGTTAGTATTGCCGCCTTGCTGTTTGCATTGATTCGTGAGGTTCGCCTGTATAAGACGGATTATTCCCGCAATATACTGCTTGCCTTCTTTATCCTTGCCCTATTCTCCACAGTGGCACTAACTGCCTTTTACCTGCATCCAATGGATGACTATAATATATTCTTCATTGTCGGATTATTATTGTTTATCGTCATGCTGAGCTGCTTTTCCTTTCATAAGGTTTATCTGCTGTCTCAGGAGCAGGAACAGATTCAGTTTTACCGCCAGCTTGCCTATACGGATACCATGACAAAAGCACGGAATCGCTCTGCATACGAACAGCGCTGTCAGGAAATGGCAAAGCTAAAACCAGATGCTCCTCTGACGGTCTTTATGTTTGATATCAATAATCTAAAGCATACCAATGATACCTACGGACATCATGCCGGAGATACCATTATTCGAAGTGCTGCCGACCTCCTGCATACCGTGTTTACAGATATCGGACAAATATATCGGGTAGGTGGGGATGAATTTGTAGTTCTCAGCGAGAAAAATTATATGTCCGCACAGGCAGTGTTCAGCCTGCTGGATCAAAGACTGAAAGAATATAATCAAACGGCTGAGCTTCCTTTATCAATAGCAAAGGGATTTTCCAGCAATACATCCCGGAATAAGGGAATTCAGAAGCTGTTGGTCATGGCAGATCAAGCTATGTATGAGGATAAAAGGAAATCCCGGAATTTGTAAGGATGCTGGTAATATTTAAAAATCTTTGTTTTCCCATCCTGTGTCAGCATACTTAGATGGTTTAAATAATGTCGCTTTTAGAAATATAGGATAAAACTTTCTTATGGGATAATAAAGCAGGATACCTCCTATTGAGCGATGATTCTGATTCTCCCAAGAAATATTATATTTTACATGATCATCTTTTACCTGAATTTCTATAGGAAACCAATTCATAACCAATATAATGCAGCTACAATATTGCACGAAAACGGTCTCTATCAAGAGACCGCTTTTTCATATGGAAATGGAATATTATCATTAAAAAAATCATACAAGCACATAAGCCAGAATTTATTCCCTATGTATAGCATCTGTAAACCGTCTGTCATCCAAATAAAATTAACGACTTGTAGTGGTTCTCTGTATCAACAACCTCTTTCATTGTTGCAGTATCTGCCATTGCCCTTACATTACGATATCCGCATGAGCTTTACAGGCATCCTCACATTCCATAGCTTCGCCATCAATGATATTTGTATCGGCAAACACACACAGATTCGGATATCTTAGTTTTACATGGTATACAGGTACTAGTCCTTCCTTCGTGATTACCGGTGTTCCAACCTCAAGTATGTCAATAACATCATGGACTGCATCCGCTATGCTGAATACTGTCTCGGTATTTGCAATATCAGTTGCAATTTGCAGCTTCATATCTTTCCTTTCCCTTTGAAATATTCTGATTTGTTTTCTATGCTGTATAGTATCAAAGACTTCATAAAATGCCCATTTGATGTGAGAATCAAATGAGCCGTTATGTTTATTTCTCTCTGTAATATTCCAGTGCATCCTCCTGAATTTCTGCAGCAGTTGCCTCATCTATGATAAATTCAACATCCGGGTGCATACGTAGCCAGGAAACAGGAAATTTAGGATCCAGCCTTTCATTTTCGAACAGCTTATGCAATAGCTTTCCTTTGTGGGTGCCAGAACAAACGACATAATATTTTTTGGCTTTCATATGTTCTTCCATACCGGTTGTAATCGCATATTCCGGAACACCTCCTGCACAGTCAGCAAATGCTTTTGCATTCTGCTGTCTGGTTGCCTCATCCATTTTAACGACATGTGTGCGTGGCAGTAAATACTCTCCCGGTTCATTGAATGCAATATGCCCATCATCACCAATGCTGGTGATTGCGATATCCAGACCGCCCGCATCAATGATTTCCTGCGCATACTGTTTACACTCCGCATCCAGATCTGCTGCATCTGCTTTCGGATAACGTACATTATCCATATTGATATTGACATGATCCAGAAAGTGCTGATGCATAAAATAAATGAAGCTGTGTGAATCGTCCGGAGTCAGCCCTGCATATTCGTCCATATCAAATGTTCTCAGCTGTGAGAAATCAGCCTTTCCCTCTTTGTACATCTGAACAAGATATTTGTACATCCCGATAGGAGAGTTCCCCGCAGGCAGACAGAATACCAAATTAGGTTTTTTACGAATTTGTTCGACCACCTTTTCTGCCATAACTCTACTGACATCATCATAATCCTTACATACGACAATTTTCATGTTTGTAGCCTCCTTTTACAACTATATCATAACGCCATAAATTATTATAGTCAATAATTTTGTAATCAAATTTTTCAATTTTAATAATTATTGTTCTATATCCGTCTATAATATTAAAAAATTTTATTGTTTATATGAATTTCGGCAATCCTAAGACTGCTTTTCATTATGATGAATATATCCTTGCACGTATTTGATATGCATCTATCACCTTTAAAATTGAAAAAGGAATCCGGAAGCAATACGCGCTTACTGTATACAGAAGTAACGTAAAGTCAAAGTCAACAGCCGTTCAATTATACGAACCTCTGATAAACATACAATGTTCAGATTATGCAATGAACGAGGATAAGAGATAAATAGATAAGTAATAGATAAAAAAAGGTTCTTTCTCGATTGTGGGTAAACTTAACATAGGGAGACTTCCATACTATTGTGGTTAACAATAGAAGTTGAAATCTCCCTTTTGCAAACACCCTTAAGTAAGAAAGAACCTAAAAAAATCCCTGTCTGGGATTTTTTATGCAAAATGTATATTTATAAAACAATCTGTGCGGCATAAACAATCAATGGAAGTGTTACAACAGACATCAGTGTTGATAATATTACTATTTCTACTGCATATGTATAATCCTGATGAAATTTCTGAGCAAACATAGCTACATTAGCACCCACAGGTGCAGAAAGTACAATACATATCGCTACTTTCACCTCATAACAATCTAAGGGAATCACAGCAAGTAAGCCAAGAGAGGCCAATGGAATCACGAAAAGGCGACACAGGCTGCAGATATAACTGCTTTCTCTTTGTAACATTCTCATAAAAGAAATCTGCGACATATAAACACCGATTATGATCATCGCCAGCGGTGAATTCATATTTGCTACGGTATTTGCTATATCCTTTATAAAAAGGATATTACCCAAGTCGCATAAATATAGAGTAAAGCCTGTTATAAAGGATAACAGAACAGCATTTTTAGCAATTACCTGAAAAGAAATCATCCTTCGTTCCGCTCCCATAACATAAGCACCATAAATCCATTGGAATATATTCAGAAAGGCTACAAAGCCTGCAATATAAAATACTGCGTGTGGTCCAACAGTTGCTTGTACCAGTGGAATACCAATGAAGCCCGCATTACTGAATGCTGCTGAGAAATTTTCAACTCTTTTTCTTTTCCCATATATAATGTAGGATAACAGCATAGAAACAGCGAAAACTGCAAGACTCAGCAACAGTGAATATAAAAGAAGCTGTGTTTTTTCCGGTGTCTTTTCGACCAGAAAGGAGTTAAGTACAGTCAGTGGTATGACCGCATACAACAGAAGATTTACGAGCTCTTTACAGCCCTCATTGCTAATAAGCTTCAACTTTGCCAGCAAGAATCCAATACCTGACAGTGAAAACATAACAAGCAGCTGCTTCATAATTAGGATAGAAAGCTCCATGTTTATTCGTCTTCCAGTTCCTCTGTACTCACAACCAACTGCAGCTGTGCTCTTGCTGTTTCCACAATACGCAGGAGTTCTTTCTCACTCAGTTTTTTATCCTGCGGATACAATAGTATTTCAAGAGCTGCCGGTATGTTGAAACCTGTCATAAGGAATACATGATCATTACGATAGGGAATACATGCCTGATTTACACTCCCGGTTAACATATCTGTGAGAATTACAATTTCATCCTCTGTTTCAAATTCTTCAAAAACAGATTGTAGCTGGTTCTCCAACGGTATCTGTGTAGTATATGCATTTACAGCATATACGGAGAAACTGCTATTTGTTATGAAATCCAATGTATTTTTTACACCTTCCGCCATACGTTCATGTGATGCGATAACAAGTCGTCTCATAATAGTTCCCCCAGTTTTTTTATCATTTTTTCTGTCTCTCCCTTTGGAATTAAAGTAGCAGTTGCTTCATAACACCTTCCATATTGATCCTGCTCAATAAAATAACCATGATGATCATTGGTACAGGTCATTATACAGGTAAAGGGAGTTTTTGTTTGTTCTTTTATATATTTACCAAACACGGATGTTAGTTCTCCTGGAAAGGTTACCAACAAGAGTTCTGGAAAGCGCAACAGTGACAGCTTCAGTTCCTTATGTACCTTATGAATAAGCAGCTTGCTTTCGAATTTGTCTTTGGATGAAAGAAGCAGCTTTCTTTTTGTTTTATCCGTTTCCGCCTCCAGATTTTTTTGTATTTCTTCCAGTTCCTTCTGATAACCGGAAAACAGCAATGTATTGTCGTAGGAAACGGTATAGGAAAAGGTATCCAGCTTAAGTGTGTGCATATCAATCTCAGTAAAATTTTGTATTTCCAGCAATTGATTGGTGATTCCTTTCGCAGTACGATTAAGCTCTTTAAAATCATCACCCTCGCGGTAATGGCGATTGCTGATATCTGCCGAGGTACCGATACAGAGTAAAGGATATATATTCTCTCTTTTATGCAATTCCTCACGTATCGTACCGATAAGATCATAGGATATCTCCATATTAGTAGGACCAAGTACAGTAGAATGAACATTAAGATTCACAAGCTCAGCAATCAGCTGATCATCGCTTCGAAACTGAAGCCTGTATGCATCTGCATCATAATACCTGTTCCTGTCATTTCGATTATCATAAAAGCCATGAATTTCTGTTTTCCCCATAAATGCACGAGCTTCTTCAGCTTTTGCAAAAACAGGTTTTAATCCTGTACATATTCTGGATATCACATCCTCTCTATATGTAACATTATCCTCATATTCTTTCCCCATAGCATCTGCACTGAATCCACTTGGTCCGGCATGTGTATGAATTGCATGGATGAATATTTCTTCTTTTTTTATGGAATATGCCTGTGTTATACTATCCTTTATTTGCTCAGCTCTGTTTTTCATAATACTAAGGATATCCATTGTCAAAATCAGTAGCTGACTGTTTTCAAGGACAAGACGCAGTGCTATTGCATAAATTGGAGCATGAGCGGTCTGTGTTCTCTGGGCAAGTCTTATGTCATTGATATAACCGCACAGCTTTACGGGACAATGCGGTGTTATATCAATTGCAGTGGTTGATACAAGCATAAATCAAGCCAGAATTCCAAAAGCTGCACAAATCCAGGAAAATACGATGATAATCAGGATAAGCCATGATATTTTTACATTTCTTCCCAACAGCTTATAGGAGATGAATGTGAATATTGCAGGTATCATCGCAGGCATAATGGTGTCCAGAATTGTTTGAACCTCTTGTGTTACCTCGCCCATTTTAAATACAAGAGGTGTTGTCACTTTCACAAGGGATGGTATTAAAGCACCGACAACAGTTAATCCCATTGCTGATATTGAATTCGTAAAAACAGACAACTTTTTGCCAAGCTCATTCACAAGCTTTAGTCCGCCCTTATATCCCCAGGATACAGACTTAATCCTGATAAAACCGATTACGATACCATATATACACCATACAATCATGCCCAAAGGATTTCCATCCTGTGCCATATATGCTGTAATCGAACCCAAAATTGTTGGTATCAGAATAAAGAAGATACTGTCACCAATACCGGAAAGCGGTCCCATCAAAGATACCTTAAGGTCCTGAACAGCATCCTTAGCCTGTATACCCTGATTATCCTCTAATGCTAGAGTAGCCCCCAGAATCAAATTTGTCAGCCAAGGCATACAATTGAAATATTTAAAATGGTTATCCATCGCTTCCGTCAATTCGCTATCATCCTTATAAATTTTACGAAGTGCTGGCATTACAGCAAAAGCATAGGAACCGGCAAGCTGGGTTTCGTAATTGAAAGTTTCAATGGACATGAACCATCTTATTCCTACCTGATTTAAATCCTTGTTTGATAAAATCGCTTTCTTTTCATTATTCGTCATCATACTGTTCACCTCCTGCAGATACCGCCATTTCCAAAGATCGATTCTGATCCTTATACAGCTTGAAACCTAATGCAGCTCCAACAATTGCCACTCCCAAAACAGGAACATTTAAATATGCCGCAAATACAAACCCAATCAGCAGATATTCGATATTCTGTTTAACTGGCATATATTTCAGCAAAACAGCAAATCCTACAACCGGTAATATTTTACCGGCAAGTGATAAACCGGAGGTGAACCAGACCGGCATGGCATCTATAATCGTGGTGACAAGCACATCACCAAATGCTACAGCAAGAAAGGTAGGTAATCCAGTCGTTAATGCGGTTATGATGATACAGATAATATACATCATATTGAAGGAATTCCATTTCCTTTCCGTCGCATATGTCTGAGCCTTGCGCACGAAGATACCATGTGCGATATTCCCAAGTACATCCAACTGTACAGCAAGCATAGCTACAGGAAGACCAACTGCGATTCCTGCCTCAATTCCCTGTCCGGTACTGACTGCTATCGCAATAGAAATGATGGCTCCAATCTGATAATCCGGAACTGATGTTCCACCGATTGCCGCAACTCCCAGCGACATCAGCTGAAAGGTGGCACCAATTGCCATCCCTGTCATGATATCCCCCATAATAGCACCGGCTAAAAACCCCCAGAATACAGTGTTGTAAATAAAAATCTGCGGCCCCTTCTGGTCAACCTTTTTCAAAGCGGCCAGCAATGTAATTAAAATTATTTGTATAGCATTCATATGTATATTTGATCTAAGACTAGATCAATCTCCTTTCCTATTTAACAATAGCTTCAAACGGTGTCGCCTTATCACTCGGCACATACTGTATCTCGACTTTTGCGCCTAGTTTCGTCAATTCCTTATATGCGATGATATCCTTTTCATCTGCCATCGCACGGTTTGACAGCTCAACACCGTTTTCAATTCTCACAGTCCCCCCGATATTAACTTTTTTCAACGGCTCAACAGCTGCGATTTTCAACAGAATGTCCGGATGCTTCGTCACAATAAACACCTTCTGTGTGTCATATTTATGGTTTTTAAAATTTGTAAGAGCTGTCTCCTCATTGATAATGGACAAATTTACGCCACTGGGCCGCCCGAATTTCATGGTTTCCTTTTTCTGCGGATCATCTGCCACTTCATTGTCAATGACCATTAAGCGGGTACAGCCGGTTGACGGTGCCCATTGCGTCGCTACCACACCATGCAGTAGGCGATTATCGATTCTTGTTAAAACGATTGCCATATTTCATTCTCCTTTCCTATTCATCACTATAAACCTCTTTATCATTTCCATTCAGAATGTGCATATAATCATAGATATATGCTATCTCACTGCAGGGAATCTCTATTCCATAATGCTGTGAAAGCTCCTGAAATGCTATTCTCATATGATGTATGAAATCCTTTTGTTCAACCTCGAATTTCTGCAAATCGGGATACGTTTTCACCGGTATGCGTTTTACCATGCGCTCTACAAAGCAGCAGATATGCACGTACAGACCTATCAGAATTTTCGGATCGATTTTCGAAGACTGCTCACGCTCAAGCAGATGTATTGATTTTTCAACGATATCCAGCAAGGCCCTTGGATTTAGAATGGTTAAAGATTCAATGACATTGATCAATGAAAAATTCTTTAGTAGATCATCGTTAAACTGCTGTATTTCATCATCTCCCATATAATTTCTGAATATATCATTGATACGGCGTATTGCACGCAGATTGATAATATCTCCCAAATCGATGAAATCAGATCCCGCAAGCTTTGGATCCATTGTTCCTGCGACAAACAGAATATCATAGGAACCCGATATTTCCTCCTGCGTCTGTTCATTCAGAATCTGATAATAATCATATGATATCAGCTGGATCGGTATCGTTTTGGGAATACTGTCCTGGAACAGAGCTTTTATCTTCTCAGCAGTAGACATTCCGCTTTCGCTTGTAAAGATAATTGCTTTTTTCTTCGCCTTTTTTTGAATAAAGTTATACGTACAAACCGTTTGTTTACTCGCTTCCTGCAGGATTTCCTGAATATTTCTTTTCTGAAGGATACCATATCCGATATGCAGAGCCATAGAGGTCGTCGTATTGTTTATGATACCGATATTGATATCATAACGATTTCTGATTTTATTGCCTATCAGCTCCAGAGATCCCATATCCACCAGAATCAACGCATTATCCAAAAACTGTTTTTCATTCAGATAGGTATCAATTTTCTTTACGATTTCATCCACCTGTACATCCAGAGGCATATCAAATGCCACATAGACCTGCTCTGCCAGCAATGCATTTGCGGCATTCGCAATACTGGAAGCAGTTGAATAACCATGACAGATGATTAAGCCTACTGCATAATCATTGTCAAATGCTGTTTGATCGTACTTTAAATTCAGAATCATAAGCAGCTTCAGGAAGGCATTGGTTTCTATGGAAAATGTCTTATGCAGCAAAAATTCCACTTCGCTGTAAACCTGATATTCCTTTGATTCAACATCATACAGCATTGTGAGCAGTGTTTTGATTCTTTCCTCATACCGCTCCATAAATTCATAGAATATCTGATATTCAATCGACTGGCAATATAAAGAAAATACCATCAGATTCTGCATATTGTTGCTGAAGGAAATATTTGAGCGTGAGTGACAGATATCGGTGACACTTTGGATGATTGCTTTATACTGCTCCAAGCTCTTCTGGAACTTTGGCAGGCGGAAAATAATATGATCATTAAACTTTTCGACCGCCGCATACAGCCTCTTCCCGGATTTTGATGCCGTATCATAATAATATTCCTCGGCATACCGCAGGATATCATAAAACAGCTCCTTTGTGATTCCATGGTATATCAGCTGATATTCCTCCAGAAGATAGGCATGCTCCTTATCATAAACGCTCACCCTGTATTTTAATTCACTTGGAATACAGGATACATCCAGACAGATATGCTCTTCCTTTTTCTCATAAGCATGGAAGAAGGATCGCACAATCGCACTTTGCAGTTGTTCTATGCTGTCTTCAAAATCCTGTGCAATCATCAGCTCCATGAAGTAATCTGTAATCTTCAAGCCCTTTTGAACCTTTTTTGATTCTTCCCGTATGAAATGCAGAATCAGTGATTCCTTTTCATAGATTGTCCGCTCTTTCAGTGATGGTATCGTTACAATCGTCAAAAGGCGTCCCAGCAACTGTTGTGTAAACGTCATTTCAAGCTGCTGATTACAAAGAAAGATCAGCTTTGCCTTCGGCCCATTCAGTGTCGCACCCTCATCTATATAGTCTGCCAGTGCATTCTGAATGTTTTTTCCTGCATTTCGAAAGCTGTTAAATACAATATACTCATACTTTGAATTCTTTAATATCCCTGTTTCATTGCTCTTTTCATCATTCTTTCCAAACAGCAATGTAAAGAGCTCAGGCTCCTCGATGGTATCACAGGATATGTAGGTATATTCTGCATTTTCACTGATCAGCCGTTCTGCCTGACAGTATGCATATATCTGTCTGCTCAGAAACCGTTTTCCAGAACCCGGCTTTCCGCAAAGTACAATTGGAAGTCCGTGTGGTGGATAGTGCAGTGCCTTTTTAATATTTTCGATACTACTTCTTAAGCTGTAATCACTCCCTATCACATTTGTAAATTTTGAAACACCCATATGCAGCAGCTCTTCCAGATCTTCAACGGTATCATATTCACTTCGCAGTGATTTTCCGCGAATGCGGCTACGTAATATATCCTTATGCAAATACAGTACCGGTCTTTCATTTACCTTAATCAATTCCCCTTCTTTGTACAAATCGTTTAAGTAATGACTCGACAGACTCCGGCTGATCATAAACTTATCTGCAATATATGCGGAAGAATAATGATGCCTGTTTTTTCTTTTTAGATATGCAGTTTCATCCATCAGATAGTCCAGAATTAATTTCTTTGTTCCACTATACATATACTGTGTTTCCTCCTCATAAGGTCCTAGGTCTTATGCACCTTTATTTTATTCTCTGAGATGCTTAAAAAATTAAATTTCCAAAAGAATTGCCATACAGAAATTAGAATTATTCAAATACATAATGTTTTACACACTTCTTGCCCGATTTTAAACACTATTCCAATCTATGACAGCTCTACACTTCTCAGAAAATACAATTCTCTCATGCACAAAGTATATCAAAGAAAGCTGATGATAGCCATGCATCGCTTCTTCCATATTTTTCATGGGAGCCAGTTAACCTTAGCGTGTCAATTTACACTTTTAATATAGTAAGTGCATAATTCCGGGAACAGTATGGTAACTTAATCTCTCTTTTTAAAAGAATCCGGAATGCCGGCATATTATACGGATTATGCAGCTTTTTATATCTCTTCATTCATACTGGCTAGCTGGTCAAATTTCGTTGTTATTTAAATAACTTCACCATGAACTTCATACGCTTTGCCAAAGATGCTTCATATATGAATTTATTCCTTGCCTTGACAAATAAAAAAACAGACCTCATGGAAGTCTGCTTATAAATAACTTTCATTATTTCTCAATCGCGACTACCTTTGTATCTGCCAGGTAGTCATGAATCATTCTTCTGGATTTCTTTTTCATTGCGATATAGATAGACAACAAGCAGATGACACCACTTGCTACACCAAGAACCAGCGTCAGATCATATCCCGCTGCCAATGATAACAGCTGACAAACGTAGCTGCCCCCGGGAATCAGACAGCCTTCCAGAATTATACAACCTAAAATTTGCCGTTTACATAATGATTTCAAATCAATATCACTTCCATCCCGCTTAACGATTTTCATGTCCATGAATTTCTTTCCACATGTCTGACCGTTATGACGATAAGGATAAATCACATAATATGCGATGCAGAACAGCAGGCTGAGTATACCTGCCACCCAGCCATAAGGCTGATCAAATGCAAGCAGATTTTGGTTGACCTCCTGTGTTTTAGTTAAAGCCATATAAAATATGACAGTAGGAAATGCAGTAATCAGTGAGCCAGCTATCCAATCAATCCCCCATGCTACTGCACGATTTGTCATGTCCACATTACATGCTTCATTATCTAGTTTTGAAAACAGTCGAAAATACCATTTCAGCTTTACTGTATCTTCCATATGCCCTATCTCCTTTAAACATCACGTTTTCCAGTGGTCTATACCACTCAACAACCATAGTATAACACACATGAAAGCGCATTCCAAGTATTTTTCTATATAAATATCATTCCTTCATTGATGCAACAGCAAAATTTACTGTTGGAAGTTCTGAGTGAATTAAGTGCGGATTATGAAATCTTACATCACATAACGATACAGGCGGTATACAGGGCTCTGCTGTAACGGAGATACAACAAACTCTCCTGGTATCTATGAAAAAACCCTTATTATGAGAATATATTAAAAAAATCAAGAATATGTGGATTTTTTAGGAATTTCATACCTTCTTAACGTATAGAAGTATGTAAGTGATGATGAGCTTACAGAAGGAGGTTTTCGTCATGGAAAATACGAAAGCAAATACTGTATTAAATTACTGCAATGATGTATTCTTCAAGTACACACTATCACGTGAGGATGAAGGATCTGTGTACGCCCGCAACACCATTATTGAACGTGTTACCGGAATTAAGGTAAAGGAAAGCACTGTACAGAATCCGAATCTGGATCCCGGAACAATCGGGAAGAAACGCATTATTCTGGATGTTCATGTGAAGGATGAGAAAGGTCGTTTTTTTAACCTGGAAATGCAGACTACCTATGCAGGAGTAGCGGAAATGATGCGCTTTGAATTTTATGGGGCCAGAGCATTGAACAACCAGCTGGATAGCAGTGAAAAGTACAAGGATTTAAAGCCGGTATATCAGATTATTTTCATTGAAAAATGCGCATGGAATAATAAAAATCTGATCAATCACTATCAGATGCGCAATGAGCAGGGGGAAGATGAGAGTAAACACCCACTGATTAGAAGAACCTACGTCCATCTGCCCGTTATCAATGAAATCGCTAAGAAAAAGGCCATTCAGCAGATGGATGACTTTGAACAGCAGTGCTTCCTGTTTGAAAACAATGCGAAAAATGATATACTGGAATCAAAGGAAAGGCTGGTGAAGGTATTCATGGACAAGTACGAGGAAATGCAGAAGGATGATGAGCTGTGGTCAACCGCAATGGCGATTCAGATGGGAGAGGCACGTTATCGCTACGGCTTGGAGGACAGCTTTGAGGAGGGAATGAAAGAAGGTATCATAAAAGGGAAAGCAGAAGGTAAGCTTGAAGGAGAGAGACAACTCTTACATAGGCTCATGGAAGCCAAATTTCAGGAAGACTGTACAGCATGGCTACAGTCATTAACCGAGGATCAACTGCATATCGTATCCAATCTGCTTTTGGAATGTGATACCTTAGAGGAATTGAAGAATCGTATAAAAGCAATACTAAATAATACATCAAAATAAAGGAAACTGTTTACAAAAGCACGATAAAACCATCCTTTGATAAAAAGGGTGGTTTTATCTTTTTCAAAAAAGTCGCACGAATCATAAGGAAGCATATAGATTTGAATTGATGTAAAATTATTTGCATCCCCTTTTTTGCAGGAGTATAATGATATTCATACATTATGAACAAAAAAGGAGTTATGTTTATGCTATATACCTTTGTAATCTGCTTCATTGCCGGCATTGGCGCAGGGCTTGGCACAGGCTTTGCAGGGATGAGTGCCGCAGCTGTCATATCCCCGATGCTAATTACGTTCCTGCATATGGAACCCTATATGGCTGTGGGAATTGCCCTGGCAAGTGATGTGCTGGCCAGCGCTGTTTCCGCTTATACATATGGCAGACACGGAAATCTGGATATCCGCAACGGTCTTATTATGATGATATTCGTACTTATCTTCACACTTGTTGGCAGCTATGTATCGAGTCTGGTTCCGGGAACAGCAATGGGCAGATTCTCCACCTTTATGACACTGCTGCTTGGAATTAAATTCATCGTACGTCCGGTGATGACAACAAAAAGCAGTATGGAGCATACCGATCCGAAAAAAAGACTTATGCAATCCATGGTGTCCGGAGCGATGGTCGGCTTTATCTGCGGATTCATCGGAGCAGGCGGCGGTATGATGATGCTGCTGATTCTGACCAGCGTACTTGGCTATGAATTGAAAACAGCGGTTGGTACCAGCGTATTTATCATGACCTTCACCGCATTTACCGGTGCTGTCAGTCACTTTACCATTGGAGGTATGCCGGATATGACAGCTCTGATTCTCTGCATCGCCTCTACCCTGCTTTGGGCAAGAATTGCAGCTAGATTTGCCAATAAGGCCAGCGCCAAAACACTGAATCGGGCTACCGGAGTTGTGCTTACAGTGCTCGGTATCGCTATTCTGGCAGTTAATTATCTGTAGCCAGGCCTACAGATCAGCCGTATCTCACGCATTTCTTAACGACTAAAAGGGATGAAACTGTGTCTGAACTTATATAGATCTGTTTCTCCCTTTTTACATGCAGCAAGTGTATCGAAATATAGAAATGCTTCTTCGAAACTTAAGCGCTGAATTATTTTTCCATATAATCGACAGTATGCACACGGTATCCCTGCTTTCGGTCAACGACATTCTTCAGTGCCTTGTTTTCCAATAATGCCTGCAGGTTATAAAGTGCAATTTCTGTAAAGCGATAAAAGGATTCCTTCAGCTGGAAGGTGCCGGAAATATGAGGTGTGATGATGACATTCGGCTGCTTCCAGAGCGGATGCTCCTTTGCAAGAGGCTCGCAGTCACATACATCAAGAACAGCACCAGATAGCTGTTTACGCTGTATAGCCTGCAGGAATTCATTTGTATTCAAAGCATCCCCTCTTCCTACATTGGCAAGAATCGCAGTTTTTTTCATACAGGCAAGCTGCTCACTGCCAAAGCATCCGCGAGTCCTTTCTGTACTCGGAAGTGCCAGTACCACCACATCAGCATGCGGAAGCAGATTGCACATTTCTTCCATAGTATGCAGTTCATCAAAATAAGGAACACTCTCCTGTATCCGCCGGCGAATTCCTATGGTATGTGCCCCCATTGCTTTCACTCTTTTCGCAAATTCCTGTCCCAGATCACCGGTTCCTGCTATCAAAACCGTAGATCCGTATATCGACTGTACAGGTCCTTCCATATGCCAGTACGCCTGCTCCTGATTGCGTATATACAGATTCATATTCCGCATCAGCATTAAAATTGTACAAATCAGATATTCACTGATCGCCAGTCCAAAGCTACCGGAGGCATTGCACAGCTGACAATCCTTCGCAAGCAAACCATCTGCTGTATACTGCTCACTGCCAGCACAATCCAGCTGCAGCAGCCGCAGTTTCCGTGCATAGCCTAAAAACTCGACCGGCACTCTGCCAATAATGACATCTGCTTCTTTTACCATAGCAGCACTCACGCTCGTTCTATCAGCACATGTGACAATATAGCTGTCCGGTATGCGGGCGAGCTGTTCTCTTTCAAAGCCGGATAGCTCCAGCAAATGCAGCTTATCCCTACTCATCTTCATGCAGCAGCACTCTTCTTGAAATATCGGAAAGCAGATAAATCTGGTCAAAAACCTCTTCCATTTTTTCATTCAGCTCATCCAGAATTTCTCCGTCTACATTATAATTTAAAAAGGCATTTTCGATTTCCTCCGTCAGCTGCAGTCCCTTGTTGGAAATTTCCAGAAACTTTATGAAATTGGTACTGTTTGCTGCATTTTGGAACTTCTCAACATCATGCTTGATGAAGGACAGCACCTCATATTCATTGGAGAACTTGCCATGTACCATGGAATACGGGCGCATCCTCTGCAGAAAATACTTCCCTTCCCGTGTAATATTGAAGACATAGGATATCCGCATATCCTCCTTCAAATCAAAATTAACCAGATACATCTGTGAGTCCAGCTTCTGAATCTTTGTTGCATTCATTTCCTCCAGCTTTTCCTGAATCAGCTCTTCATTCATATACATAATCAGCCCTCATTTCCATTTGTTCACTTTATCATGATCCTTACCTTCAGTATATCACAAACCAAATGCTTCTCCTTATAAAATCTTGCGTTCCTTTTTTTAAATTTCGATGTATAATAGAAAGCTGAGGGATATATAATGGAAAATTTAATATTTTGTCTGAATGCCACGATTCCGGTATTCATAACAATGATTTTTGGTTACTTCTTTAAAAGAATACACCTGTTTGATGCAGCCTTCCTTTCAAAAATGAATAAATTTGTATTTGTTGCAGCATTGCCAGTCCTGCTGTTTGAGGATATCAGCACCACAGACCTTAGAAAAGCGTGGGATACATCCTTTGTCATCTTCTGCTTTCTGGCAACACTGCTGTCCATACTCTTTTCGATTGCTGTATCCTATCGATTAAAGGATCGAAGTATTCAGGGAGAATTTGTACAGGCAAGCTATCGCAGCAGTGCCGCAATTCTGGGCATCGCCTTTATTCAAAATATTTATGGAAATTCAGGAATGGCTCCGCTTATGATTGTTGCGACTGTTCCTTTATATAATATTATCGCTGTCATTGTGCTGTCGCTCATGAAGCCAAAGCGTGGCATATTGCGAAAAGAGCTTATTTTACAAACAGGTAGAGATATACTTTGCAATCCGATTATTCTGGGAATTGGTGCCGGAATGCTATGGTCCCTGCTCCGAATCCCGCAGCCTGTCATACTGCAGAAGTCACTGCATAATCTGGGAGCCCTTGCGACACCGCTCGGTCTGATGGCGATGGGAGGTTCCTTTGAATTTCACGATCTCTATGCCAAACGAAAGCCTGCCCTGATCTGTAGCTTCATGAAGCTGATTCTATTTGTTGCGATTTTTCTACCGATTGCAGTTTCTTTAGGTTTTATAAATGATAAGCTGGTGGCAATTCTTGTCATGCTTGGTTCTGCCACGACGGTAAGCTGTTATATCATGGCGCGAAATATGGGTCATGAGGGAACGCTGTCCAGCAGTGTTGTCATGATGACGACGCTTGGAAGTGCATTTACATTGACGATGTGGCTGTATATATTAAAAAGCCTGGGAACCCTATAGGAGGAAACGATATGCAACTGATTAAACATGTACATATATTTGCGCCACAGGATCTGGGGATACAGGATATTCTCATTTCAGAAGGACACATTGCCCATATAGCACCTCACATAGAAACGGCTCCCTATATGGAAATCACTGACGGCAGTGGAAAACAACTGACACCGGGACTGATTGACCGTCATGTTCATGTAAGCGGAGGAGGGGGAGAAGGCGGCTTTGCGACAAGGACGCCGGAAATCCAGTTATCCGCTCTCATACAGGCAGGTATCACCACGGTGGTTGGTTTACTTGGGACTGACGGTGTGACGCGCAGTGTTGAGGATTTGATTGCCAAGGTCAAAGCTCTTAACAGTGAAGGTATCTCCGCCTACGCCATGACAGGCTCCTATGCTTATCCGAGTACGACAATTACAGGCTCAGTAAAAAAAGATATCCTGTTTATAGACGAAATCCTTGGTGTCAAGCTTGCATTAAGTGATCATAGAAGCTCACATATATCATTTGAGGAATTTCTCAGACTGGCCAGTGAAGTCAGGACAGCCGGTATGCTCTCAGGAAAGCCGGGTTGTATGACACTGCATATGGGTGATGAAGCTGACGACCTTGCCTATGTCATGAAAGCCGTGAAAAACACAGGACTTCCCTGCACCATGTTTCACCCGACCCATGTCACAAGAAATGAACAGCTGTTTCAAAAAGCCCTGCAGCTTTTATATATGGGTGGTACCATAGATATAACCTGTGAGGAGCATGAGGGATGTGCTTCCTGGATCAAGCAGGCGAACCCAAAGGATTATGGAAGAATCACCTTAAGCTCTGACGGACAGGGGAGCTGGTCAGACTATGATGAATATGGTAACCTTACCGCAATCGGTGTCTCCGATGTTTCTGTCCTCCTGCAAAATGTACAGGAAATGCTGCGGAATCAGGATTTTTCAATTACCGAGTGCATATCCTTCTCAACAGCGAATCCGGCCCGTGTATTGGGACTATATCCTGCAAAGGGCTGCATCTCTGTCGGAAGTAATGCTGATCTCTTGTTGTTTGATGATGACTGGCAGCTTCATGATGTAATGGCAAACGGACGCTGGTTCATGAAAAATCAAAAGCTTTTGAAGAAAGGAACCTTTGAGTAAACAGGCTGTTATTACTGTTAGAAAACAAACTGAGATATCCTAACAGGTCACGATCCTACGTTCCTATCACTGCTCACTTGCCAGGATTAAACAGATAAAGATAAGAAGAAATCAATATGTATTCCTATAGCTTTTTAAACATCATCTTACAAGCTTTTTATGAAACTGAATATAACAAAATTAGAAATATATACCTAATAACAGCCCATTAGAATAGCATCTTCATACAATCCCCATCCCTTTGTATACCCAGCATATGGCTTGCTTAGCATTCAGGGGTTTCTTATGGAACGCCGACAACATACAAAAAGCGTTGTGGCAAGTTCTATATACTAAGAAAAGGTATCCGCAAGGACAAAACGGTATGCTTCCTACCGTATGTCTTTCGATACCTTTTTTATATACAATTATTCCTTTGAAGCTCTTCTAAGGAAACTGTCAGCTTTTAATACTTCAAATCCTTTATCTTCTCCCAGCTGAATTCTTCTCTGCCGAAATGTCCATAGCAGGATGTTGCCTTGTAAATCGGACGGCAAAGCTTGAGTTCCTCAATGATATCCTTTACCTCAAAGCTGAAATTGCTGCGTATGATATCAAGAATCTCCTCATCACATTTGTTTCCTGTTCCAAAGGTATCTACCATAATGGATACCGGCTTCACCTTACCGATAGCATATGCAACCTGTACCTCACATTTACTTGCCAGCTGATGTGCCACAATATTCTTTGCGACATAACGGCAGTAATATGCTGCACTGCGGTCAACCTTGGATGGATCTTTACTGGAGAAGCAGCCACCGCCGATTCTTCCCATACCGCCATAGCTGTCCACAACGATTTTTCTTCCTGTTGTACCGCTGTCACCAAAGGAACCTCCCATGACAAAGCTTCCGCTTGGGTTGATCAGATAAATGGTATCCTCATCCAGCAGCTCATCCGGAATGACAGGCGTTATGACATCCTTCATAACGATATCGGCAATCTGCTGCTGTGATGCCTCTGCCACATGCTGTGTGGAAACGACAATCGTATCAATCCTCTTGATTTTATCATTTTCATATTCAACACTTACCTGTGTCTTGCCGTCCGGCAGCAGCAATGCATTTCCACGGCGGACATCGCTCAGACGTTTTGCCAGCTTATGTGCATATTCAATAGCGGCAGGCATGTAATTGTCTGTATCATCGCATGCATATCCGAACATAATTCCCTGATCTCCCGCACCGATCTCGCCATCATCCTGTACAACTGCGTGGTTGATTTCCGAAGACTGCTCGCGTACCTTCACAAGCACCTCATACTCCTCCGTATACCCGATTTCCCGAATAACCTCTTTTGCGATTTCCTCATACTCCAGCTTTGCCTTGGTATTAGCCTCACCGTAAATAAGTACGAAATCATCCTTAATCGTTGCCTCCACAGCCATTTTGCTGGCAGGGTCCTGACGCAGAGCCTCATCCAGAATACTGTCCGCAATGCGGTCACAAATTTTATCAGGATGTCCCTCAGTAATACTTTCTGATGTAAAAATGTAATTTTTCATTTCTCAAATCTCCTTTGCTTCTTATTAGAAAAATGCCTTCCCTAGCGTGAGAGAAGGCAAATCGTTATGTGATTGTTTCTCTTATCGCTGTTAGCAGTACCACCTTATATGATGCGTCATACAGGTTGGCGTGGGATCAAGCGAGCTAACTCTCTACCCCAACTCTTGATAAAAAGGCATCTATATTAAACCATAATATAAAACGCATTGCAATAGTAAAAAGAGATTCCGCATTGGAAATCTCTACATAAGATTGATGGAATAAATCTGTATGATTTTTTTATATACTTCCTGAAGACCAATTTGCCGGATCCAGTTATCCAGTTCAAATATATTCTCAGGTTCATTCTGTATATCCATGATATCAACAATTATACGATAAATTTCGTTATCTGTTACAGTCATGCCCACCCTCCCATTGAATATTGAGCAACTCCCCATGATAGCTCTCCTATATCATAACACAAAATTGATAATTACACCAATTTTTCGTTAATTTGATATGAAAAATTGTTACCTTACCAACAAGATAGCTAAAAAACCGAAGCAATATAGTAAAAAAATGATAATTACTTATATAAAAAGGAAAGACCTCTGTGGGAAAGGCAGAGATCTTCGTGAAAGAGAAAGGGCAACAGCTATTATGAAAAAGCTATTTATCAGGATGAGGAAACAAAACTGTCGCCGTTTAAGCAAACAGACATATCTTTGTCTGTACCTGTATCTTACACCTTTTATGTGAATACCTCGTGAAGCTGTCATGAAGGGTGTGTAAAGCTTTAAGCATGAGGCCTCTGCGGCTAGTATGATAACAGGAATTCTCATGTATGAATTTGTGTAAGTATATGAAAATCCTTTCATTTTTACATTGACTTTCCCAATCTCAGCTTATAAAATGTACAGGAAAGGTGTGTAGAAAGTATATGAAATCAAGAGAAAAGCTATCATCCAGACTGGGATTTATTCTGATATCCGCTGGATGTGCAGTCGGTCTTGGCAATGTATGGCGGTTTCCATATATTACAGGCCAATATGGAGGAGCAGCCTTTGTACTGCTCTATCTGGTTTTCCTGATACTGCTGGGATTACCGATTATGGTGATGGAATTCTCCGTGGGACGTGCCTCCCAGCGCTCCGCAGCGAAGTCCTTCGATTTGCTGGAGCCGGAAGGAACCAAGTGGCATCTTATAAAGTATGTCTGTATGGGAGGCAACTATCTGCTGATGATGTTTTATACAACAGTCGGTGGATGGATGATCAATTACTGTTTGAAAATGGCAAGTGGTACCTTTGAGGGTCTGCGAACAGAGCAGGTGGGTGAAACTTTCTCCAATATGCTTGCCAGTCCGGGACAAAATCTGTTCTGGATGATTGCAATTACGGTTATCGGCTTCTTTATTTGCAGCAGAGGTCTTCAAAACGGTGTGGAAAAGATGTCCAAATATATGATGTCCTGTCTGTTTATTGTCATGCTCGTTCTTGTGATTCGGGCAGTTACCCTGCCAAACGCTGTTGAAGGCTTAAAATTCTATCTGATTCCAGATTTTCAGAAAATGATGGCAAACGGCTTATGGGACGCCATATTCGCAGCTATGGGACAGGCGTTTTTCACTCTGAGTCTTGGAATCGGTGCTCTGGCAATCTTTGGAAGCTATATCGGAAAAGACCGCTCTTTGCTGGGTGAGAGTCTTAATGTCTGTATTCTGGATACCTGTGTGGCCTTTATAGCAGGTCTGATTATATTTCCTTCCTGCTTCTCCTTCAACGTTGCAGCAGACAGCGGTCCCGGTCTGGTGTTTGTTACACTGCCGAATGTATTTAATGCCATGTCTGGTGGAAGGTTATGGGGCTTTCTGTTCTTCCTGTTCATGTCTTTTGCAGCTGTCACGACCATTATTGCGGTATTTGAAAATATTGTGGCCTTCGCAATGGACAGCGGCTGGTCCAGGAAAAAAGCTGTTCGTGTAAACTTTATCCTGATTCTGCTTTTATCACTTCCCTGTGCATTCGGCTTCAATCTTCTTTCCTTTATAGAGCCGCTTGGGGATGGAAGTACCATACAGGATTTGGAGGATTTCATTGTATCCAATAATATGCTGCCGCTTGGATCCCTCATGTATCTGCTGTTTTGTACCTTCCGCTATGGTTGGGGTTGGAAAAATTTCACGGATGAGGCAAACAGCGGTGTAGGCTTTCAATTCCCTATGTGGGCGAGATTTTATGTTTCCTACATACTGCCTGTTGTTGTGATCTATATTTTCTTTCAGGGCTATATTGAGAAATTCGCAAAGCCGTGGAATATATTGATTCCATCGGTACTGCTTCTTCTGATGATCTATGTTCCTTTACAGGCATGGAGAAAGAAAAGAGCTAATAATAAGAATACATAAGCCTGCTCACAGAAGCAACGTGAGTAAGATATGAAAGGGGGTTCCTTAAAATTTAAAGGAACCTTTTTTACGGTTATTAAACTATTACCACCAGGAACGGATTTAATTTTCCTTCCTTAGCATATAGGATTGAATCGCTTCACCTACAGAATCCACCAGGTGATCGGCTGCTTCTTTTACCTTCTTAGGAGAAGCATGAAAGGTAAAGGATACATCTGCATCCTGCAGCATGGGGATATCATTGTAGGAATCTCCAATGCCATAGCAGCTGTCCAGATTCATAAGCTTTTTCAGCTTCAAAAGCGCCTTTCCCTTGGAACAGCCGTAAGGTACCACATCAACGAAATTCTGATTCTGGAATGCGGCACAGGTGTCCGGAAATTGCTTTTCAAGAGAACTGCATAACTGTTCTGCGGCTGCCTCGTCTGTCATGCGAAAGGATAATCCGTGTATTTGCTGCCCCTTTATTTCTTCTATATCGTGAATGACTGGAATATCTGTAAATGCTCTTGCTTTCTTATATGCATAGATGTTCCCGCCAGCCTGAATAGCGGTGCTTTCCACATCTTTCGTAAGCATACTGAGCCGCTTTGCAGTTTCAGGTAAAAGACAGCTTTCAAACAATATCCTTTGATTTCTGTCCAGTATCATTGCTCCGCTGCTTACGATATAAAAATCAGGATGCAGTCGCTTAGAAAGAAATGCTGTAATACCCCATAAAGGACGCCCGGTACAAAGACCGAACAGACAGCCCTGCTTCTGCAGCTGCCCGATTCCTGCTATATCCCCTTCACGATAGCTTTCTGCTGCATCATGCAGATACAGCGTTCCATCAAAATCACTCGCCAATGCCTTCATAATCTCACAACCCTTCATCTGCTTCATTGTAAGAGGAAAGTGTTTAACTGTCAACAAAGAAATAGGTTACTCTTCGCTCATACTGATAGAAGAAGAAAGCTGCTATATCTTAGGTTCTTTCTCGATTGTGAGTAAATATAAAACAGAGAGACTTCAACACTATTGTATTGTATTTATCAATAGAAGCTGAAGTCTCCCTTTTGCAAACAACCTAAAGAATGAAAGAAGCTGTTTTAAATATCATAGCTGAAATCGTGTATGCATGGCTGCGATAGTAAACAAAGCTCCCTTTCTTAACAAAAAAATGCTGAATATCAGCATTCCTTCTGTATTTCATATGCCTACAGCAAAAGGAATTCAATATCTATGGATGAACACCAATAGTTTGAATTCCTCTTTTCTTAAACCTTATTTAAGCATATTCCAAAAGGATACAGGTCTTTTTTATAATAAATGATAATGCTGCAGCATCTCTTTGATTTTCTCATCATCCTGTGCACTACATTCCAGTACCGGCTTTCTTGCCGGTCCGATTTCCGCAATCCCTGCCAGCTCTGCCGCACGCTTCATGACAACCGGTACCGTTCCCAGCTTCAATACGCCGCGCAGTACATCAATGTCCTTCTGCAGTTCCTCTGCTTTTTCTGTTTCTCCCTTACGCAGTGCCCTGTCCAGCTCCACCAGCACCTCCGTTATCACATTGGAGGTTCCTGCCACGGCACCGCTTGCCCCCAAAGCATAGCCATAGCTGATTTTGGAATCCGAACCGATCAGCAGATCAAAATCATCCCGCTTCGCAAGCTCTGCGTATGCTTTCAGATTTTCTTCCTTTCCGCTGCTGTCCTTGATACCGCGAATGTTTTCTACCTCTGCCAGACGTCCCACGACCTCTGCGCTTAAATTACAGCCTGTTGCCTTTGGGATGTTGTAGAGAATGATGGGAATACTTACACTTTCCGCAACCGCTGTAAAATGCTGTACCAGCTCTTCCTCTGTCGGTGTCAGAAAATACGGTGTGATGACACTCAGAGCATCCGCACCCAGCTCCTCCATCTTCTTTGACAGACGGATGGTTTCCTTTGTGCTGCATGCCCCTGTCCCTACATAGACCGGCACACGGTGGTCAACCATCCCGATCACCTTTTCGGCAAATTCTATTTTTTCCGCTTCCTCGATCACATGAAACTCTCCATTGCTTCCAAGGATGAAGATTCCCTTAACGCCCTTAGCGATCAAATGATCGATCAGCTGCTTTGTCGCTTCATAGTTGATACTCTGTTCCTCATCACGATGAAACGGTGTTACGATTGGTGTTATGATTCCGTCAAACATGACTACTCTCCTTCTCATTCCTGCATAATATACTCTTACCAAGACTTCCGCCCGGATGCCATTTCACATACTGGTTTAAATCCAGCTTCTTCGCTTCCTGCAAGACTACGCTCAGACATTGCAGGATGAGGATCTCCGACAGGATGGAAGCACGCGGCGGCTTGTTCAGCGCATCCCCTTCTTCATCCACATGCGCTACCAGACATACCTCCGACTGCTTTGCCAGCGTCGATTGCGGATTTCCTGTACAGCTGATGATGTGTGCTCCGTTTGCTATAAGTGTCTGTACGGTTGCCTCCAGTTCCATCGTTTCTCCGCTGTTGGATATGGCAATCACCACATCTCCTTTTTTCACCTGACCGCTGGATCCGTGAACGGCCTCTGTTCCATGCAGCTCATAGGCACTCGTTCCTGTGGAAGACAGCAAGGATGCGATATAGCCTGCCACATGCCCCGGCTTTCCGATTCCCGTGACATGGATCCGTCCTCCCTGCTTTTCACTTTCCATTATGATATGGGCTGCACGTTCAATGCTTTCCATATCCATATCTTCTATATTTTTCCCTAATTCCGATGTAATATTGCTCAGATATTCTTTTACACATTCTATCATATATTCACCTAGTTCCCTATCAGCTGTTCCAGTATGATGTCCATAGACATTGCACAGGTTCGCTGTTCACTTTCCATGCTTCTTGCGGCTGTGTGCGGCGTTAACAGGAAATTATCCAGTGTAAGCAGCTTATCATCTTCCCTTGGAGGTTCGCTGCTGTACACATCAAAGCATGCACTTCGTATCTCTTTCTTCTTCAATGCTTCATATAAAGCTTCCTCATCCACGATACCGCCGCGTGCTGCATTCAGCAGGCAGGCATCCTTCTTCATTTTTTTGAATTCCTCTGTGGAAATCATATTCCGTGTGGACTCCAGAAGCGGTACGTGTAAAGAGATATAATCACAGTCTGTAAGGATATCCTCCAGTGTGGAAATCTGTGCATGGTACTGCCTTGCGGTTTCCTCTGCGATTGCAAAGGCATCATAGGCATATACCTCCATGCCACAGCCGTAAGCATACTCGGCAAGATACTTGCCGATCATTCCAAAGCCGATGATTCCCAGCTTCTTTCCATAGATCTCTCTGCCTGTCGGTTTATTCCAGCCATGATGCTTCACATCCCTTACACTCGTATACAGATTCTTTGCTTCCATAAACATCATAGACAGTACATGCTCTGCAACGGAGCGGGAATTGCTTCCCACACAGCGTCCGACATGGATATTACGCTCTTTTGCATAATCCAGATCGATATTATCCGTTCCGACACCGAACTTGCAGACCGCCTTCAGATTCGGGCAGCCCTCCATCATTTCTCTGTCCATTTTATCCACACCGACGATAATGGCATCGGCATCCTTCGCCAGTGCTTTAAACTCCTCATGTGTATATGCCTTACCCGTGGCATTGTAATGTACCTCCAGACCCTTGGACTTCATTCGCTCCACCTGATCCAGACCGTAATTCGCAAACCCTCTCGGGGTTATCACTACTTTCATACCCCTTCTCCTCACTTTATGATTTATCCTGCATGCTGGCTGATTTTACAGCGATTATGGAATCCTTATGCAATTCATGTGTCAAAGGCTCTTTCAAATAAATACTACCTCCAAGGATTTCGCTTTCATCATACTGAAAATGCAAGGTAATATGACCAAGATTTTTGAAATTCTCATTAGCCACACTTCCTACTTCTTCAATCGTATATACATATCCGTCAATCAATAGTAAATCTCCCGACTGTATTTCTTCATAAAGCTCATGTGAATTTAAAATAAAGCAGTATTGACGGAGATCTTCCGGTGCCATATCTCCAAAGAAAAGTATCATATTTTCTTTTACAAAGCCTATAGCATCGGAACCAACTTCCTTCACCCTCGTATTTACTTTGAAATCCATAGGCACTTACTCCTCCAATAGCTGTATCTGATGATCTTTTGTAACTCCAGATACATATATTTCCGGAGTGATGAATTTAGCAAACGGCCCTGCTTTTCCCGTATTTCTAGTATTCACAGTTGGAATGCCTTTTTGCGGATAAACACCACAGCGCACAACACCTCCACAGTCTACGATTGCCACAGCTATCTCCTCATCCGGAACCTTCGTCTTAAATCCATTAACAGGAATCAAGCCTGTCAGTTCAACAATGCGCTTTAATATAGCCGGTTCATTTCCTCCAGTTATATACATCACTTTATTTTTTTTATCTGTAGGCTTAATCACTAACGGGCCGCCATAACCACCACTGCCCTTTGTAATTATAATCTGGTTCATCATTTCCTCCATTCTCTTGCTGTACGCAAGCATACATATTATTACTGCTCATTTTACAAAGCTTTATTTCTCTTATACGCTACAATCCTTTTAATACAAACCGATGGAAAGTAAATATCCTATAAGCACTCCCAGTGGACCGGTTACTACCCTTGCCATTAAAATAGACGGCACACCAATCTCAATCGTTTCAGGATCGGCATCCGCCAGACTTAATGCTACCGGAAGAAAATCCGCTGCGACCTGTGAGTTGATGGCAAACAGCGCAGGCAGAGAGAGCTGTGGTGAAATATTACCACTTCCGATTTCGGTACCGATAAGTACACCTACAACCTGTGCGATTACAGCTCCCGGTCCTAAGATAGGTGACAAAAACGGCATACTGCAAATAAACGATAATACGAACAAGCCCGGTAGTGTACCGGCAAGCGGTGTCAGAAAATGCGCGATGATATCTCCTATTCCTGAAGTAGAAATAATACCTACCAATGCTGATACAAAAATCATGAAGGGAAGCACTGTATGCAGAATCATATCGACAGTATCTCTTCCTGCTTGAAATAATACAGCAGTTACATTACCAAAGCCGTTACCAAACTTCGTTGCTATATTTGAAACCATATCTATAAATTTATTCATACACTCATTCAACCGCCTTTCTATTCCCCGTTATGCAACGCTTTCCGTTTTCTGTTCAACATCATTTTATATACCTTTTCTGTAATAATACCCCTGCATAAGCCCAACAGAATTCCAGCCAGCAAATAGCGTACAGCTAATTCCGTAGTCCCTAAGCCAAGCTTGGTTATACCCTGTGCCACACCGAGAAATACAAACAATTCAGCCGGGTTTGTGTGTGGAAATAATCCTGTAAACGGATGTCCCATACCTGTCAGAGAATCACAATATGCCGGTTTATATTTCTCATCCAATAGTTTTCCCATAGCAAAGTTGGTGGGTGAGCCCATTGTAAAGGTAAATACAATAGGCAGTAAAGAATAACGTATGAGCACACTCTTTCCTGCATATTTAGAAATCTTTGCAACCCGTTCCTCACCAATCAGAGCCATCAATGCGTTTAATACTGTGATAATAACCGCAAGCAGTGGTAATATCCCTGTGATATTTCCAACCAGCGTTTCCGCTCCGGCTTTAAATAACCCTATAAAGCCTTCCGCAAATTCAACAATTACATCCATAAATTCATCTCCTTTAACAATAATTCATAATATTCTCAGCAGCATTCTGCAGAGCACGAAACCCCTTTTCCCCTACTTTTCCTTTAAGATAATTCTTATGATGTTCAAGTTCTGCGATATCCACCTCCTCTTCCAAATTCACGCGCTTCATCCTAGCTGTTACAAGCAAACCGTCCAGCATATAGAATTCCTGTATCATGTTTCTATGATCTGTCACTAGAATCACAACAGGATTACAGCCAATTTTTTTCTTACGATTCATTCCAATGAAATATTCTCCCTTATATTTATCCGTTAATTCAAGATATTGCTTTGTTATATGCTTCATTTGCAGATATGACAAATAGAACTGCAGTAAATACGCAGCCACAAATAGTCCTGCTATCACCATTACATCCCGTGAACTCATAGATTACCTTCTTTCTCCAATTTCTCAATGACTGTTCTCAAATCGCTTCTTTGTTGTGAGGCTTCTGAAAACTGATTGATAATATCAAAAATATAGTCATAAATCTGAACGATTAGAAATTCCTTTCCATCGCGTACATTCTCCGGTATTCCAATTAAACAAATAAGCTGATACTGCTGCTTTTTCTTTGCGGAAAGATATAGCGTCATACTTAATAGATATTTATTCTGACCCTTTAGAATTGCATGCGGCATATAAGCTGATACATAGCTGAATTTTTTTTCATCCAATGTAAGTATGACATCTTTGAATTCCTTGTTGATAAGCTCCTGCTTGTAAAGATTTGCAAGTATATCAACGATATTCTGATTATATGCATGTATTCGATCATTCACTTCGATAATATTTTTATGATAGACAATATCACTGTTCGCAAGCAAGGTTCTCTGTTCTCCCTGATTTACAATATGTGCAATGTATTCTGAATCAAAAATATTAGATAAAAGTATAATCGGTATTCTGCTGTCTATGTATATAGGGTTAAGCGTGAAGATTGCATTTATTTCTTCCGGATTGAGTTCACTGATTTGCGACTCTTCTATTTCAATGAATTCACAGCCTTCATAAAACATGAGTCGAATGCGGTCCTCCACTAATTTCGAAATGGATCTCCCAGTGGAACGTACAACACCGAATTTTTTAGAAGCATTGTACTTCTTCTGTATCGCCATTTGGAAATACAATGCCAGATATGCGATTTCCTGTGCGTTGATATGTACCTGAAGCTTTTGTTCAAGCACATCGCATGCACTTTTTGAAATTTGATATGCAAATGGATAATTCGCTTCTATTTTCTCATCCATGGATACAGACGGCGGCATATGAAACAGGATGCGATTGATCATATAGGAGAGATGACTTTTAATTTCCTCATCTATGAAAACCTTATCCAGATAAAATTGATATTCCGTATAAATCCTATCCAGCATATTTTCCAGCATTTGATCCACTTCACTTTTTTCATTACGCGGTCTTTTTGTCGAACCAAGATAAAGAGGAAAGCACAGAAATTCAAAATCATAATCATTGATTTCAACCAATGCAGAAATACCGGCTTTTAATTCAACAAGTAGTGGATCCTCCTGATAGGAGCTGTGAAAATATGCTGTGGATTGCAGGATATGCTGATTGAAACCGCATCGTATTATCGTTATCTGAATCACTCTTTCGAATATTTCCTTTGTGTGCTGATCTATCATGAAATGATTGGCTATTTCTTCGATTAAATACAGAATTCTATTATGTAAACACACAGGATGAGCCTGACTGTCCCTATACAGCTGAAAGAAATGATTTAATATAAACAGCCTGATATTAGTTTCATTCCCATTGATTGTAATTCCCTTTTTTGTAATTCCTTTAATTGATAGCTGGTATGCGCTGATACTATGTTTTACAACGCTCATATCTTTGATCAAGGTACTTCTGCTGATAAATAAATCCTCAGCAAGTCGTTCAAGACTGACATACCCTTTCCCTTTATCCTTATATCGTATCAGTCTGTTAACAATCTGATTATAGCGCTCCTCTTTTATGTTTCTGTCCAGTATATTGTCTTTCTTATCCATAAGTGCAAAAAGCTTTTCCTTATCCTTAATTTCAGCTTTCACCACTTCTTTCTTTTTTTCAATACGAAGAATCCCGCGCATATTGTATTGTAAATCGTGTAGTGCTGCATCCAGTTCTTCTTTATTACAGCCTGTTTGATTCAGCAGCTGAAAATAACTGCACTTGTTCTGATTCGATAGTAGAAATTTTAATATCATATACTGGTTTCTAGTTATGACCATTCTGCAACACCGCCTTTCTTTGTGTCTTCATTATAGCCCGGTTACTCAGGCTTAATAGGTTCTACTTTTCATCAAAATTCATGTAAAAAGATATACTAATACCAATCAGCTTTTCTTTTATAATTCCTATAGGAGGTATGCGTATGAAAATAATTATAAATGCAGATGATCTGGGACTTACGAAAGAGTCCAATTATGGTATTCTAAAAGCTTTTGAACGGGGATATGTCACACAGACAACACTAATCGTTAATTCAAGAGGGAGCAGAGAGGGTGCGGCTATTGCACATAATTATGGTTTTCAAGACAAGACGGGACTTCATCTGAATTTGAGCGAGGGATTCCCTTTAACGGATGATATTAAGCAATATTCAAAATATGTAAAAAATGGTGAATTCTGTTATATACCTGAATTCATGAGGAAAGAGTCTTATACAAAATCTCCCCTTTATACATACAGAGATTCTGTCTCATCACCCGCATTTAAAAAGGAAGTCTTTGCATTACGAAAGGAATTGGAAGCGCAGATTCAAAGGTTCATAGCTTTTGGATTTACCTGCCGGCATATAGATTCACATTGTAATCAGCTTGTTGATCTCCCTGTCTGGCTTGCTGTCAGACCACTTTTACTCCGATATGGATTTACATCGATTCGCGGCATATATCATAGCTTTCTAAGTGACGACATATATAATCATATTTACGCTACCTGGCTGCAATCTGAATTACAGTCAACAGGTCTAAAGCATCTTTCTTATATTTCAAGTATCCCTAAATATTTGAAATATAAGCAGCGATTATCAGGTGAATCAATCATTGAGCTGTATGTACACCCAGTTCTTTTCGATGATGTTCTCATAGACAATTTTACAGGTGGTATCTCCTTAGATGATAATATTTCACAGCTTTCCACTTATAATCCATATACATATTTTCAATTATAAGTGTATATGAATCAATCTGATTGTAGATAATGCCTTTTTAAATTACAACTTGTAAATATTTCCAAATACACTTCAAACAAATCCTAAAAAAGGAATTCAATATCTATGGATGAACACCAATAGTTTGAATTCCTCTTTTCTTAAACCTTATTTAAGCATATCCCAAAAGGATACAGGTCTTTTTTATAATAAATGATAATGCTGCAGCATCTCTTTGATTTTCTCATCATCCTGTGCACTGCATTCCTGTACCGGCTTTCTTGCCGGTCCGATTTCCGCAATCCCTGCCAGCTCTGCCGCACGCTTCATGACAACCGGTACCGTTCCCAGCTTCAATACGCCGCGCAGTACATCAATGTCCTTCTGCAATTCCTCTGCTTTTTCTGTTTCTCCCTTACGCAGTGCCCTGTCCAGCTCCACCAGCACCTCCGTTATCACATTGGAGGTTCCTGCCACGGCACCGCTTGCCCCCAAAGCATAGCCATAGCTGATTTTGGAATCCGAACCGATCAGCAGATCAAAATCATCCCGCTTCGCAAGCTCTGCGTATGCCTTCAGATTTTCTTCCTTTCCGCTGCTGTCCTTGATACCGCGAATGTTTTCTACCTCTGCCAGACGTCCCACAACCTCTGCGCTTAAGTTACAGCCTGTTGCCTTTGGGATGTTGTAGAGAATGATGGGAATACTTACACTTTCCGCAACCGCTGTGAAATGCTGTACCAGCTCTTCCTCTGTCGGTGTCAGAAAATACGGTGTGATGACACTCAGAGCATCCGCACCCAGCTCCTCCATCTTCTTTGACAGACGGATGGTTTCCTTTGTGCTGCATGCCCCTGTCCCTACATAGACCGGCACACGGTGGTCAACCATCCCGATCACCTTTTCGGCAAATTCTATTTTTTCCGCTTCCTCGATCACATGAAACTCTCCATTGCTTCCAAGGATGAAGATTCCCTTAACGCCCTTAGCGATCAAATGATCGATCAGCTGCTTTGTCGCTTCATAGTTGATACTCTGTTCCTCATCACGATGAAACGGTGTTACGATTGGTGTTATAATACCGTCAAACATAAATATTTGTCCTCTTTTCTTTATTTTTTAAAGATCGAGTAATCCTTATTGTCAAAGGGCGCCGTCTGAAAGAACATACGGATTCCCTGACTCTGGATATAACGGATCTTTTCAATATCTTCTTCACTGAAATAATCCGAGAGGCTTTTGATCATCATACGGCTTGCCGGATACGGCATTTGAATTTCCTTCGTACGGAAACCCGCTTTCACTGCATCACAGGCAACACTTAAATTAGGAAAAATAACCATTGCCTTAATATTGCGTCCTTCATTGATATATTCAAGAAATTGTTCTATGGAGAAAATTTTAACTTTCATGGTCTTGGGAAGACAAAGCTGCATTACATCAGCAATAAATGGATCATTCACATAATCCGGATCAACAATCAGTACATTGTCTGCATCGATAAACTGATTCCAGTTCAAAGCAACTGTCGCATGCAGTAATCGTTTGTCTATCCGTGCAAGTTTGATTTTTGTACTCATGCTTCATCACCTACTTGAACTCGTTTCTGATATTCTCTCAATGCATAGGATATCAGCATTAAGAGAACCTTTCCCTGAAAACTTCCCCGGACATCTATCTGAAAAACTTCCTCATATTTCTTAAGCTTATATATCAATGTATTTTTATGCAGAAACAGATCGTCTGCGGCTTGTGTCAGATTGAAATCATTCACAAACAGTTTATCGCAGATGTCCACCATTTCCTCAATATCGACACCTTTTCCGCATTCCCTATAATAATCAAACACATCCCTGATATCATCCACCGCTACCTTTGACAGAAAATAGTCATAGAGATAATCGGAGAAAAATACCGGGACATCCTTCTCGTATGTTACATGGTTCTTCAGCCATAGACAATTCTGATAGCTGATTGCATACTGCCGCAGCTTTTTCTGAATGGAACCGACAAAGTAATAACAGTCTGTCATCTCCCATTCCCGCAGACTGCGGATATAGTCACGTATAAACGGCTTGAAATCTGTCGATGACTGGCAAGTTTCCGGCAAATCCTTGAAGATCAGCAGGCATTTGCTATTCAACAGAGAATAGATGATTTCCTTACTGTCCGGCTTCATTTTCAATCGCATGACATCCTTTGTATTGAATCCTTCATTATGAACCACATAAATCGCCACCCTTGGTTTATTTTTATCTATTTCCAGTTCATCCAGAAGGCTTAACACATGATTCATATCAAAGTTTTCCGTATTCAGTATATACTTCACCAGCTCGTCATCCTTAGTGACCTTCTGGTTTAAGGTTTTCTGATTGATTTCATACATCAGCCGTACGGTAAGGGATTCATTCAAAAGCTTACTGATCATCGGCAGATTTTCATCATTGCCACTCACCCACAGGAAGCCGAAATCCTGTCCCTTTACACGTACTTCAAAAAATGCATTGTGCTTATCCGGACGGTTTACATCAATCTGCCGTCCGATTTCCGCTTTATTACTGCATAATGTCACTGTCATATTATCATTCACAAGCCCAATCGTATAGCGATTGTTTTCCTGAACGACATTTATAAACTCCTCAAAAACTTCACCTATCAGCATATGATCTCTCCTTTCGCAAGAGTTGAACTCTCATGAAGTCTGACATCTTCCCTGTATGCCAATAGTACCACACGGTAAACCAGAATAATATATCCCCTTCTGCATGATAGTGCTTTCATGGAAATTATAATTCATATGACAGGGTTTGTCCAGACAGCTTTGTTCAGGATTCCAGCTGTGTATTCGTATGAACACAGCTGGTTTGCAGAGTTTCCATCGTTTCCCTCAGCAGTGCCTCCTCATCGAGATCCGCTTCATCCATATTGGAAAGCTTCAGATACAGATCGATCAGCATTGGAAGGTTCAGTCCGGTAAGCACGGGGTAGTGATACTTTCTGCTCATGACGGTAAATACATTGCATGGAGTTCCGCCATACAGATCCACAAGGACAATGGTAAAGCCTTCCTTGGTGCACATGGTTTCATCCGCAAGCTTCATGTAGTCCTCAAAGGAATATTCCGGAAGCAGAGAACAGCATTGTACATTTTCCAATGCTCCTGCAATCATTCTCGCAGAGTTTACAAGCTCCTCTCCGAATCTTCCATGTGTTCCGATTACAATATTAAATTTTTCCATAGCTCCTCCTGTTTATTTTTGCAGCTCTTTGATACTTTTACCAAGACTTCCGCCCGGATGCCATTTCACATACTGGTTTAAATCCAGCTTCTTCGCTTCCTGCAAGACTACGCTCAGACATTGCAGGATGAGGATCTCCGACAGGATGGAGGCACGCGGCGGCTTGTTCAGCGCATCCCCTTCTTCATCCACATGCGCTACCAGACATACCTCCGACTGCTTTGCCAGCGTCGATTGCGGATTTCCCGTACAGCTGATGATGTGTGCTCCGTTTGCTATAAGTGTCTGTACGGTTGCCTCCAGTTCCATCGTTTCTCCGCTGTTGGATATGGCAATCACCACATCTCCTTTTTTCACCTGACCGCTGGATCCGTGAACGGCCTCTGTTCCATGCAGCTCATAGGCACTCGTTCCTGTGGAAGACAGCAGGGATGCGATATAGCCTGCCACATGCCCCGGCTTTCCGATTCCCGTGACATGGATCCGTCCTCCCTGCTTTTCACTTTCCATTATGATATGGGCTGCACGTTCAATGCTTTCCATATCCATATCTTCTATATTTTTCCCTAATTCCGATGTAATATTGCTCAGATATTCTTTTACACATTCTATCATATATTCACCTAGTTCCCTATCAGCTGTTCCAGTATGATGTCCGTAGACATTGCACAGGTTCGCTGTTCACTTTCCATGCTTCTTGCGGCTGTGTGCGGCGTTAACAGGAAATTATCCAGTGTAAGCAGCTTATCATCTTCCCTTGGAGGTTCGCTGCTGTACACATCAAAGCATGCACTTCGTATCTCTTTCTTCTTCAATGCTTCATATAAAGCTTCCTCATCCACGATACCGCCGCGTGCTGCATTCAGCAGGCAGGCATCCTTCTTCATTTTTTTGAATTCCTCTGTGGAAATCATATTCCGTGTGGACTCCAGAAGCGGTACGTGTAAAGAGATATAATCACAGTCTGTAAGGATATCCTCCAGTGTGGAAATCTGTGCATGGTACTGCCTTGCGGTTTCCTCTGCGATTGCAAAGGCATCATAGGCATATACCTCCATGCCACAGCCGTAAGCATACTCGGCAAGATACTTGCCGATCATTCCAAAGCCGATGATTCCCAGCTTCTTTCCATAGATCTCTCTGCCTGTCGGTTTATTCCAGCCATGATGCTTCACATCCCTTACACTCGTATACAGATTCTTTGCTTCCATAAACATCATAGACAGTACATGCTCTGCAACGGAGCGGGAATTGCTTCCCACACAGCGTCCGACATGGATATTACGCTCTTTTGCATAATCCAGATCGATATTATCCGTTCCGACACCGAACTTGCAGACCGCCTTCAGATTCGGACAGCCCTCCATCATTTCTCTGTCCATTTTATCCACACCGACAATAATGGCATCGGCATCCTTCGCCAGTGCTTTAAACTCCTCATGTGTATATGCCTTACCCGTGGCATTGTAATGTACCTCCAGACCCTTGGACTTCATTCGCTCCACCTGATCCAGACCGTAATTCGCAAACCCTCTCGGGGTTATCAGTACCTTCATATAAGCTCCTTCCTTTTCTTATCCTCCATATGTCTGTAAAGAAAACAAATCCATGTTCTTCCATGGATTTGTTCACATCTTATATAATATGGAAGAAGGTCAATACGATTGCAATAATCATTGTATAAATCATCAGACGGATATACTTCGGTCCGCGTTTCGTGATATACAGATACATTCCCATAACAACGATGAACGGCAGCATATTCGGCAGGATTCCGTCAATGATTTCCTGCAGCTTCACCGTTGATGTATCACTGGCGAATTCCACAATGGTCTGCACCTTTATATAAGAGGCTGACAGACATCCGATCATGAACAGACCAACGATGCTTGCGATGTCAATAACCTTTTTGATTGCTCCGGAGTGCAGGATTTCCAATACGGAATTTTTACCCAGAGAATATCCCTTGTTGAATAGGAACCAGGACCAGCCAAAGCTCCATGCGATATAGATTAAGCCAGGAATAAAGGCGGCGATTACAGAGCCCTCTAGTGCCATCGGAACAAAGATTGCCAATGGAATTGTCGCAACAATTCCCTGATCCACACTGTCACCGATACCGGCAAGTGGTCCCATCAGACCGAGCTTTAAGGATTGAATAACCTCCGGAGAAATATCATCATGACCTAGCGCACGCTGTTCCTCCAGTGAAATCGTAATACCGTGAATGATACTTCCCCAGTCACAGTTTGTATTGAACATGGATGTATGACGGCGCATTGCTGCCTGCAGCTCTTCCGGGTCATCCTTGTACAGCTTACGCAATACCTTGTTCATGGAATATCCGAAGGCAAGTGCCTGCATACGGTCAAAGCTTACCGGAACCTCGACTGCAAGTGTCCATTTCCACCATGCCTTTAACAGGTCTTTTTTTGTTACGATTGTTTTCTTTTCTTCAGCGGCTACACTGTTTACTGCTTCACTCATGCAACTTCCTCCTCATCGTTCTGTTTGAATAGGGATACGATCAGTGCAAGACATAATGCAATGACTGCTCCTGTCAGCATGGAGAAGCCCATGACAGAATACAGGAAGAATCCCAGTACGAAGAATGGCAGATATTTCTTTTTTCCCATGACAACCAGTGTCAGTGCGAAACCTAACCCCGGAAGCATATTGCCTGCGTTGGTGAGTCCGTTCATCGCCCATTCCGGAATTACATTGATGAATGCCTGTACAACGCTGGAGCCGAATAATGTCGCAATGAATACCGGTGTGAAATATAGCACACCATTGGTAAGCCATGGAAGTACAAAGGAGAAGATGGACAGCTTGTCATACTGCTTGTCCTCTACGAATTTATCAGCCTTCGTGTTATAGAAAGAGTTGATGGTACGACGCACATTATTGATTAAAACGCCAAGTACCCCGAATGGAACAGCCAGAGCCACGGCAGCAGCCGGATCCAGATTATTTGCGATAGCGGCAGGGATTGCGATACATGTTGCCAGTCCCTGATCACTTGGAATATTTCCGCCGGCTTCGATACCTCCCATATACATCAGCTGAATGGTTGCACCATACAGCAGACCGGTCTGTACATCCCCATATACAAGACCGATAAATACGCCAAGTACGACCGGCTTACGGAATGCAAACGAGATAAAATAGCTCGCGCGTCCCATGGATAGCCAGTACAGTATACCGACTAAGATTGCTTGAATTACCATATACATGTCCTCCTGTTATAATTTAGCGACAGCTTTTTGAAGTGTTTCGGAAGGATAATCCGGAGTTGTCTGGAAATAAATTTCGATCCCCATCTTTTCCAGTTCAAGCAGAGTATCCGCATCTGCTCTGTCCAGTGTGATTGCGTTGTTGACAGCCTTACGACCCGGCCCTCCGCCAAGACCGCCGATCTGTACCTTTTCCAGCTTCAAGCCTGCCTGTACTGCGGCATTCAGTTCTGCCACACCCTTGAACAGAACCATAACGCGGTTCTTATCGAAGGCACCCTCCTGCTGGCGCTTTACCGCATCCTCTACATTTACAATTGTGATTTTTACACCCTTTGGAGCTGCCATTTTAAATACTTCCTGCATGAAAGCATCCTTGCTCAGGGCAGTGTCGATTGTTACGATTTCATTGATCTGGTACTGTGTCAGCCATCTGGTGATAACCTGACCGTGAATCAGTCTGAAATCTACTCTAGTCAATTCAATACTCATCTTGAATTCCTCCTTACACCTACATTATATTGAAATCGCTTTCAAGTCGCTATGTTCAAACAAACTAAAAAGCCTGTGCCGTTTTTGGTCAAACGCACAAAGTTGAAAAAAAGCATCCGAAAGCCGGAGCATAATGTTTTCTATATATCATATGTGTGTTAGCTGACCTTCAAAAAATCCTTTATTCATAGGCTTTTTAAGCATAAGCCAACCGGATGTACAATATCTTTTCAGCTGCTATCTCATTTGTTTAAGCGCACATATTTCACCTCTAATTTTGTTCACTCATCCAATTGTAAGCGTTTCTAAAACAACGTAAGATATAGGCAAGGAGGATGTCATTATGAATATGAAAAAAATGAACGTCACAAACCGTATGTATGAGGCAGGTGCACTTGCAATCGTTCGTGCGGAAACACTGGATCGCGCATGTGAAATAGCCGAGGGCTGCATGAAGGGCGGCGTACCTGTCATGGAAATGAGCTATACGTTAAATAACGCCGGAGATATCATACAGGGTCTTTCTGAAAAATATGGAGATGCACTCTGCGTAGGTGCCGGAACAGTTCTGGACGCAGAAACAGCACGACACGCAATCCTGCATGGTGCTGCTTTTATCATTGCCCCGAACTATAATGAAGAGGTCGCAAAAATGTGCAATCGCTATCAGATTCCCTATGCACCGGGATGTACCACCATTACCGAATGTGTTGATGCGCTAAGCAGCGGAGCGGCATTCGTCAAGGCATTTCCTATTTCCGATTTCTATGGTCCAAAGCTGGTAAAGGTTTTTAAAACACCGATTCCGGATATGCCGATTCTGGCAAGCGGGGGAATCAATCTTGACAATCTGACAACATGGCTGGAAAACGGTGTGGATGTCTGCGGGTTCGGAGGACTTCTGACAAAAGGAAGCAGTGAAGATATTGCAGCCAATGCCGCTAAAATTCATGAAATCATTACCAGCTTTCGTTGCGGCAAATAAAGGCTGTTAAATAGTTTATCTGATGTTTCTGTATTCTTACAAAAAAGCATGGCGTATAAGTACACCATGCTTTTTCGTTCTTTACTCAAACGCTTCTACATTTGATAAATAATTCAAATATCCATTACTACCTAGTTTCTTTTCCCAAAAATCCATACTTTCGTGTATTCTGATGAGCAGTCGAAATGCCATTGTTACAGATCCTTCACATATCTTATTTTTATCCAAAGCTGCGATATCTTCAGCTTTAAGAGTATCATACAGCTTTGGATTTATGATTGGATTACTATACCATTCTAAACTTTTTGCTATTTCAATCAAATCCAGGTCAGCAACTGCGCAGAAGTCATAGGTCTTCTGATGCAGAGAGCCGTAAAGCAGAAGCATCCATATCTCAACAATCGTCCGAAGCTGCCTGGAATTCAGTTGATAGCGCTCCACCATAACCTGAAGATTATTCTCATAAGCTGCCAATCCTTCCAAATAAGGCTCTTCATCACCATGTTTTATACTTCCGAATTCTTTTTTTAATTTTGCGGTTATTTTCTTCATATCATAAGCAGTGACCTTATCCGCTTCTTCAAGATTATAAATTCGAATCCCGTTTAGCATATGATTCCATTTTTGCTCATCATAATCTTCTTCATGCTTCAGCATGTCCACAACCATGTTTTCCATATAGAATGCCAGTACATCAACAGCAGAATCTTCCTCATATTCATTTTCCAATAGCTTATGATATATGGAAACCGTACCTTCCGGGTTCTGCATTTTAAGTTGATTTCTGATTATCTCTGCATAGTGTTCCTTTAATTTTTCGCGACTCATATAATCCCATCCTTTACCGCTTTCGTATATATCCTATTATACCTGAAATGGGAAATCATGAACAGCATAATTCTGATTATCCATATTTATCAATCTATCCACGTTATACACTTTACAAATTCTGCCCGTTTGTTTTTATCACCTCAGCATACCAGTGAAAAGAGTCCTTTGGATACCTGTTCAAGGTTGCACTGGCATCATCCTCTTCCCGCTCCACATAAATAAAACCGTAACGCTTCTGATATCCGTTCAACCAGCTTAACAAATCCGTGCAGGACCATGTACAGTATGCCAGTACCTCGCAGCCATCAGCAACCGCCTTTTTCAGTTCCGCAATATGTGCGCGAAGATATTCTATACGATAAGGATCGTGTATCGTCTTATCCTCTTCCAGCTTATCAAACGCTCCAAGACCGTTCTCGGATATAATGATAGGCAAATCATAACGTGAGGTTATTGTCCTGCAGCACATACGGATACCCATTGGATCGATTGTCCAATCCCAATCCGTTGTCTTCAAATACGGATTGGCAGGATTTTTATACAATCCGGGTACTCCGCTGATTTTTGCTGTTCCCTTTTCTCCTGTTGTGTTCACCTCGTGATTAGCGCCAACACCATAAATATCATTATATTCGGCAACCGCTGTCTGATAGTAATTGACACCCATAAAATCAATCAAAGACGCAGCCTGACGGATATCCTGCATTTCATCCGCTGTAATATCCGGTGCGCAGTCAATAGACTTCAGATATTTCATAGCACTCTTTGGATAACGGCCATATCCATAGATATCCAGCCACCAGTAATTGCGTAAATCATCAAAGTCTGCTTTTGCCATCGCATTTTCCGGACGGCAATCAATCGCATAGCATGGAGAAAACGCAAAGCTTGCGCCCACCATCGCATGAGGAAAGCGTTTCTTCAATTCCAATACACTCCGTGCATGTGCAACATTCGCATGATGATTTACCTGATAGAACAGCTTCAGCTGATCTGTTTTTCCCGGTGGATGAAGTCCTTCCATCCAGCCCATAGAGGTGAAAATATTCTGTTCGTTCATGGTTATCCAGTATTTTACACGATCTCCATACCGTTCAAACAAAGTAACGGCATACGTTACAAAGTCCTCTATAATCTGTGGATTCTCCCAACCATGATATGCATCTTCCAGCGCCTGCGGCATGTCCCAGTGATAGATGGTAACCATAGGCTCGATTCCATATTTTAAGCATTCATTGATAACATTATCGTAAAAAGCTAAACCTGTTTCATTTACTTTTCCATTTCCCTGTGGATATATTCTTGTCCAAGCAATAGAAAACCGATAGGTCTTTAATCCCATTTCAGCCATTCGTGCAATATCTTCTTTATAATGATGATAAAAATCGACAGCGACTGCACCGGTAGTGCCTTTAAAGGTTTTCCCAGGTATCTTTACAAACTCATCCCAGTTTGAAATGCCCTTGCCATCTTCGCGATCCGCACCTTCAATCTGGTAGGCAGCGGATGCACTGCCCCATAGGAAATCATCTGGAAATCCTGCTGTTTTTTCAAAATACATTGTATCCTCCATTCTCCCGCTGTATGCGGGTATTCAACATTGGTTCAGTTATCATATAGTTCCTTTATTACATTGGTTTCAAAGTGAAAATACTGTGGAAGATGCCGTGCTATGGAATACTCAAATATCTCAGATGTATCCAGATATGCGAGCTCTTCCACCTGACATACAAAATCATTGTCATTCATGTGAAAATATTTCTTTTCCAGTGCCTGCGGACGAACAGCCTGAAATGACAGATGTGCACCCTGTATATGCCTGTGAAGCTGTTTTTCAATATACGCATAAATAGAGGTTTCCACATCCCTTCGCTGAAGTCCCGGTATGATCTGCAGCGGCATCCATGTATATTCTACAACTCTTGGCTCCTGCTTATACAAGCGAATACGCTCTATTTCATACACAAACTCTCCGGCTTGTATATTCATTTTATCCGCCAGCTCTGCAGTGCATGTCACTACCTCAAACCTCTCAACAACAGAGGTAACCTCCTCACGAATCAGATCCCGCCCGATAACAGGTACCCCCTGCATTCTGTCCGGACCTGTTCTGCATTTCTTTACGAAGCTTCCCAGACCTCTTTTTCTTACAATCACACCCTCACTGACAAGACGATCCAGCGCCTTTTTAACCGTTAACACACTGCATGCATACTGCTTTGCGAATTCCTCTCCGCTTGGCAGCATTTCGTTTGCGCTATAGCTTCCCTTCTGAATCGTATCCTTTATCTCTGTATATACCTGCATATATTTCGGTATCATAGCACACCTCCGATGCTTATATTATAACTCAAAATTCTCAATGCGCAACATAAATATATATTTTTATATAAAAACATATATACTTTTAAAACACCTCAAAAAAAACCTCTGTGACAGGACAGAGGCTTTGCGGCAATGACGATGGATAACATATGGATGAGTAGGAAATTGTCATTACCCTTCTTTCAGACAAAACTGTCTGTATGTACAGCATACACCCTGCGTGTGAACAGCAGGTGAAGTATGTTTGAATATTTATACAATATCTGTATAATGATGTTATAGAATGGCAAAGAAGGTCCCTGTGTATATCCTTTATAATCCGGATTCCATTCACAGTATGCTGTCAAAAAAGATAAGCATATATTTTATAGAAAAGGACAGGTGAGACAATGATGAATATACGCTACAAAAGAATGGAGAGTCAACATTTAGATGCAGTGGTAAAGCTGTACATAGACTATTATAATACCTATGAAGGAGGCTGCTGGACTTATGATAAAGCATATAAAAGACTCCATCAGCTCATGACGATAGAGGATGCGCTGTGTTTTATACAGATGGCTGATCATGCTATCAGCGGATTCGTCATGGGATATTTCAAAGAATTTGATGATTTGACCGGCTATTATCTGGAAGAAATCGTGATTGCCAGACAATTTCAAGGAGCACATCTTGGCACGCATTTTCTAAATGAAATGGAGAAAACCGTAAAAGAGAACGGTGCTTCCTTCATCGAGCTGCTCAGCGTAAATGATGAGATGCACTCGCATTTTTATACGAAAAACGGATACAGAAATGCAGAGAATATGATTTTCAAATGCAAACACTTCACACAGTAGCTGCACATCGTATTATCGCATGTAATTTAAGTGAGTCATTAACAGCAGCTCCCGCGTTAGCTGTTGTTTTATTGCCGGTAAAGCTTAAGAAAAAGCTTTCATGTAAATCAAACGAATAAAAGAACCTCTGCGAGGGACAGAGGTTCAGCATGAAGGCAGGTAATGGAAATGAAAAAATATTGTAAACATGATAGCTGTTTGTTTTTTTATAGGGATGGGGAAACATTCCATTACCTTTATTAAGATTTCACAAGCATTGCTTTGCTTGTGTCTATATCATACATCCCCTTTGTGAACACTACGTGAACGTTATATGAAAAGGAAAAGAAATAAGCAATACATCCATTCGTAAAGCGGGAAGCTTCATAAACTAGGGAAAAGAATTGTCTGAACAATTCCTATCGTGGTAAAATAGACTGGAATGTGAAAGGAGTGCAGATTATGAATAAGCTGTGGGGACATTTTAAAACAATAACTGCACACAAGCTTGCGGTCACAAAGCTGTGTTTTCGCTGTGGTTTATATAAACAGGGACTTCTGCATGATCTATCCAAATACACTCCTGTTGAATTTTGTGCAGGTGTCAAGTATTTCCAGGGAAATCGCAGTCCCATTGATTATGAAAAGGAAGTAAAAGGCTATTCCCTAGGCTGGCTGCATCATAAAGGCCGCAACAAGCATCACTGGGAATACTGGCTGGATAATGCCGTAGGCGGTATCCGTCCGGTGAAAATGCCACTTCATTATCTTGTGGAAATGTACTGCGACCGTACTGCCGCTTCCCGCATCTATATGAAGGAAAATTATCATGACGGAAGTGCGTACGAATACTTCATGAACGGCTATGACAATGTTATCATGCATGAAGAGACAAAGGCAATGCTGAAGATGATTCTGGAATATCAGCGTGATCATGGAACGGACGCTACTGTTGATTTTATACGAAAAGAGATACTGAAGAACTGAAATAAGTTTCAAATAGTCTCTTCCTATAGAGAAAACAAAGGCCAGAATGCAGCCTTTGTTTATTTTATATCCGGTATGCTTTCCTCCTCCAGCTCATAAGGCAGAAATTCCGCAAGCAGATGCTTCTGACGGAGATGCTCTTCAATTTCATCCAGTATTTCCTGTGAATCCGCTGTTACATGATGAAAGTGATAACCTGCGGTCACATTCATCAGTGGAGTTGATTTACCTGTCTTTAGATTTTCCAGTAAAACTGCCACATCCCGGCGGTTTCGGATGCGCAGAGGCGCCGACATTTTTCCATAGGCTCTGTGATTCACCATCACATCCTCCACACTTCCTCCAAGATCAACAATCGTTTCCAGCTCTTCACTGATCTGCTCTGTTGTGTGACAGACCTTAAACAGGCGAACTGCTTTTTTTGTTTCATTCAATATATAGCCCCGTGCAGTGGCGATGATCGGATATCCCTCCGTACGCAGCAGAGCAATATCCTGTACCACAACCTGACGGCTGACACCAGTATCTCTTCCCAGTGCACCACCGGAGAGTGGACGGGAAGACTGCCTCATCATGGTCAGAATACGTTTTCTGCGCTGAGAGCCTGTCAAAGCTGTAGCCATAGGGCTGTCTGCTACTTTCTTATCCATATGATTTTCTCTTTACTTACCAAGGACGCTCAAATGCTTCAGGCTGATATCCAGAATCGGAGCGGAATGTGTCAATGCTCCACTGGATACATAATTCACACCGAGATCCTTCATCAGCTCAATGTTTTCTTTTGTGATATTACCGGAGCATTCCGTTTCTGCACGTCCGTCAATCAGCTGTACAGCCTCCTTCATCTGGGCAGGGGTCATATTGTCCAGCATGATAATATCTGCACCGGCCTCCACTGCTTCCTTCACCATGTCAAGATTCTCTGTTTCGACTTCGATTTTACGGACAAACGGCGCATGCCTTCTTGCGGCCTCAATTGCCTGCTTTACACCGCCTGCCGCATCGATATGATTATCCTTCAACAGCACCCCGTCGGATAAATTATAGCGATGATTTTTTCCGCCTCCGACAAGAACAGCATATTTCTCAAACACCCGCATGCACGGTGTTGTTTTTCTAGTGTCTACCAGACAGGTTTTAGAGCCTTCCAGCATATCCGCTACGTTTCTGGTATATGTGGCAATTCCACTCATTCTCTGTAAATAATTCAACGCAGTCCGCTCACCGGATAGCAGAACACGAATATCCCCGTGCACCTTCCCCATCAGCTGACCGTTTGTGACCTTATCTCCATCCTTAACAAGGAAATCAACCTGTGTTTGCGGATCCAGCAGCGTAAATACACGCTCGAAAATCTGAAGACCGGCAATGATGCCGTCTTCCTTGCAAATAAGCTGAACCTCTCCTTCCTTATAATCAGGCATAACGGAGCAGGTTGTTACATCCTCACCGTTAATGTCCTCCTCTAAAGCGAGACGGATATATTTATCAGCAACAAGCTGCATCGTAATTGGATTCATATGCTTTTTTTCCTTTCCGGCAGACTGTTATGTTATCAGCTGCTCTTTTCGCAAAAACAAGACTCTCCAGCAGACTGTTGCTGGCAAGGCGATTCTTCCCGTGCACACCGTTACAGCTGGTTTCTCCAACAGCATACAGATGCTGCATTGTTGTCTGTGAATGACTTTCCACATGGATTCCTCCCATAAAATAATGCTGCGCAGGAACTACCGGGATACTTTCCTTTGTAATATCATAGCCTTCCTTACGGCAGGCCTCCTGAATGTTTGGAAAATGACTTTGTATGGTCTCTTTGGGGACATTTTGAAAGGACAGCCAGACATGCTCGGTGTCATCCTTCTTCATTTCCTCAAAAATAGCCTGAGATACAACATCTCTTGGCAGCAGCTCATTTACGAAGCGTTCCCCTTTTTTATTCAGTAAAATCGCCCCATCTCCTCTGGCAGACTCGGAAATCAAAAAGCTTCTTCCCTTTTTTCGGCTGTACAGGCTGGTCGGATGAATCTGCACGTAATCCAGATGATCCAGCTGAATCCCATGCTTTTTACAAATGCGCAAGGCGTCTCCTGTAAGACTTGGATAATTGGTGGAATGCTCATACAAACCACCGATACCTCCTGTCGCAAGCACCGTATCCTCTGCATGGACATGGACAACCTGCTGATCTTTGGTTTCCAGTGCGATTCCCTTGCAGACACCATGCTCGACAAGCAGATCACACATCCGGGCATGCTCCATAACAGTAATATTCGAACAGCTTCGAACATGCATCTGCAGGGCAGTCGTAATTTCTTTTCCTGTTATATCCTTATGGAAGCATATCCTTGCACGGGAATGTCCTCCCTCACGGGTATATCGCAGACTTCCATCCTCATTTTGTTCAAAGCGGACACCCAGCCGAAGCAGTTCTTCTATAATTGGTCTGCTCTGCCGAATCATGATGTCAACACTCTCTCTGTTATTTTCATAATGGCCTGCACGCATGGTATCTTCAAAATAGGCAGTATAATCTTCTTCATCAGGAAGCACACAGATCCCCCCCTGTGCCAGCATGGAATCACATTCCGCCATATCCCCCTTACAGATCATCAGTATTCGCATGGTTTCCGGCAGATTTAAAGCCGTATAAAGACCTGCAACTCCACACCCTGCAATGACGGCATCATAATACATATCTGATTGCATAATTCGCCTCCTTAAGGCGGTTTACGCCGCAAGCTCCAGCATTCTGTTCAGGGTTGCCTTTGATGGCTCGGCGATATTCGAAGCTACAGCTGCACCGTTTTCTCCAGTACGCAGAACGTGCAGAATACCATCCAGTGTAATCTTCTTCATATCCATGCATACCGGCTCTGTTTTCGGAAAGTAAAATGTCTTCTTAGGATTCTGCTTTTCAAGCTCATAGCGGACACCAATCTCCGTAGCAATGATAAACTCCTTTGCATTGCTTGCAGCTGCCTGCTTCAAAATCCCGGTTGTTGAACCGATATAATCTGCAATCGAAAGCACAGAGGCATTACACTCCGGATGAGCAAGCACTTCCGCAAGCGGATGCAGCTGCTTCAGCTCCTGGATTTCCTTTACCTTCATTTCCTCATGAACCGGACAGTATCCCTTTACCAGCATGACATTCTTTTCCGGAACCTGCTCTGCCACATAACGTCCCAGATTTTTATCCGGGATAAATAAAATATTCTGATTGGGCAGCTTCTTCACAATCTGCACTGCATTCGCTGAGGTGACGCATACATCCGACCATGATTTGATCTCAGCAGTTGAGTTGATATAGCATACAACTGCAAGGTCCTCATAACGTGCCCTTACATCATCAATCTCTTCTTTTGTTACCATATGTGCCATCGGACAGTCAGCGGACGCATCCGGCATCAGCACTGCTTTGTCCGGATTTAATAGCTTTCCACTCTCTCCCATAAAGGAAACTCCGCAAAAAACCAACACCTTATTCGTCAGTTTGGACGCCACCTTACTCAGATAGAAGGAATCTCCTACATAATCTGCAATCTCCTGCACCTGTGCAGGTACGTAGTAATGTGCCAGCAATACGGCATCCTTTTCAAGCTTCAGCTGTTTAATTTCTTCCTGTTTTGTCATATCCTTTGATGATACTGCTGATTTATGCAGTATCTTCATCTCCCTTTCTCTAAACCGTTGTATCTGCCTCAGTATAGCATATATAATGACAGGTGACAAGACACATGTCTGATGATTTGTATAAATAATGATTGTTTGTAATACACATAATTCATACGAAAATAAAAAATGCAGAAAAGGACTTCATCTGCATAGAAAGGCTCATAAATAAAAAAAGATCAAGTAATCTAAAAGGTTCTTTCTTTAAGGTGTATGCAAAAGGGAGAATACAACTTTTATTGATAAATACAATAGTGTTGTATTCTCCCTGTTTTATTTACCCACAATTGAGAAAGAACCATCTGAAAGAGCCTGATCTTTATACGTTTTTTCGTTTTTAATATCGCCTGAAAATGAAATCGAATCATCTGACTTTTGTTTTTTCTTTATTCTTCCTCAATGCCGCCCAGCATTTCCAGCAGGCGGTTTAAATCTTCATTGCCATCATAGCGTATAGTAATCTGCTTCTCATCAATGCGTACCTTTGTTTGGAAACGGCTCTGCAGGCGATCCTGTACCTTATCCAGATTGATATCCCGCTGCTTCTTCTCCGGTGCACTTTTCGGTTCATTCATATTTTTAACCAGTGTTTCCACAGCACGCACACTCAGATGAAGCTGAATGGCTTTTTTTGCCACATCCTCTATTTGTGATGCATCCTTTAAACCAAGCAGAGCACGCACATGTCCCATACTCAGCTGCTTATCGATAACATACTGCTGTACCGGTTTTGGAAGCTTTAACAGCCGCAGCATATTCGCCACATGCTCTCTTGACTTCCCAATCCGCTTCGCCAGCTCTTCCTGTGTATAGCCAAGCTTCTTGATCAGCTTTTCATAGCCCTGTGCTTCCTCAATGGCATTCAGATCCTCGCGCTGAATATTTTCCAGCAGTGCGATTTCCATCATCTGCTGATCATCAAATTCCATTAGAATAGCAGGGATGGTTTTTAATCCGGCAACCTTGCTGGCCCGCAATCGGCGTTCTCCGGCAATCAGTTCATAGCCCTTAACCGCTTTCTTGACCAGTATAGGCGTAAATACACCATGCAGCTTAATAGAATCAGCCAGCTCCTGAATCTTGTCATCATCAAAGTTTTTTCGCGGCTGATACGGATTCGGTTTTACATCCTTTACCTCAACCTCAAATTTGGAGTCCTCATGAACCTCAGTCTTTCCCTGCTGAATATCCTCCAGCACATTACCGACATCTTCACCAAAGATGGCAGACAATCCTTTTCCAAGTCTTGCGCTATTCTCTTTTTTCGGCATTCATCCACCTCCCTATCTGGCTTTTGCTTTCTTATTCATCTTCACAACTTCATTCGACAGCCCTGCATATGCCTTTGCGCCTTCACAGCGGACATCGTATTCAAAAATGGACATTCCTCTGGACGGTGCTTCACTCAGCTTGACATTTCTAGGTATGTAATTCTTATAAACGCGATCCTTAAAGTGCTGACGTACCTCCTGCTGTACCTCAACGCTCAGCTTTGTTCGTGCATCATACATTGTAAGCACAACACCCTCAATCATCAGATTACGGTTGAAGAGCTGCTGTACCAGACGAATGGTCAAAAGCAGCTGTGTAACTCCCTCCAATGCATAATACTCACACTGTACCGGTATAATTACAGAATCCGCTGCAGTTAAAGCATTTGTATTCAACAATCCCAAAGAAGGCGGACAGTCAATGATGATAAAGTCATATTCATCCTTGATCAGCTCCAGCTTATTCTTTAGCAGCTCTTCTTTTCCTACTTCAAATTTTACCATTTGCAAATCGGCTCCCGCCAGTGCAATACTTGCAGGAACAATATCGATTGGTGGAGATGTCAGCTTCTTCCGGATATCCTCCACCTTGTAATCCTCCATAATCAGATTATAAACAGAAAGCTTATCCTCACCGACCTCTGCACCGACACCCTGAGTGGCATTTCCCTGGGGGTCAAAATCGACCAGAAGCACTTTATTGCCAAGGTATCCCAAGCCTGCAGCAAGGTTAATTGATGTCGTCGTCTTACCTACGCCGCCCTTCTGGTTGGATACCGCTATGATTTTACCCATAAGATCATTTCCTTTCTATTTTGGAATGCGAATGGTAATGATTACTTCATCCTCATGTTCCTCTTCGTTTATTTCTGCCGCTGTACCGGCGCGATTCACCATACTGACCGCCTGATGGATCGTATTGATCGCGATTTTAATATTCTTGCTGATACCCTTCAGCATCACTTTTTTCTTTTCTTTTTTCGGTTGTGCCTGTTCCTTCAGCATTTTTTCCGTCTGTGCAACCGTCATGCCCTTTTTCACAATTTTTTCGAGGGCATCGTGCTGTTTTTCTTCATCCAGCCCAATCAGTGCCCGTGCATGCCGTTCGCTGATTTTTTTAGTACTGACAGCCTCCTGCACATCCTCATCCAGATTCAACAGACGGATTTTATTCGCAATAGACGACTGACTCTTGCCGACACGCAATGCCAGCTGACTCTGATTCAGTCCGGAATATTTCATGATCTCCACATAGGATTTCGCTTCTTCAATCGCACTCAAATTCTCTCTCTGGATATTTTCAACCAGTGCCATTTCCGCCATTTGCACTTCATTGGCATCCATGATCAGAACCGGTACATCAACAGCACCGTTCAGCTTCAGTGCACGGAATCTTCGCTCACCTGCAATAATCTGATATCTTCCATCCATCTCGCGAACCGTGATTGGCTGAATCAGCCCGTTTTCACGAATGGATTGTGCCAGATCCATCAGCGCTTCATCATCAAATTCCAGACGCGGCTGATAAGGATTCGGCTCGACCAGATCAATATCCACAATTCTTGTATCTTTCATTCTATTCCTCCTCAAAGGGGATTTTTCTTCATCTGTGCAAACGGTCTCGGATATTTCTTCGGTGTCGGTCTCGTTTTTACAAAAACGAAATTGATCCGCTGTGATCCATCTGACAATGTATGCACATCCCTCTGCTTCATTTCACAACCCAGAAGTCGAATTGCTTTTTCAGCCAATGCGTATTCTTCATCCCCATTGGCACCCTTTAGCGCGAGGAAGCTGCCCTGCTTCTTCACCAGCGGTATGCACAGCTCACTTAGTAGCGGCAGATTCGCCACAGCTCTTGCACTGACGATATCAAAGCTTTCCCGATGGTCCTTTGCATAGACCTCAGCGCGTTCATGCACACAGGCAACGCCCTTGAGCTTCAGCTTGTCGCATAATGCATTTAAAAAAGTAATTCTTTTTCCCAGAGTCTCCACAATTGTCAGCTCCAGCTCGGGATATATGATTTTTAAAGGTATTCCCGGAAAACCTGCCCCCGCCCCGACATCACAGAAGCTGCCCTGTATCGACATATCAAAGGAAGGCAATATGGAATCCAGAAAATGCTTTTCATAAATCTCATCCGGATCGGTTATGGCGGTTAGATTTATCTTCTGATTCCATTCGATCAACATGGATGCGTACTCTTCAAACTGCCGAAGCTGATGCTCCTGCAATATCATACCGTGCTTTGCAAGCACCTTGGAAAAGTCTTCTTTATGAAATATATTGGACATAGTATCCCTCCAGCACCTACTATTATATCAAAGAACACTCTCTAACTAAACATTTTGTTTGTGAATTTTCCACATAGAGCAGCTCGTAATATGTAATCGCTTTATAACAGGGAGAAAAACAGATATATTGAACCTGTAGGCTATTGTCTTACTGCAACATGTAGGTAATAAAAGTTCTTTCTTTGAAATAGCTACGGGTTATCCATAGCATATGATATGAATGAAGTTCATACAGCAGCAGTTCATATCTTGTGAGAACTCCAACAGCACTGTGATTCAAGTGGATAAGTGAAGCGTCAAAAAAACCTCTGACAGCATTTCACATGTGCCAGAGGCTTTATCATTTACTTGTATTTTATCACATCCATTTCTTCTTATCTATGTCTTTGTATAAGATACAAATCTTAGGATTCAAATCAAATTACAATACATCATGACAAGCTTTCAATGAACGCTTCGTATTTGAACTATTAATGGAATCTGCAGTATTTTCTTTCAACCATATCTGTTGCAGGTTGCTGATTTGCTTTATCCCTGCTTCTTACGTAATCTGCATTCCTCCTGATGCTTTCTATATTTTTTCCTGACTTTGCCGGAAGTGATGGTTCTTATGATATCCTTCCAATCTCATCAGTTTAGATAGTTTCAGGTTCCATATGACATCTTTTTGTTAACCGGATACACATCCTGATCTTTGTAACGGACAACAATTCTCATGTTTCGTTTCTCATCAGTTTCTCCTTAAACGCTTGCTTTCCCATCAAATCATAGTCCAGCCGGTCATAAGATATAGATCTATTTACTTAACCATCGATATTCAACAGCCGTTCGATTTGTCTACTTGTATTAACATTCAAATTACCTTGGAGTTTTCTGTTTTACCAGTTGATACGATCACTCATATCATTTCCTGATACCTTGTCTGCTGTCACCAGTTCTTCTTCAGGCTTAAACTTCCGATGATCCACACCGTATTTCCGTTTTACGTTAGATTATTATGATATTCGAATAACTTTCTTTCCACTGACAAGCTCCTATACAAGAAACCCTTTCACGCATCAGCTTCTAATGACAAGTTCCAGAATAATCTAACTAGCTAACTGTCCCATTTTCTCACCGCTCTCTTTTCTTTGTTATTTCTTTTACACCTTTATTATATTCGCTGAACAGCTGCTGTAAAGGGTTGTGGAATAATTTGCAGAAATTTGGAATAATTGGTAATTTACCTACGTTATACTTCCCATAATCTCATTTCTGCTAGAATCCCCAAGCAAAATTAGAGTCCAAATTTTCAATGATAGGCAGGGGATGTAACGATAATCTTTATTGTTTTATATGCCTGATTCCCATGCCCGTCATACGCAGATATATGAACAGTATGAACGCCAACAGCATCCTCATCAAAACTACAGGTCTGGTTATTTTCATCACAGGTATATTCATAATAGCGGTATGCTTTATCCCCATCTTTTTCCTGCAAATCAAACTCCACCTTATCATAGGGTCGAACATCATAAACCTTCAGGTAATCACTTAATCTAACGTTGGGATCACTTTCTATGTTCACTGGTCCCGTATATTTTATAATTGGAGGATCCCTGTCAACAATTGTCAAATTGAAAGCCCGGCTTGTCTTATACCCTTTGCAGCTAACTGTTACCGTAAGCAACTGTTCTTTATTGATAATGGAATCATCATAATGAAACAGGACAGTCGCATCCTTGGCAGAAGAATCTAATTCTACAAAATCTTTCTCGGCCAGTGACTCTCCCCAAAGTATTTCTCTTGGGCTATCTTCCTTAATGAAATGAATGGCTTCTTCTATACCTCTCATCCACGTTACATAGCAAACAACACCAAAAGCCATACAAAGTAATAAGATGAAAAGAATAATTGATTTCTTTCTCATAGTACCATTTGAATTGAACCACTACCAGGCCAATAGGTCGATTTTACATCAATAGAAACAAATTGCACGGAAGATACTCCATTATAGTTAACTGCTAACTTTCCCATCTTTTCACCGCTCTCTTTCTTTTGTAATGCCGTTTACACGTTTATTATATACAACATCGCATATATGTAAATTTTTTTGGAATAATTTACAGGTAAATGGATTTTTGTGATCTTACTCTATTAAGCTATGGAAGGCGCTTAATACCTCTGCTTTCTTCGATCTGGAAATGGGCAGATGCAACGATGGCAGCATGACCATATCATTCTCGATTTTCATAATATACATAATATTTACCAGATAGCTGACATGAATCCAGAGAAAGTTATACGGTTTGAAGATTTCATAGGCATCCTTCATATTCTTACGCTCACGGAATTCCCCGCGCCGTGTATGATATACAAGCAGCTTTCCTTCTTTCTCAATATAATAAATATCGCTGATTTTCAATGGCACCTTTACATTGTTATAAGAGAACAAATACTCATCCTGATTGCGGAGAAGCTTTTGCATATGAGGAAGAATTCTCTCCATCTCTGATTGGAGATGTTTGCGTTCCACATAAAATATACGTGAAAACGGAAGAATCTGCTGTTCAGATGCACTGATTTTCGTCTTTGTATAGATGATGATACGCTGAGGCTTACGTAAAACAAAGGATTGTGTTATTCTGGGAACTTCCATTTTTTCATGAAAAATTACGACATGAAATTCCTTCTCCGCCTCCGCTTTTGCGAACTGGGATATCTTTTTAAAGCAGTAGAAGCAGCAGTCCTCCTCCTGCAGGTACTGTGCAAGAGAAAACATGATGTTTTTCGCAGCCTCTTCATTTTCCAATATCGCTATTCTCAGCATAAGCATCACCCCCGCGTCGTTCTGTTTTATACTTCCTTATAGGTACACAATTGTATCTGATATCTCTGAAGCAGAGCAGCCGCTTCTTCACTGCACAGGATTTCCAGCTCCTTCATGCGCTTTAATGAATATGAGGTTGTTTCATACAGAAACTGATCAATATAGGCGGGATGGCACATCAAATCCGTTACCTCGTGATCCGAAATGTTAGCGCAAACAGCCTCCAAAGCTGATAGGGATACTCCGGAATCATAGAAATCCATAGATAGCTTCGCATGCGGAAAGGATACGGGATATGTAAAGCCGCCGCGAAATGGCAATGCATACTCCTTATTCAGTCTTTCCATCACCTTCTGCAGCTTGCCGGTTGTATGAATGTGGTGATGGGAATCCAGATGATCAATCCGAATACCATGCGCAAGAACACAGTCTATCTGTGCCTTTAATTCCTCATACATTTCCGTTTCACTATAACCTGCAAGATCGTCCTGTTTGTGGAAATAGCCGGTTTCCGTAACCAGGGTTTTATGTGTGGATAGCAGCGGGCGATAACAGGTAAGATTGAGATGTACACCCACAGCCATATCCATATCCGGATACTCGTGATACAGCTGAACTGCATGGGCAAAGCCTGGCATATTCGCCATAATCGAAGTCGATGTGACAATTCCCTCCTGCATACCCTTTAATATGCCATGATTTACCGCCTCACTGAAGCCGAAATCATCCGCATTCACAATCATTCTTTTCATTTGTTTCTCCTCCTTTTATACAGCTTTATTATACGCCGTTTATAGGAAAGAGTATATGGTAACTAGCGGTTGTTCAGCATTGCGTATTTATATGCCATCATAATTATCTGATCTGCATGGCTGCCGATCACCGGTATACCGTGTCCGCCGGCTACAATATCCGGATGCAGCTGAAGCCGCCAGAGCTTTTGAAAGCTTTCCAGCAAACGTAAGCCGTCATATGCCATATCGCCTTTCCATCCGGTATAGGCTGCTTCACCTGTTTCTCCATCCGCAAAAAACATGTCACCGCTGAAAAGCACTGCCTCCTTATCCAGCATTACATGATAAAGCATGGAGCCGCTGGTATGTCCCGGCATGCGCAGTGCATGGATACACAGACCTCCTGCGGAAATATCCATATCCTCGTGAATACATACATCCGGATGACACGGTGGCATCACATGATTGGTAAATGGGCTTTCCGGGCCGAAATTTCCGGTGATCATATTCTTTTCATCGCCCGCTCCTACATAAATTTGTGCCCCCATGCTTTGAAACCAGGAAGAACTGCCCGCATGATCATCATGACCGTGCGTCAAAAGAACATGCGTGATTTTGTGTTCGGATATATTCCAGTAAGCCATATTCTGCCGTATGATATCCAGTGCATCATATCGTCCGCAGTCAATCAGAATATAACCGCTGTCATGCTGAAGGGCATAGACATTTCCCAGCTTGCCATATACACCTCCGGAAAGTAGATACAGATGTTCTCTTAATTTCATATACATTCTCCTATCTGCCATATTTCACAGGAAACAAGACCCTGTATTAAGGACAGTATATCATATTCAAAGGTCTGCCTGCGATTTTTTTCTATGCGCAGTGAAGTCCGGTTGCCTAACCCTTCAACATTTCTCTGTCTCATTTTCGCAGAATAGAATCTTCCATATCCGGCAGAATGAATAAACGGAAGCACCACTGCCTGCGGTAATTCCGGGATCGAAAAAAGAACCGCCGTTGCCAGCCGTTCTTCTCTTTGCTTATTCTACTGTTTCTCTCCATATTTTTGCGCCGAGAGCTGTGAGCTTTTCATCGATATGCTCATATCCGCGTTCAATATGATAGATGTTGTGTATGGTTGTAACACCATCTGCGATCAGTCCTGCAATCACAAGACAGGCACCGCATCTTAAATCTGTCGCATAGACCTCGGCACCAGATAACGGTGTTGGCCCATTGATAAAGGAGCTCGGTATCATTACATTGATGTTTGCCCCCATCTTGTTTAATTCCTGACAATGCTTGAACCGTTCTGTATAAATCGTTTCCGTTACAATCGACTGTCCCTGTGCCTGCGTCAGCAGTGCTGTCAGCGGCTGCTGAATGTCTGTCGCAAAGCCCGGATATGGCAGTGTCTTGATATCCGCAGCCTTTAAGTCCCTGGAAGCGCGAATCACCACATTATCCACACCGATTTCCAAATCTGTACCGATTTCCTTCAGCTTGGAAAGCAGTGCCTCCAGATGATGCGGAATAATATTGTCGATACGTACCTCCTTTGCGGCTGCGGCGGCAAGCACGATATACGTGGCAGCCTCAATTCTGTCCGGGATGATTTCATGAAAGCATCCCGCCAGCTGATCCACACCGTCAATCGTAATAACATTTGTACCGGCACCACGGATATTGGCACCCATTTTATTCAGCAGTGTTGCCACATCAATAATCTCCGGTTCCTTGGCGGCATTCTCAATCGTTGTTCTTCCCTTTGCATGAACGGCAGCCATCATAATATTGATGGTCGCTCCCACACTGGCGATATCCAGAAATATCTTGGTTCCTGTCAGCTGTGGTGCATCCAGAATATAGGAGCCGTGGTCATAGCGTATTTCAGCTCCTAATGCTTCAAAGCCCTTTAAATGCAAATCAATCGGTCTGGGTCCCAGATAGCAGCCTCCCGGCATTTTAATTTCCACATGGCCGTATTTGCCCAGCAGTGCTCCCATGAAATAATAGGAAGCGCGAAGTTTATTTACAGCGTCCTGTACCAGAGGACGATTTTCCATTGAAGTTGGATCTATAACAATGGTATCAGAAGAACGGATGTCCACCAGAACACCCAGATCTCTCAGCAGTACAGACAGGGATTGTACATCAGATATTTCAGGAACTCCACAAATAGTAACTGGTCCATTTGCCAGAATGGCGGCCGGGATCAGTGCAACCGTGGCATTTTTCGAACCACTGATTCTAACTGTCCCCTCTAATGCATGCTTTCCTTCAATCTTTATAACTTCTTCCATGACAATTCTCCTTCCAGTATTACTATTTTATTGTGATTTACTGTTCGCGTGATTCTTTACAGGCGCAAAAGTGCATTATTATTATAAAGCATTTCAGGACAGATATCTATATAAAAAGAAAAATCTTAAGAACTTGTCATTTCCTGCATACGAATCCGCTGTACATCATAAAATATTCCCGATTTTTTCCCATTTAATTAGTAAATGCATGTCTTTTTTGGTATAATACGAAATAGTGGGTTGAAAAGGAGTGGAACGATGAAAGAAATGGCATTTGATAATGACAAGTATTTAAAACTGCAATCCAAGCACATCTTGGAACGGATCAGCAATTTTGACAATAAATTATATCTGGAGTTTGGCGGAAAGCTGTTTGATGATCACCATGCTGCCAGAGTTCTGCCGGGATTTCAGCCGGATAGTAAACTGGAAATGCTCCTTGAGCTGAAAGAGGAAGTGGAAATCGTCATTGCGGTATCCGCAAATGATATAGAGAAAAACAAGATACGAAGCGATATGGGCATCACCTATGATGTTGAGGTGCTGCGTCTGATTGATGCATTCCGTGATACCGGGCTGTACGTCGGCAGTGTTGTCATCACACAATATGCGAATCAGGCTTCTGCAGATACCTTTAAAGCACATCTGGAGCATCTGGGTGTCCATGTTTATCTGCATTATCCAATCGCAGGGTATCCGAACAATATACCTTTGATCGTATCCGATGAAGGCTACGGCAAGAATGAATACATAGAAACAACAAAGCCGTTGATCGTTGTAACGGCACCGGGACCCGGCTCCGGTAAAATGGCAACCTGCCTGTCTCAGCTCTATCATGAGCACAAACGCGGGATCAAGGCGGGATATGCGAAATTTGAAACCTTCCCGATCTGGAACCTTCCGCTGAAGCATCCGGTGAATCTGGCTTATGAGGCTGCAACCGCGGATTTAAACGATATCAATATGATCGACCCGTTCCACCTGGAGGCATATGGGGAAACGACTGTCAACTATAACCGTGATGTAGAAATTTTCCCGGTTCTGAATGCCATGTTTGAGAAAATCCTTGGAACAAGCCCTTATAAATCTCCAACGGATATGGGTGTGAATATGGCAGGCTACTGCATTATGAATGATGAGGCCGCAAAGCGTGCCAGCAGCGATGAGATCATACGCCGCTATTATAAAGCCAGAGTAGATTATAAAAAAGGACATACGAGTGAAGATACCATCGGTAAGATAGAAATCATCATGTCACAGGCGAACATTCAGCCTGAGGAGCGAAATGTTGTGAAACCCGCACTGGATAAATCTGAAGAAACAGAGGCACCGGCTGTGGCAATCGAATTGCCGGACGGGCGGATCGTAACAGGAAAAACAACCTCATTGCTGGGGGCAAGCTCTGCCGCTTTGCTGAATGCATTGAAGGCACTGGGTAATATTAACGATGAAATTCCACTGATTTCACCAAACATCATCGAGCCGATTCAGAAGCTGAAGGTGAACTCTCTGGGAAATCATAACCCGAGACTGCATACGGATGAAATTCTGATTGCGCTATCTATCAGTGCAACCACCAATCCGGTATCACATCTAGCCTTGCAGCAGCTGGATAAGCTGAAGGACTGCGAAGCACACAGCACGGTAATTCTGTCCCAGGTGGATGCGAATACCTTCCGCAAGCTGAATGTCAATCTGACATGCGAAGACAGATATCAGACGAAAAAGCTATACCACAGATAATATGGACAGTCCCTTCGGACTGTCTTTTTAACTGCAGCAGGATTCACATGGTATTGCCCTTATTTTTGAAAAGCGTTCACAGCTGCTTCAGAAAAACTTCACAGAGCATTGATACAATAGCTGTGGTGATAAAAATGAACAAAAAGAAAAGAAGTGCTATGATTTTAACGATTGTGACGGTATCTCTATGTCTGGTGACCTGGCTGTCCAAGCCAAATACGACAAATACGATTGGCAGTATTGTTTCCGGAAAAACAGCAGTAAAGGAAATTTATAATGTGGAAAAGCAGAATACCATTCGTAAAACTCTGGATGAACAGATTGCACAGGGGAGCCACAGCGAAAACAATGCTTTGATGGTCTATAATCCGTTTGGTACAAACACACTTTCCATGTATACTTATTTCACAACTGCACAGGGGGCGAAAATCAGCTACACGATCCATGTGGAGGATGATAAGATTGCGGATTTCACACGCACATTGAACAGTGATTATACACGAACACACGAATATCAGCTGATTGGTCTAATACCGGATCACGAGAATACGATTACCCTGCATATGGAATATGAAGACGGTACGAATAAGGATGTCACATATACCTATACCTGCGGCTCCCTAAGAGGAAACGAATCCATTCAGCTGGAAGCAAAGGAAGGTAGCAGCAGAGAAGAGCTCAGCGATGGTCTGTACGTTATTCTCGGTAATGACAGTGATGAGGATGACTTCATGTATTATTATGATAACAACGGTATCCTGCGCGGTGAGGTTCCAATTGAAGGCTATCGCTCACACCGTCTGCTGTTTGCGAATGAACGCATGTATTACAGTATCAGTACAAATAAGATGGCTGAGATGGATGCACTGGGACAGATTACCAATGTATTTGATCTGGGAAACTATGATCTGCATCATGATTATGTCTTTGATGATAACGGAGATATGCTGATTCTCGCGACCGATACGACAAAGGATACTGTTGAGGATATGATTATCCGCCTTGATGTTTCCAGCGGTGCCGTGTCTCAGGTCGTGGATATGGGGGATTTGTTTCCTACCTATAAGGCTTCTGTATACGACAAAGACAACGACGAGCTGGATTGGACACACCTGAATACCATTCAGTGGATGGGAGATAATGAAATTCTTGTAAGCAGCCGGGAAACTAGCACCATCGTCAAAATCACGGATATCTATGGTACACCGGAAATAGCGTATATGATGGGAGAAAAAACCTATTGGGAAGACAGTGACTATGCAGACCTGCTGCTGGATAAGGCGAACAGCTTCACCTCGCAGACCGGACAGCATTCCATAACCTATGTGGAAGACGATTCTCTTGCGGATGGTCAGTATTATCTGTATATGTTCAATAATAATTTCGGATACTCTTCCACGAATACAGCCTATGACTGGAGTCAGCTGAATATCCCTACCGAGGTGAAGGCAGAGGATGCTGTTAGCAAATATTACAAATATCTGGTAGATGAAAGCAAGGGCACCTATGAGCTTGTGGATACATTTGATGTTCCGTATTCCCCCTATGTATCCAGCGTGCAGAATATCGGTGGCAATACTATTGTGGACAGTGGTATGGCATTTAATTTCCAGGAATATGACAGTGACCATACGCTGATTCGTTCCTTTACCATGGAGGGTGAAAAGTATATTTACCGGGTTTATAAATACACCTTCGACGGCTTTTACTTCAATCAGTAAATTTATTGGGTACATCACGGTACCCTTTTTTTGTTACAGGCTTTTAACAGGAACCGGGATATCACCTTATGAATGTTTATACGATGGCTGGAAACGGATGTAGGCATGCTTTACCAAAAACATGCCGCAATTCATGATGTATGAAATCCTTTGCATGTTTATCGAAAGCAGATTGCATTTCTACCTGATATATAAATAGGAATTATTCATTACATTTGCTTATTGTACCCTTCCTACAGGCAATGTATTTGCAATTTCATGTATTCTTGGTTATGATTATAAAAAAGATGGGAGACTGAAATTATGCGTATGCTGTTTATTGAATATCCAACCTGCTCAACATGCAGAAAAGCAAAGGAATATCTGCAGGATGCCGGAATGGAGCTGGAAATTCGCCATATCGTTGAAGAAACACCTACTGTGGAGGAGCTTCGTGCGTGGGTAAAACAGAGTGGACTGGAATTAAAAAAATTTTTTAATACCTCCGGAAATGTTTACAAGGAGCTGAAGCTGAAGGATCGTTTGAAGGAGCTTAGCGAGGAGGAGCAGCTGAATTTACTTGCCGGAAACGGTATGCTGATCAAGCGTCCGCTGCTGATCTGTGAAAAAGGAATTGCGGTCGGATTCAAGGAAGAGAAATATAAAAATTTATGTTCAGAATAACAAATATGTGGTATATTGATGAAAAGGCATTGAGGTGATAAAGGTGATATTAGGTGAATCGTTGGAGGATTATCTGGAAACTCTGCTGATCCTGGATAATGAAAACGGCAAGATCCGTTGTGTGGATGTGGCAAAAAAAATGGATGTTTCCAAGCCAAGTGTGAATAAGGCTATGAATGTATTAAAGGAAAAAGGACTTGTTCAGCAGGAAACCTATGGGGATATTCATTTTACTCCGGAGGGAAGAAAGCTGGCTGTCAAGGTGTATCAGCGTCATACGACTATTCGTTCCTTTCTGGAGGATGTACTTGGTGTTGCACCGGATACAGCAGAGGAAGAAGCCTGTCATATTGAGCATGTGATCAGCGAAGATACCTTCCAGAAAATCAAAAATTTCAAAAGATAGCGCTTTTTTATGAAAATGCGCTTTTTTTTGTTGCATATTTTCATAAAACGGAATAAAATAGTATAGGACATCGGGATGTAGCACAGCTTGGTAGTGCGCTTGCTTCGGGAGCAAGAGGTCGCAGGTTCAAATCCTGTCATTCCGACCATTTCTGCTGATAAGCCTTTGAAAAAAGGCTTTTTTTATTCATAACATATGCTTATCCATGGATAAGTCCCTTATCAGAAGACTTACATAGCGTTTTTTCCTAATCATGCAGCTGTGTAATTCTGTGCTTGGAAATAGCGCTGCAGCAGGAATCAAATCCGCATTTTCAAATTCAAGCAGTGTGTCTCATACATATCAATACCTGGTACAGAGGCAAGGCAATCCTGATGTAATACATGCTGTACCCTGCTTACCAGTACCTGATGACTGCTGAAAAGGTAGACGACTTTTAAAAATCGTCTACCTTTTTAGAATACTTCTATCAAAAGCAACAGCAGGCAGGATGACTCATGCGCGAAAGGTTTTCTCTTATGCACATGACAGCATTTTCTCTATCAGCCGCTCTTTCCATCTGTTGGATAGGTGACTTTCTTTTTTACAATTTAAGATGTCCATCAGCTGCCTGTATACTTATTTTAAAAATAATTCCTCATAATTTTTCCGCAGCTGCTCTGCCGCCAGATCTTTCTCCACCGCTTTGATTTCACACAGCTTGTCAAATGTATATCTGACATACATCGGCTCATTCTGCTTGCCCCTGAACGGATGCGGCGTCAGATAGGGACTGTCAGTTTCCACAAACAGCCGGTTCAAAGGAAGCGCTTCTGCCGTAGCCGGAGCCCCTCTTGAGTTTTTAAATGTAAGCGGCCCGCCAAAGGATATATAAAAACCGATTTTTATCAGCTCCATAGCCACTTCCTTACTTCCGCTGTAGCAATGCATGATCCCCTTCAGCGGACCCATATCCTTCAGAATGTCCAGCGTATCCTTCGTTGCCTCTCTCATATGAATAAGAATCGGTTTGTTGTATTTTTGCGCAAGCCTGATCTGCCGGATAAAGCCGGTCTTCTGATCCTGCGGCTGTACATCCTCCCAATGATAATCCAGTCCGATTTCACCGACGGCGATAAGGCGCTCCTGTTTCAGCAGCTCCTCCAGCCGCTCATAATCGGCTTCCTGAAACGCGTACAAATCGTTCGGATGAAAGCCCAGTGCGATATCAAAGCGCTCCGGTTCGCGCTCCTTTAGCTGCTGTGCACGCTCATATTCTGTAAAGTCCGTACAGATGATGAGCATTTTTTCTATACCTGCCTGCCTTGCATTCTCCAATACCTCGTCAATGCGCTCATACAGGGCATCACAGGTGATATGACAATGTGTATCGATCAATGTATTCATAACATTTTTCCCTCCTGCTTATTTTCCCAGACAGAAATTGGAGAATAAGGTGTCGAGTAGATCCTCACGATGGACTTCCCCGAGTATCTCCTTTAAGGCTGTATAGGCTTCCTGTATATCGATAGCAACGATATCCAGCTCCATTTTCGACTTCATGGCAGCAAGCGCCTGCCGCATACAGCTCTCTGCCTTCATCATTAAAGAAATCTGGCGCTCATTTTGCAGCAGCGGCTCCTGCAGTACCAGCTGATGACCGTCGAACAGTTCATGTATCTTTGCCATCAAAGGCTCAATCTCACCACTGGCTGCGGATATGCATATGCCCTCACAGCGATGGGAGATATCGGTTTTATTGTATACGATGATACGCGTCTTATCCTTCGTCAGCTCCAGCAGCTCCTCATCCTGCGCATCCAGTACATGGCTGCTGTCCAGTACGACGATTACAAGCTGTGCCTCGGAAATTGCCTGTAAGCTTCGCCGGATACCGATTTGTTCCACAACATCCTCTGTATCCCGTATTCCTGCCGTATCAATCAGATTCAGAGTCAGTCCCTGCAAATGGATATGTCCTTCCACTATATCGCGTGTAGTTCCTGCGATATCTGTCACAATCGCCTTCTCTTCCTCAAGCAGCGCATTCAAAAGGCTGCTTTTCCCGACATTCGGCTTACCGACAATTGCTGTTTTGATGCCCTCCTTCAACAGCTGACCGCTCTGTGCACGGTCCAGAATTTGCCGGATACGCATCATCCACTCCTCAGCCTTTGGCTGAATGATTTCGCTGCTCAGCTGCTCCACATCATCATACTCCGGATAATCGATGTTTACCTCAATGTTTGCGATAATATCCAGTAGATCCTGAATCAGGGGCTCCAGCAGCTTTCTGACGCTTCCGCGAATACCCTGCACAGCCATGCGTGCATTTTCATCGGTATCTGCCTGTATCATGTCATTCACAGCTTCTGCCTGCGTCAGATCAATTCGGCCGTTTAAGAAAGCACGCTGTGTAAATTCACCGGGATTCGCAAGACGTGCGCCATGCGCAAGACACAGCCGCAGAATTTTCTTTGTGATAAACCGTCCGCCATGACAGTTTATTTCTACGATATCCTCACAGGTAAAGGTCTTCGGTGCACGAAAAACACTGACAAGCACCTCATCAATCAGTTCATCGTGCTCCTGATCATAAACATAGCCATAGCTGATCGTATGGCTTTTTTTCTCTCCTACATTAAAATTCAGAATGCTGTCCGCAATCGACAAGGCATCCGCTCCACTCATTCGGATGATGGAGATTGCCCCATCCACCGCCGCTGTGGAGATTGCGGCTATTGTATCATTCAACATAAAAACACCTGCCATTTACTACGTAATTGTATCACAAAAAGACGAGAAAAAAAGGTTATTTACTCAATAACCCTTTCGTCCTACTGATCACTGTTCATGCAGTCTGCCGAGGTTTCCCCATCCCGGCTGCGCGCGGAATTGTGAATACGGCATTTCAGCCGATACACCAGGAACAGGAATATTGCGTAGCCGGTGGCAGCCAGCGCCAGTATTGTATAATAATATGCAGATGGCAAATGAAGGTATCGGGCACTGAGATAGGCGAGCAGGTACACACCGGGTACGATTGCCATGAGCCAGCATGCAAGGCTGGTAAGACTTGTCGCAAACTTCATGAAACCAGCTCCTTTTACAATGCATACTTCCACCGAATGGGACGAACAGCAGAAGCTCTTCCATACCTATGATGATAGTATCCACCATCTAACACCTATATGATAATTTTATCCGTCTGCTGAAACAATTACAATGTATCGAACGGCGGTCAGAAGCTCCGTGAATGGTGAGATAAAAAGACAGGGAATGCATGCATTCCCTATCTGCTTTTTAACAGCTCTTTTCTCCATTCCGGGACTGCTTCCACAGCAGTCCAATACTCACGCAGGGCAGTGATTTTCCCTCCCTGTATTGTGAAGAAACCAATGGCAAGAAAGGATACTTCCTGTCCCTTCACCATTGTTTCACTTATAATCATATCCCCTATTTCATAGCATTTCAGAACCTCTTCCTCCCATTCTCCGGGATAGGCTTCATTTACAGCTATAAATTCATCAAGGGTAAAGACTTCCTCCGTATTGGGCCATGTAATTTCTGCAGTATCACAGAACAACTCTCTCACATCTTGAAAACGCAGCTCATGTATTGCATTCCAGTAAGCATGTACGATGCTTTGCATACTATGCTCCTCCTTTCATCGTAATCTTAGAAAGGATACATTCGCATACAGCGCGAGACATGCTTTACCTGATCCTCATTTTCATACCAGTGCAGGCTTTCATTCATGGTCTTCCACCTCCCGGATTCTTCCTAGATCCATTGAATAGAACTGACAATCCTTTGTCCGATGCAAAAAGCCGTACTCAATCAGATAGCGGCGCAGTGATACAAAATCCTCAAATATCTGCTTTAAAAAGGCATTGATTTCCTCTTCGCTGTATACCTGATGCGGCTCCAGAAATTCACAAATTTTTCGTAGTATAATAATTTTCTTTTTTTCCTTAGCCGGAATCTGCTTTAATTTCAGCGGATCGATAGAGAGCGTCATCGTCTTCAGCACCTGCTCCTCATCCTCACTGGTTGCGACATAGCGTTCATCCACCTGTGCGGCATGGTCATGCACCTCCAGCAGATTATCCATCATACCCTCCACCGATAGCTCATATAGAGCCAGATACATTTTCGCCTGTCTTGCTTTTTCTCGGAATACAAAGCGCTGATGGCGGACGGTTGACGCACTTGTACTTGTCAGCGAGGCTATTTCCTTATCGGTTTTCCCTTCATGAATATACTGCAGGAGCTTTTTCTGCACATCGGTCAGACTGCAGGATTTCTTATCCAGCTGCAGCAGCTGTTCAAACACAGAACCATGCTCCTTTTGTATATGCATCTGCACCGCCTTTTCAGCACGGTAAAAATGCCCGTTTATCGGAAAAATTTCACCATCCTCAAACACTGCATCGCAAAAATTACAATGGTAAAAATTACGTTTGTCCTTTGTATATCCGTTTTTTATTTCATCCAGATTTTTTTCTCTTGTTATTTTCATATTTCATCACCTGTCAAGCAACTGCATATGAAATATTATACCATACTTTCTCAGTTTGCGATATGATGATGAAATACCGGGGTGGAAGAGTCAATGACACGAAACTCATAGCCCTGCGACAGCATACTTTTCAGAATCGTAGGAAGCGCCTCTACCGTTGCCTTGTTTCCGGTTCCATCATGCATCAGAATCATTACCTCTTTTTTATCCCTGATTTCCTTTAATGCCGTATTGATCAGTGAATCACTTCCTACATAACAGTTTCCATCCCCGTTTGAAGCATTCCAGTCATAGTATTCATACCCTTTTTGCGTTACAGAAGCTGCCAGCGTACTCATAATGCCGCTGCTGTACTTTCTGGATACCGTATTGCTGGTGCCTCCGGGAAAGCGCAGGATATTCACCTTATGTCCCGTCTGTTTTTCAATCAGCGCATTCGTTTTATTGACATCCTCAAAATACGCCTCCTCACTGGAATAGATTTTACCATAATCATGGGAGAAGGTATGAATACCGATCGCATGCCCCTTAGCATCCGCTTTCTTAATCAGGTCGTAATACTCCGGATTGCTTCCCGTCACAAAAAACGTAGCCTTGACATGGTAGGTATCCAGAATATCCAGTACCTCCTGCGTGTGCTTGCTGGGACCGTCATCAAAGGTTAAATACGCAACCTTTTTTTCTTCCACCTTGGCGACTGCAGCACTATCCTGTTCCATCGGGAAATATTTCTGGGCCCAGAAAAAAGCAACCCACATCAGTGCAAGAAATGCCACACTGCTTAAAATCACATCACGCCATACTTCTTTTCTCATATAATCACATCCTCTCTGTTAGCTTTCCCCGGGAATGTGCATCTTATAAGGGATATGGCAAAACATTCACGCAGGTGATGGAAACGTGATATAATGAATTACAAAAGGAGGGGTCTTTTATGCTGTATGACAATCGCATAGCTGCCGCATTTCTGGAAGGAAGACCTGTAACAGAGGAAAAGCATTTTTACCTGCTGCAGGAGTACAAGGAGGCTGATTCGAAACGAAAGGATATCGTACAGGAGCTGGACTCGCAGCTGGAAAGCATCGTAGAAGAATTTCCGACCTTTAACAAGGAGCTTTTTGAGGCTGTTTTTCCCAATTACAGGGAGCAGCTGGAGACTGTCTGTATCATGGCGGTTGTCGGCACAAAGGAAAACCGCATTGTGAAATCAGAGGAAGGGCTTTGTATCCTGATTGATCTGATTCATATTGCTGATTATACCCGTATCGTTTCACAGATGACCTATATTTTGCAGAATTATCTGACCTTCGAGCTATCAAAGTATCTGATTCAGAAGCAGTTCCCTGTACGTTCCCGTAAATATCTCAGCCTGTTAAACCATCTGGCATTCACAAACGGTCTTGCGAATTATCTGGCATGGAATGCTTCCTGCAGCAGCTATAAGTTTTATACACAGAAATATGAAGCGCATAAGGAGCGTGCCTTCGGTCTTCTTTCACAGGCGCTGCAGGTGGAAACAAAAGCCTTACAGCATAAGATCCTGGTCAATGCCGTGACACAGGAATTCTGGAATCAGTTCCCCTCTGTTGCAGGCATGTTTTATTTTGATGATATTTATCGTGACCTTGGCAAAGAAGGCATTGTTCTGCTGTATAGACACGGACCGAAAAATTTCATTCAGACGATATTTCATGAGTGAGGGAATGATATGATGATAAAGATTTTATCAGGCGACATTACAACCCTACAGGTGGATGCCATCGTGAATGCAGCCAATGTTTCCCTGCTTGGGGGAGGCGGTGTCGACGGAGCAATTCATCGTGCTGCCGGACCTGAGCTTTTAGAAGAGTGCCGTACCCTTCACGGGTGCAAGACAGGAGAAGCAAAAATCACAAAGGGATACCGGCTGCCTTGTTCCTATGTAATTCATACACCGGGTCCGATATGGCAGGGTGGAAATCATGGGGAATGCGAGTTGCTGGAAAGCTGCTATCGAAGCTGTATGAAGCTGGCGAAGGAGAATCATATAACCTCCATCGCTTTTCCTGCCATTAGTACCGGCGTATATCACTTCCCCTTGGAACAGGCTGCCCGCATTGCCATCCGGACAATACTGGAAGAAAAGGAAACCTGTATAAAGATTGTTTATCTGATATGCTTCGACGAGATTACACGTCAGATATATGAAGCCGTACGAAGCGAATACGATATTTGATTTTATGAAAACAGAATTCCCTTTGACGAATTTGTACGTACATGATAAAATCAAGTAGGTGATGACAATGTCAAAATACGAAGCGATTTACAAGGATATATTAGGAAGAATTGAACAAAATCTCTATGCAGCCGGAGATACGCTTCCCGGTGAATATGAGCTTATGAAAATCTATGAAGCATCCAGAGATACCATTCGAAAAGCCTTGCTGCTGCTTGCACAAAACGGATATATACAGAAATCCAAGGGAAGAGGAAGTATTGTTCTGGACCGACAGCGCTATGACTTTCCGGTTTCCGGTGTTGTCAGCTTTAAAGAGCTTGCCGATAAAATGGAACAGGATGTGCAGACAAAGGTGATTTGTCTTGAAAAAACTCATCCGGATGCCCGTATCCGGCAATTGTTTCATATGAGCCCGGAGGATGAAGTCTGGCTTGTTCAAAGGGTTCGGATCATTGACCATGAAGCCGTTATTCTGGATACGGATATACTGGATGCTTCTATTATTCCGGAGCTGAACGAAGAGATTCTGGAACAGTCATTGTACTCCTATATCGAAGAAACCCTGCATCTGAAAATCGCCTATGCGGAAAAGGAAATCACATGCCAGAACGTGAGCGGTCTGGATACGAAGGTTCTGGATATGAAACAGTATGATATGGTTGTGAATGTGGAGTCCTGCTCATATCTTGATGATGCACGAATCTTTCAATATACCAATGCAAGACACCGCCCGGATAAATTCCGATTTAAAGATTTCGCAAGACGCGTAAAATTAGTATAATAGCATGAGCCGGCAAATTGCCGGCTTTTTTATTTGAAATACCATTAACGAATAGACGGCTACCTGCTACATTTGTTCTTTTACAAAACAAATGATTATTTAAAAAAGATATTGACATACATGTACGTACAAGTTATACTGTTGTTGTACTGAGATGTACGTACATGTTTAAGGAGGAGCTTATGGAAAAGTTTCAGGAAGATGTAAAAAAACTATTGCTATACGTCGGTGGTAAAGAGAACATACAGGCCGTTTCTCACTGTGTTACCAGAATGCGATTTGTACTGGAAAAGCCGGAGCTGGCAGATGTTGCGGCAATCGAATCCCTTCCCAGTGCAAAGGGGACATTCACACAATCCGGTCAGTTTCAGGTCATAATCGGAAATGAGGTCAGTGAATTTTACAATGCATTTACGGCTTATGCAGGCATTGAAGGAGTTTCCAAGGATTCACTGAAAAGCTCTGCAAAATCAAATCAGACAGTATTACAGCAAATGATGGGTGCTCTTGGAGAAATCTTCGCACCTCTGATCCCGGCATTGATCTGCGGCGGTCTGATTCTCGGGTTTCGCAATATCATAGGCGAGATTGCGATGTTTGACGGACAGACACTCGCCCAAGCCTCACAGTTCTGGAATGGCGTATACAGCTTTCTATGGCTGATTGGTGAAGCCGTCTTCCACATGCTGCCGGTGGGTATCGTATGGTCCATTACTAAAAAAATGGGAACAACACAGATTCTTGGAATCATCCTTGGGCTAACCCTTGTTTCTCCGCAGCTGTTAAATGGCTTCCAGGTAGCCGGAACCGAGGCTTCCGCTATTCCTGTATGGGATTTTGGTTTCACACAGATTCAAATGATTGGCTATCAGGGGCAGGTAATCGCAGCCATGATGGCAGGCTTTGTCCTCGTATATCTTGAAAAATTCTTCCGTAAGCACTGTCCTGCTGTCATTTCTATGATTGTTGTGCCGTTCTGTTCACTGATCCCGGCAGTTGTTATTGCTCATACTCTGGTTGGACCTGTAGGCTGGACAATAGGAAATGCAATTGCGGATATTGTCTATACCGGACTAACCTCCAGCTTTGGCGTTTTGTTTGCCGCGGTATTTGGGCTGATCTATGCGCCAATCGTTATGACCGGCTTACATCATATGACGAATGCAATTGATACAACGCTGACGAATATGTTTGGCGGTACAATTCTCTGGCCAATGATTGCATTATCCAATATTGCGCAGGGCTCCAGTGTTCTTGCAATGGCAGTTCTTCAGAAAAAGGATGAAAAAGCACAGCAGATCAATATCCCGGCCCTGATATCCTGCTATCTCGGTGTTACAGAACCGGCTTTATTTGGTGTCAATCTGAAATATGGCTTTCCTTTGATTTGCGGCATGATCGGTTCTGCAGCTGCAGCAGTGATATCTGTAGGATGCGGGGTGCAGGCTTTCAGCATCGGTGTCGGCGGTTTACCGGGCATCATTTCCATAAAATCACAATTTTGGCTGGCATTCCTTGCAGCTATGGCAGCGGCGATTATCATTCCGTTTGTTTTGACTCTGCTTGTTGGAAAAAAGAAACTGCAGCAAAAGGAAGCTGCTGTCATCGTCTCGGCCGAAGAGGAAAGCTTCCATTCACCAATGAGCGGTATATATATGCCGATGGAAGAAGTAGAGGATCAGGCATTTGCATCCAAAGCTATGGGTGACGGCTTTGCAGTAGAATTACAGGATACCCGTGTTCTGGCTCCGTTCAGCGGAACCATCATGGTCGCATTTCCGACCGGCCACGCCTACGGTATCAAGGCAGATAACGGAAAAGAGGTTCTGATTCACATTGGTATGGATACTGTGGAATTAAATGGAGAAGGCTTCCACCCGCACGTAAAGGCTGGAGATGTCGTAAAACAGGGTGACGTACTGGTTGATGTAGAGTTGGATGTTATCAAAAGGAAAGGAAAATCTCTTGTTTCTCCAGTGGTATTTACGGACGGGACAGCGATCACACTTGAAAAACAGCACGAAAAGATAGCAGCTGGTGATGCTCATATCATCACATACAAATAGGAGGGCAGTATGAATTTTAAAGAGAAAACAGTATATCAGATTTATCCAAAATCCTTTCAGGATTCCAATGGCGATGGATGGGGCGATTTACAGGGTGTCATTTCCAGACTCGATTATCTGCAGAAGCTTGGTATTGATTATATCTGGTTTAATGCAATGTTTGTATCTCCGCAACGGGATAATGGCTATGATGTAGAAGATTATCGAGCAATCGATCCACGCTATGGAACTATGGAGGATTTTACTGAATTATGCAGGGAAGCAAAAAAGCGTGGCATTGATATCATGCTGGATATGGTGTTCAATCATGCTTCAACGTGGCATGTCTGGTTTCAGAAGGCTTTAAAGGGCGAAGAGAAATATAAAGATTACTTCTTTTTCCGCAAAGGAAAAGCAGATGGCAGTGCTCCGAATAACTGGAATTCAAAGTTTGGCGGTCCTGCATGGGAATATGTCAAGGAGCTGGATGAGTACTATCTGCATCTGTATGATGTCACACAGGCTGATCTAAACTGGGACAATCCGGAAGTCAGAAAAGAACTGGCTGATATCGTCAACTTCTGGCGCAGTAAAGGGGTTCATGGATTCCGCTTCGATGTAGTTAATCTTGTATCAAAAGGCTCCTTCGAGGATGATCCAAACCTCTTTGACGGCCGGCAGTTTTACACGGATGGTCCACACATACACGAATATTTGAAAGAACTGAATCTGAACAGCTTTGGCAAGGATGAAGACAGTATGACGGTTGGTGAGATGAGTTCAACAACCTTAGAGAATTGCACACGTTACTCAGGAAGTGACGCCCATGAGCTGACGAGTGTATTTACCTTCCATCATCTGAAGGTAGACTATAGAAACAAAAAGAAATGGGAGCTGATGCCGTTTGATTTCATCGAGCTAAAGCAGCTCTTGAATGACTGGCAGACAGGTATGCAGGAAGCAGATGCATGGAATGCCTTATTCTGGTGTAATCACGATCAGCCCCGTGCGCTTTCAAGATTTTGCGATGATAAAAACTATCGTATAGAAGCCGCTAAAATGCTGGCTACTGTGCTTCACTGCATGCGGGGGACACCGTATGTATATCAGGGTGAGGAAATCGGTATGACCAATGCATATTTCCATGATATATCACAATATCGCGATGTAGAAAGTACAAATTTCTATGATATTCTTAAGAAGGAAGGGCGCAGTAAGGAAGAAATCCTGCATATATTACAGGAACGCAGCCGGGATAATGCAAGAACACCAATGCAATGGAACAGCAAGCAAAATGCAGGCTTTACAGATGGTACTCCATGGCTGTCAGTAATCGATAACTATAAAACTGTCAATATTGAAAATGCACTACAGGATGAAAATTCCGTATTTTATCATTATCATAAATTGATACGCATGCGGAAAGAGTATAAGGTGATTCAGGATGGCCTGTATATTCCATTACTGCAGGATCATAAGACAATCTTTGCATACAAACGCAAAGGAGAGGAAGGAGAACTGATTGTACTCAGCAATTTCTATGCAGAAGCTGTACGTGTGGAAATAAAAGAAAATCTGACAGATTATGTGCTGTTGTTAAGCAATTATAAGGACAGTAAAGCTGACAAGTGTATCACACTTCGTCCTTATGAATCTGTCATATATTATAAAGCAAGCTAATGCAGATAAGCCATGTGAGTGATCGCATGGCTTTTTAATGTGCTTTTTATTCATACAGCTGTCATCGTTCGTTAACACATTCTTCATATGAAAGCTACATCCTATGTATCCACGGACAAATCAAAAATATGTGTGGAAACTGCCCTTTTCGACCAAAATACACAAAAGTAAAGAATGGAAGGACTTAAAAAGAAGCCGCGATGTAGAAAGATATCATGAAGATGTACAGGAAAATTTAGAAAGTGAAGAAACAAACAAAAAGAATCAATAAAATCCAATTAGATTTGTATGATTCTCCATACTACATTATGGCTGGATGCTTGTAGATTTGAATGACATTTTAACTCTTACTCCCATCCATATCAATCTGGAACATGGAGCTGCACACTATACCGATATCGATCCCCTCTATAATAAAATTCAGCATACTCTACAATTCTATCACGCTGATCCTTCGTGACTCGCTGTACAAACAGCAATGGGCTCCCCTCTTTTACATGCAGATAATCTGCAATCTTTTTATCAGCAATCACTGATTCTATTGTTTCATTGGCATTCTTCACACTGTAGCCCTTTTCTTTAAATAGCTGATATAAAGATACATTAGGTCTTATTAGTTCATTCCTTGTCAATGCTAAATGAAGCGGACAGTATACACGCTGGAAGCCAATTGGACTGTTATCACTCCAACGCAAGCGTTCATGACAGCTTACCTCTGATCCCTTAGACAGATTCAATTTAGAACACACTAGGGATGAAGCAGATATTCTTTCTTCAAATGAAATAATATCTGAATGAACACCGGCTCCTTTATATTCTTCAGAAAAGCTAAGCAGATTCTGCAGCTGCAATGATTCCTTCTGACTAACGACCACAGTTCCTACACCATGAATTCGCTGCAGGTACCCTTCATCAACAAGGAGCTGAACAGCATGTCGAACAGTTATCCTACTTACGCCAAAAAGGGTCTGCAGCTCTGGTTCTGCTGGAAACAGTCCACCTATCGGATATGTACCATTTATGATTTCTTCTTTCAGATCTTCATAAATTGAAAGATATTTTATACTATTTGTTCGCATTTTTCTTCACCTCATATAGCCGTAACATACTTCCTTTTAAATTTCATTATAAATGAATGCCTATTTAATGTAAATACTTTTCAAGGAATTCATTGTAATCCTACCGGCACGATTATGAATAGAAAAAGGAATGGCATACATACCATTCCTGCGTATTATAAATATTATCCTACTTTTGCAGCTGTAGCAAGTTCATCAGCCAATATAATAAGATTTATTTCATTTGCTTTTTGCACCTTGTCATATAAATCTAGGAAGTTCTTATCCTCAAAGTCTACAAAAGCACCTACCATCGTCCCGACAATCGTAGCAATCGTATCTGTATCATACCCGATGTTTACAGCATCAATGACAGCCTGCAAGGCACTGTCTTTATTTAAGGCTGCAATTCCAAAAGCGCAAGGTACTGCTTCTGAAATATGGAGACCACTACCGATTATCTGTGATAATTTCAGCAGCTTCTCTTCTTTACTACCGGCTCCCTCAGCTATCTGCAGTGCTAACTTTATGCGTTCTACAACGCTTGCTCCCGCGACTACTCTGGAAACACTTTTTGCTTTTGTTTCTCCACGTATTGCACCATAAACACCTGCACTTATCGCCTCTTCAATAGTAGCCTTTTCTGCAAGTGATGCGCTCGTTGCTGCAGCAATAGCACAAGCCCCGGAAATGGCAAGAGAATTATCGTGCGTTACCTGTGCTATGACAATAGCATCATCAATAGCAGCTTCCAGATTTCCCGGATGTAGAATTCCTGCCGGCGCAATTTTCATTGCTGCTCCATTTGTTGCCTTAGATGCATAGTCTACAGCTACAGCACCAGGAAGCGGCTTCATTTCCATACCGGGGTTTTTATACATTTCAATTGCACTTCTGGTTGTAGGCCCTGCAAAGCGATTGAAATATTTAGGAATATCTGACCATTCCAGTATTGCTTTTATCACGATATCCCTTGTTATTCTCCCTTTATTGCTCAAAATTGCTTTTGATAACATATAAATTTGTGAGAAATCATCTGTAATCTCACCTGCCTCATTTCCTAAAGCAAAGGCAGTTTTTCCCGGCTTTTGAAATGTTGTCACAGGAGCAGTGAACATCTCACGAATCTGCCCGAAGGTTAAATTCTCGGTGGTAGCTCCCATTGCATCACCAATCGCCGACAATCCTAAAATACCTTCTATTTTCTTATTCAATTCCATTGATTTTTCCTCTTTTCTTTACTTTTTCGAAGTCATCTGTGCCTCTGGATCTTTAACGCCAAATATGAACGTCAGTACCATACCACCAATAAAGGATATGGCCAAACCGACTATATATGCCCATAGAGTTGTTCCTGCAAATGCCGGTATCGTGGTAAGCCCTCCAAATACGAATGCATTACCCACAACATGAAACAGTCCCATGAACGCACCACCAAGTGCCGCCCCCATGCAGCCTGCGATTAGCGGTGTTTTGAATTTTACTCCAAGCCCGTAAATAGCCGGCTCAACAATACCGGATAGCATAACGGATGTAATCGCTGTCAGTGAAAAATTTTTCAGCTTTTTATTTTTTGAACGAAGAAATATGGCAAATGCAGCACCAGCCATACCAAAGTTAGCATTCGCACCATATGCGATGAATGGAGAGCATCCGTTCTTTGCGATATCAGGGATAATAACCATGGTATTCGGTGCCCAATGCACTCCAAACATGATAAGGATATTCCAAATTCCGCCAATAACAGCTCCTGTGATAACCTGATTGATGTTCGCCAGCCAGGTAACTGCCTGTGCAACTCCGATACTGATATAATTTCCAATAGGTCCTATCACGCCAGCAGTTATCGGTACCAGAACCAACAGCAGTACGGTTGGAATGATAATCATATGCAGACTATTAGGAATTTTCTTAATCATAAAATGTTCCATTTGTGACTGTAGCCAAGTCATGATAATTGCAGGAATAATCTGACTGGTATAATTAAATACTGGAATCGAGATACCAAGAAATTCAACACCATTGCCTCCATCTCCCTGTACCAATGCCAGAAAATCAGGCATAATAAGTGCACCCATGACAGCCACAGCGATATACGGGCTCGTTTGAAACCGCTTTGCTGCAGTCATCGCCGTCAATAGCGGAAGAAAGTAGAAAACAGAGGTTGCCGTTAATGTCAGTATTAAATTTGTTGTACTGCTTGTTGACAGCCATCCTAGCTCGTTCGCCAATATGGTAAACCCTCTTAATAAACCTGATCCGGCTAGCAAAGGAAGCAATGGCGAAAATATACTGACCACTAAAGCGATAAATTCATTAAACCATTCATGCCTTTTCGGACCTGCTTCTTCCTTTTCTATCAAACCCTCCCGCTCTAAGCGTTCTGAATCCCATACCTTCATAAAAGCTTTATAAATATCCCCTACATTCATACCGATAATAATCTGCAACCCGGAATCCTTATTAACCAAGCCTGTGACACCATCAAGTTTTTCTATAGCATCAGCGTCAACCAGACTTCTATCCTTTAATTGTGGACGTAATCTTGTTGCACAATGCGTAACAGAGATAATATTCTCTTTTCCCCCCATAAACTCCAGCAGTTTTGCTGCCAATACTTCAGATGATTCCATAAATTCACTCCTTCCATTCAACTGAATCACCATTACTCAGTAAGACGTTATAACGTCTTGTCCTCATATTCATAATAGCAGATGAACGAAAAGTTGTAAAGCATGAATTTAAAAAATGTAAGCGGTATAAAAAAGCAGTACAATATCCGGCTATAGATATTGTACTGCTCATTTAATAATTATTCGGTGATGCCTCACTTGCGGATCCGTGTTCCTTCTCAGTCTTGATTTCAAAATGTATCATCAAGGACAGAAGTGCACGCAGCAGAATGATGGCTCCCAGAATATAGATTTCCGAAAAGCTTCTGACGAGTACCGTCTTCAGTATTTCGGCACCCATTTTAAATTCCAAACCTAATGCCAGAGCATTTGCCAGTTCGATACGGATCGGATAATGTTTATGGGTAAACAGCGCTTTGATATAGTGATAAAACGCCTTCAGTGATCCGATGGTTATCACAACGATACCGATGATTTCCAAAATGGATACAATCTCCGGCAGCATGAATTCTATGAAATGTTCCAGCATACAGTTTCCTTTCTATGTAGGCTTACTCTGCGTATTTCGCAACGATTTCGCTGACTGGTCTGCTTTCTTCCACAGCCTTGATAACCTGTCCTAAAACAGGTCCTACAGACAATACCTTCATCTGTGGGTACAATGCAGCCTTGTCATCCTGAGGAATCGTATTGGTACATACGAATTCTTCCAGATTCGCAGCCTTCAAGCGATCGATGGCCGGCCCGGAAAGAACGCCGTGCACACAGGATGCATATACAGCAGTAGCGCCTTTGTCATACAGCATCTGGATACCTGCAGTCAGCGTCCCTGCAGTATCCACAATATCGTCTACCACGATAGCGATTTTGCCATTTACATCCCCAATGATGTTCATAGCCTCTGCCACGTTTGGTTTCGGACGACGTTTATCAATGATTGCTAATGGAGCGTGAAGAATTTCCGCAAGTCTTCTCGCACGAGTAGTTCCGCCATGGTCCGGTGATACGACCACAACATCTTTCAGATTCAGGCTCTTGAAATACTGACCGATAATACAGATGGCGGAGATGTCATCTGCAGGAATATCGAAGAATCCCTGAATCTGCGTTGCATGCAGTTCCATGGTAATGACACGGTTTGCCCCTGCCCGTTCCAGCAGATCCGCAACCAGTTTGGATGTGATCGGCTGTCTCGGTTTTGCCTTGCGGTCCTGACGTGCATATCCGAAATATGGCATAACGACAGAAATATGACCGGCACTGGCACGTTTGCAGGCATCAATGGCAATCAGTACCTCCATGATATTGCTGGAGACAGGTGCACATGTGGATTGAACGATGTAGACGTTTTTCCCGCGCACGGACTCCCCTAATTCTACCATGATTTCCCCGTCGGAGAAGTGCTTTACATCACACTGACCCAAAGGTATCCCTAATTCTCCCACGATTTCATTTGCTAGCTCAACGCTTGAAGTTAACGCAAAAACTACTGTTTTGTTTTCCATTGTTCTACAATCCTGTTCCTTTCCTATTTGTTCTTGTAAGTTGTTCCGAATCCCTTTTTAATGGACTGTCGTGCTCTGGCAATCCCCATATCACCGTCATCTACAGAATCCGTGATCGTAGAGCCTGCCGCAAGCAGAGCATTCTCACCGATGGTCACAGGCGCAATCAGGTTACAATTGCTTCCGATAAACGCACCGTCATGTACCGTTGTGCGGAATTTGTGCTTGCCGTCATAATTGACTGTAACCACACCGCAGCCGACATTGATTTTCTTACCAAAGTCGGAATCTCCGATATATGTCAGGTGGGCGCATTTGGAGCTATCACCAAAGTGAGAGTTTTTAAATTCCACAAAGTTCCCAATACGGCAGTCTTCGCAGATTTCTGTATTGTTTCTTAAATGAGACATCGGCCCCACCGTGGAATGGTTTCCAACACTGCTTTCAACGATCTTGCTGCTGTCAATCGTTACATCATCACCGATTACAGCATTGCGCAGGAACGAGTTCGGTAAAATCACAGTATTCTTACCAATGACAGTTTTCCCCTGAATGTGTACGTTGGGATAAATGACCGTATCCTCACCAATCACAGCATCCACATCAATGTATGTGTTATCCGGATCGATAATCGTTACCCCTGCACGCATGTGTGCTTCATTTACATGACGCTTCATCCATGCATTTGCTTTCGCTAAATCCACACGGTCATTGACACCCATGGCTTCCTTTGGATCATCCACAATCATAGCATTGACACACAGATCTTTTTTATTAAAAATTTCCACAAGATCTGTCAGGTAGTATTCCTGCTGTGCATTGCTGTTGGTGATTTCCTTCAGACCTTCAAACAGTGCCTTGTTATTGAAACAGAAAATTCCGGTGTTGATCTCTTTTACTTCCAATTCTTCTTCACTGCAATCCTTTGCTTCAACAATCTTCTCGACCATGCCCTGTGCATTTCGAATAATTCTGCCGTAGCGTTCTCCATCCGGCAGCACACTCGTCAGTACGGTACAAGCGGCATCACGGTTGCTTTCAAATACTTTTTGAATCGTTTCCTTCTGAATGCAGGGTCCATCACCGTTAACAACAATGGTATCTCCATCCAGACCTTCCAGAACACTTGCCTGCATGACAGCGTGTCCGGTTCCTAACTGAGGCTGTTGAATAGCATACTCTACAGAATCCTGCAGATATTCCTTTACACTTTCAGCACCATGTCCAACCACAACAACAATGCGTTCCACTCCGCTTGCTTTCAGGGTATCAACAATGTGTCCGATCATCGGTTTGTTTAAGACGGGATGCATCACTTTGTTCAAAGCTGACTTCATTCTTGTGCCTTTTCCGGCAGCTAAAACAATAGCAGATTTCATAAAAACATACCTCCGTTACTATTTTATCAAAAAGTGACAGTAAAAAAAAGGCTAAGTGCCTATTTCCTATACGTTTTATGGACGAATTGTAAGGTTTCACCGTGAATTAAGGAAAAAGCATACAATCACAGCAAAGAATGGAGGAAACAGCATGCTCCCGTATACTTTACCATCATGCAAATTGGATTTCGGACACTGGAATAATGAAATATGCCGGAAATGATTACAATATGTGAATAGTTGTGCTATCATAACCGTGTTGATGGGAGGTTACCTTATGAACAGACAGATTCTGTTTTTCGATATAGACGGTACTTTGGTGGATAGTACCACGCATATTGTTCCTGCATCCACCAGAGCCGCATTGCAGAAGCTGAAGAAGGCCGGCCATATTCTATGCATTTCTACCGGACGATCTCTGCAATCTGTAACAGACGGTCACTTTGATGAGCTGATTGACTGGGACATCTTTCTCTGCAATAACGGACAGGCTATTTACAATCACGACAAAAGCCTTCTGCATATGACACCGATTCCAAGAGAAAGCGTCGAGGCCTGCATTCAGGCTGCGGAAACGCAGGAGGCTCCGCTGCTGATTATGGGAAAGAAGCAGATTCTTACCCGCAAGCCGAATGCATACGTGATTACCTCTGCAGAATTCTTTAAGGAATCCATACCGGATGTGGAAGCATATGACGGCAGTGATGTCATTATGATGATTGCCTATGGTCCTATGGGATATGCCTATGAGGAATATATGGCGATACCCAGCGTTGATGTTATGATCGGGCAGTCGACCTATGCAGATGTTGTGCTGAAGGGCTTTAGCAAGGCGATCGGTATCCGCTTTATTCTTGATCATTTTCAGATGCAGGACTATCTAGCCTTTGGAGATAGTTTGAACGATGTGGAAATGCTGCAGCATGCACGAATCGGAGTCGCAATGGGAAATGCCCATGAGGAAGCGAAGCGCGCTGCCGACATCATCACAAGGGATGTATCCGAGGATGGCATATATCATGCATTGCGGCAGATGAGGCTGCTGGATTTATAATCCCCTGCATTATGACAGCTTGGTTATCCAGGCTGTTTTTTTACTCCCTTCCGCATTTCATCCTTTTTCCGTTAGAAGGTCAATTTACCGTTTAATGCAGAACTAATCATAAAAAAGCAGCTGTGTTTGTGCAGGACAGACAACAGATGCCTTGTTACATATATGCTGCAGAAATGCAGAACTATTCTTTTTACATGTCTAACACGAATATAGCAGTGCTATTCCTGACGGCAAGGAAAGAACAGCTCTACAACAAATTCCGTATCATCATTTTCATATAGAAAGCTGCCATTCATCCCTTTCATGATCTTATTAACGCTTTTCAGACCAATCTGGGTGCTTTCCTCCCGGGATGCGTCCTTTTTCTTACGATTTTTTAACCGAATCAGCACATTCCCCTTCTCCACCTGTAAAGAAACAGTCACAATGTGTTTATCCCCATATTTTCGGATATTGGAAAATACATTATCAAACACACGCATCAGCATGGCTTCCTCCCCCATGATTTTCCAGCTGCCCCTTTCAAATTTTGTCAATATCTCAAATTTCTGTTCACGCAGCTCCTCGCAATAGAACTCCAGCATATTCAGTACCGCCTGCTCCTCTATGGGATGCAGCTGCAGCTCCTCATCACGGGAATACACAAGGAAATGATTAAACAGCTTATCTGACATATCCTTGATCTGTTCGGCCTTCTGCCGGCTTTTTCGAATATAGTCATCCCTCGCTGCATCACTCTTATAGATTTTCATTTGAAGAATATCCAGATATCCAAGCAGAGAGGTGAGGGGTGTACGAAGATCATGTGACATGGCTGTAACAAGCTCCTGATTGGCATTGCGTGCTTCTTCTTCCTTCAGCATATTATCATACAATGCATTGCGCAGATGATTCAGCTGCCGGGCAAGATCCGTCAATTCATCATTTCCCTTGTAAATGATCGTATGGTGAAAATCACCGGCTTCAATCAGCTGCATTTCCTCTTCGATACTGAGGACATATTTCATTTTGCGGTGTACAAACTGCATAATCACTACAATGAACAGCAGGATTGAAGCAACTGCCGCCACAATGAGAAACCGAATCATGAAGGAAAGACCGATAAAGGAATAGACAACAAGATAGGCTTCACCATCATGAAATTTCAGCGTATATTCCTGATCGTCCGGCTCATACAGATTCAGCCAGAAGGACATGGTACCCACATATGCCTGATCCTCCATCGTACTGAATGATGTTTCACTCAGCGTATCCTCATCATCATACAGATACAGCGTGAGATCCTTGTATTTTCTCATTTCCCGTTTGATGGCTTTTTTATTCTTTTTCGAAATATCCTTTTTCGTTATCGTATCCTGCAGGGTCTGAATCTGTTCACTCGTTTCCTTCTTTACTGCCTCTTCACCGACAGCCAGATGAAACATACGATACCGGTTAAAAAATAAAAACCCGAACAGTGATACGGAAACAACTGCCGCCAGTATAACGATACCGATAAATTTCAGGCTTAGCTTGGAGATATGCTTTTTTCTTGTTCCGACAGGGCTTATTTTCTTAATCAAAACGGTACCCCTTTCCCCAGACGGTTTTTATATACACCGGATTCTGCGGATCCACTCCCAGCTTCTTGCGCAGATTTCGGATATGCACCATGATGGTATTATTTGCGGAATACATATACGGCCCCTTCCAGATAGCTTCATACAGCTCCTGATTGGAGAAAATTTTTTTCGGATGGTCCGCCAACAGTAACAAAATCTGATACTCCATTTCTGTCAGATTTACAGCTTCCTCCTTCTTTTTCACCTGATTGCTGTTTCGGCTGATGACCAGATCATGCATGATAATCTGATCGCCCTCCTGCGGCTCCTCCTTCCCCTTGTAAATGCAATATCTGCGCAGAAGTGCTTTCACACGGGCAATGAGTTCATTATAGGAAAACGGCTTCGCCAAATAATCATCTCCGCCGCTGGAAAATCCAAGCGCTTTGTCCTGGTCCATGGTCTTTGCAGTCAAAAACAGAATCGGCGCATTCGTGACCTCACGAATCTGACGGCATGCCTTAAAGCCATCCATTTTCGGCATCATAACATCCAGAATGATTAAGTCCATATCCTCTGCTTTAGCTATTGCTGCTTCTCCATCACCGGCTTCCTCCACCTCATAGCCCTCGTTCTCCAGAAGAACAGTTACTACCTCACGAATTTCCTGATTATCATCCACAATGAGTATTCTGCTTCCCATCGTCCACACCTCATTTCTTTTCTCTTTCATTATATATCAAAATACAGGCTCCTACTACCTAATGTTCAGTGACGTACTCTCACCACATATGCTATGACTAGCATAGAAGTGGGAGCTTCTCACCCTTCGGGTGCGCAGAGTGTGTTCGATAGAACCAATATCCTAAGCATAAGCAAGCTATCCCCGCTCGTCCAGCGGTTCTTTGTAATCCTTATTTTCTAACCTCTATGTAATCGTATACCTTCATCACGTATATTCTTCGCTGCATTGATATCACGATCCTCTATATGACCACACTTCGGACATTGATAGATTCTTTCATTCTGTGCTACATGGGCATGCAGCTTGGCTACCTTGTTTCTTTGCTTCTTATAGTTATTACTTCCTTTGACCATCTTGGAAAGTTTGCGTTGTTCTCTTGCTAATCGCTTCTCACTCGCACAGTAAAAATGGGGATAGTCACATACCTGACCTTCACTATCTACATATAAATGTTTTTGCGAATAATCAAGACCTAACACATGTACTACTTCTTTACTTTCTACTTTATTTTCATATTCAAACAGACATGTCGCAATATAACGGTCCTGCTGTTTGCTTATCGTCACTGCTTTTAATATCCCCTGTGGTATGCGATGCATATGGATCCTTACATCACCTGCCTTTGGTAAACGTAGATAGGTCGTTTGGTTTTGTATCGTACTAAACAATCGGATATTTCCGTTGACCATATTTGTCGTGTAACTTTGTTTCGCCTGATGCTTTGATTTCCATTTGGGAAAACCGATATCTGTTTCTTTGAAGAACTTTTTGAAAGCAGCTTCTAAATGTAGTTGAGCGTTTGCTAATGCCAAAGAATCTACTTCCTTGAGAAATGGATGATCCTTCTTATAGGATGCAGGTGTCGTTTGCTTCATTTTCTTAGTTTCTTCATAATATTTGATTTTGTCATCTAACATATGATTATACAGAAAACGGACACAACCAAATGTTTTGGTAAAGAAAATCTCTTGCTTCTTGTTTGGATAGATTCTAAACTGATACCCTTTTCTTGACACCATTCTTCTCACCTTGACTTTCGATATAAGCTTTGATGATGTCGGTGGTGACACCTCCTGTACTGATCAAACAGAAGCTCTGACTCCAAAATGCTTCTTTCCAAAGCTTTTCACGAATTTCAGGAAACTCCTTCTTCAATAAACGTGAACTGGCACTCTTATACGCATTGATGAATTTCGTAAGACAAGAGTTAGGGTGAGCAGAGAACAGGATATGAATATGATCGACATCATGATTCCATTCTTGAAGAGAGATGTTATAGGATCTGGCAATATGAAGAAAGATATCTTTTGCACGATCACTGATGACATCATCGAACACACGACGCCGATATTTGGTTGTCATGATCAAATGATAACGGAGAGCAAATACTGAATGAGCATTACTGTCTAAATCTAGCATAAATACACCTCATTTCATAATATCGACCGAAACTATTTTTATACTCATAGTATACCACAAGGCGGTCTGATTTACCATATTTATAAAGAAAAGGGACAGAACTTACGCATTTATTTGACTTAAGATATAGATGGAAATTTATTCAGGCATTCCTTATTTAACAAAGTCATATCAATTATATGTAATTGTGCTCATCTCTTGATATTTTCACTCAACAGTCATAAAAAGCATGAGCAAAATCCTTTCTCAAATGTTTTTGCTTTTTTTGAATCTAAGAAATTTAATCGTATTTATCTGGTGTGAAGGATAAAGGAAAATGGCTGCATTCATCCCACCATCTGCTTATCGTCGCAGAGATGGGGGACTTCTGCCTGTTATTTGTTAAATCAGTGTTAAGACTTTTTAAGATTTCAAAACTGGATTTATCACAATAGTATGCCATAATGTTTATAGAAGGAGTGATGGTGTGGATAAGATCAGTGTCATTATACCCTGTCATAATAATGCGGGAGCATTACGCAGAGTGTATACGGATGTCCTGCGGGAAGTAAAGAAGCTGCCGGTCAGCTATGAGCTTCTTTTTATTGACAATGCGTCCAGAGACGGAAGCTCCGCTATTCTGCGCTTGCTGTCACAGCAGGATTATGCATGCCATTACGTATCACTGAATCACCGTGTTACGCCGGTGTCTGCTATATTTCTGGGAGCACAGCTGTCAAACGGTGACTTTCTTATGCTCACCGACACCCGTCATCCCGCCTATCTCATACCGGAGCTGTACCGAACCCTCTGTGGCAGGACGCAATGCTGCGGCGGCGACCTCATTACCGGTAACAGACATATGCGAAAGCAGCCCTTTTTTAAGCTTCTGCGCAGGGAATATGTCGGTGAGGCTTTACAGACTGAGGATATCTCTGCATTTCGCAAAATACTGCTGCAGGATGATACCGGGACTGTATGGCTTCCTTATACGGAGCTGGAGCGCAGTCTGATCACCTGGCAGGATCGGTTGTATTCTCTTATGATAACATATGGAAACCGTGTTCTCACCTATATCGGAATGGGCGTCTTTATATTACTTACCGGTGTTCCCTGTTTCCTATTGTTTATGATGTTTCTGGATTTGTTGTATGCTGTCCTGCTTTATACAGGACTTTTCATAAGCCTGCTCTTCCTGTTCACCCGTTTTCGGCATCACCCATATTTCTTTCGGCATGAACAGCTTCTGCTTACGGATATCAGAGAAAGCACGCTGCCGAATCCACCCATTCAAAAGCCGGATATATCCAAGCTGTAGCATTTTGAATCCTGTGGGGATCTATGAAGGCTTTCATACGGATAATATGAAAATGGCACAGACAAACCGAAACCGGTAATCCTATGCCGTTTTTTCTTTATGAAGCCAGCACTGCTGCTTTTCAGGCAGACATCAAAGAAGAGATATCCCCTGTTTGTCTATAGCCTTAACCTCCATTTACTGCTTGATCGCTGTACAGCATACAAAATACGTTTTGTTATGGAACCGCTTCTCTGCTTGCCGCAGAAGTTCCTTCTTCCTTGTAATTGCAAATACTGTACTTCCACTGCCACTCATCAGCACCGCATCAAACCCCATACTCTGCAGCTGGTGTTTGATGTCCGCAATTTCCGGAACCAGCTGAAAGGCACTGTATTCCAGGGAATTGGATATGACACTTGAAAGCTGCGCAAGGTCGCCCTGCTGTAATGCATGGATAACCTCATTGCAGTCCGGATGGTCGCATTTCTCAAAATCAAGCATAGAAAAAGCTTTCCCGGTAGGTACGCCCATCGCTGGCTTCACCAGAAGAATATGAAAATCGCAAGGCATGGCGAACGGTGTTATCCTTTCGCCAATCCCCTTTACCAAAGCACAGGTTTCCATGATGCAGAACGGTACATCTGCGCCAACCTGCTTTCCCAGCTGTGCCAGATCCTCCAGTGAGATATCCAGCTTCAGCAAATCACGGATTCCACGCATGACTGCAGCGGCATCTGCACTTCCTCCGGCAAGTCCTGCCTGTGCGGGGATATGCTTCTCCACATGCACATGGAAGCATTCCGATAGAGAAAAGGTCCTTCGCATCAGCTCCACCGCCTGAATGATTGTATTCGTTTCATCCATCCGCAGCTGTGCATCACTACACGTATAGCAGTCCTCACTGGACAGTGTTATGGTAAGCTCATCATGGAGCATCAGAGGAACCATAATCATTTCCAGCTCATGATACCCGTCATCCCGCCTGCATACGACATTCAGGCAGATGTTAATTTTCGCATGTGCTTTTACTTTCATTTCTATGTACCTCATATAAGTTGATAAATTCCGCAAGTGTGACGCTTTCTGCCCGTCTTGTGCAGTCTATACCGCTTTTCTCAAGCTCTGCACGCGCCTGCTGCTTATCCTGACAATATTCCCCGTAATTGTTCAGTATGGTCTTTCTTCTCTGGCGAAAGCAAGCCTTGACCAATGAAAAAAAACTTTCTTCCTCGATATTCTGCGGTGTATCCCTGAAACGGAACTGCAAGACTGCGCTGTCCACATTCGGCTTTGGCAGGAAAACGTTTTTCGGCACCTTCATCACCGGGGTTACCTCACAGCGATACTGTGTGATAATACTTAACGCATTGTAATCCTTGGTATTTACTTCAGCAGCGAAGCGGTCTGCGACCTCCTTCTGCATCATGACGGTGATTGCCGCAACGTCCGCTTTGGATTCAAAGATTTTAAACAGAATCGGTGTCGTGATATAGTATGGCAGATTGGCAGCAATGACGACATCATAGCCCTCTTTCCTGTACGTTCTGCACCATTCTTTCAAATCGATTTCTAAAAAATCAGACATGACCAGCTCAAAATTGTCATATTCCTGCAGCGTGTCTGCCAGAACATCAGGAAGCCGCTCATCAATTTCAAAGGATACAACCTTTTTTGCATACTCACACAGATACTGTGTCAATGCACCGATACCGGGTCCTATTTCAAATACCACGCAGTGATCCGACAGGACTGCATGTCGTGCAATTTTATCTACAATTCCGGATTCAATCAGAAAATTCTGTCCGTAATTTTTTTTCGCAAACATTCCATGTGTTTCCAGAATTTCCTTTGTTCTGGAAGGTGTCGCAATGGGTTTCTTCATAAGCTTATCCTTTCTAAAACAGCAGATAGAAGGTGGATACCAGCAATTCTATCAGCAGATATACAATACCTGTTAAAAGCACTGCATACAACAGGTTTTTTATAATTCGAATCAGATTACTGTATTTTGTCGTGCTTTTGACATCAAACAGCAGCGGCAGCGCAAACAATAGAAGGGTAAAGACGAAAAGAAGCGGCTTCCGCAATGCCTCCTCCTCCACACGCACACAATACAGCAATGAAAACAGATACAGCAAATTGCATGTCATTTTGAAGATTCTTCGCTTCGTATACAGCTTCATATCCAGAAGCGGCAGCGGCTGATCAAGATTTTCATGATAGAAAATAACGCTCAGACCGTTTCGGCAAAGCACGTTCCATCCCTCAGCCAGAAAGATGCTTTCGTCTGCATCGTATTTCACATCGTAGAAGCAAACCTTCACATGCCGTCGTTTTCCCTCTACAAAACGAAAATTCATTAAAGAGCCAAGCATGACATAGCGAAAGGAGGACAATTCCCATCCCTCCTGCAGGATTTCAGATACCCAGCTTTCCAGTTGTTCCTTGGGACGCAGGGCAAACGTTACCTTAACAAGCTCATTCATATGGCTGTCCAAGCAGCTTTTCCACATCTGTTTTATGCAGCTGCAGCATATTCAGACGCTTGAAAAGTGTTTTGGCATTCGGCTTTCCCAGATACAGGGAGCGGGCAATCTGCGCTCTCTTTTCGGCACTGTCCTCTCTGCCGTTTAGTCCCAGATCCAGATATTCCTCATAGCTCAGTGTATCCTGCAGATGTTCATCAAAGGTCATCAGATGCGTTAATGCCTCCAGAATATCTTCCTTGCAGGCATGCTCCACACCAACCTTTTTGTTTGTTTTGGCCTTTGCCTTATCAATGAAGGCATTTTTACAGCCGGGTACTGCCGCATTGATGCAGGAACGTATTTTTTCTCCGGGAAAATCCGGATCCGTAAATATAATCACACCGCGCGTTTTCTGAGCAAGTCTGATCTGTCGCAGGATTTCTTTCCCCAAATGCGTACCGTTTGTTTCTATGGTATCACAGTCCAGAAAGCTTTTCAGTACATTTGTGTCGTTTTTTCCCTCAACCACAAGGATTTCTTTCATCTTCACAAGCATCAGCCTTTCCTTAATTACTATAGTACCATAATTATATCATGTTAAATACAGAGAATACCAGCTTAGCTTTTTGTAAAAGCAAAAGGACACAGAAAACCAGCTTCCATGTCCTGATGATTATAATGCACAGCTTCTGGCTCCGTTTTTACCACCCTCACGGATGATCTGCGCCTTTGCCTGTGTGTTTTTCACCGGTACGATAGCACCGGAGTTCTCACTGCCGATATACAGGTCGATATGATTTCCCTGAATAGCCCCGCCTCGGTCCAGTACAATGGCATAGTAGGGCTGATCCGGTGTAATACCACTTCCACTCAGACCGTGATCACTGATTTTCAGTATCGAGCAAAGTGGAATGCTTGGGTCTGCGGCAACGATATAGTAATTACCATACCGGATACCCGGCTGCCATGAGCCATCCGGCATCTGTACACCAAGGGTTAAATCCAGTGCCACACCTAGGGAAGTACCGCCGCGGCCGCTTTCGCCGCCACATCCATAGCAGTCAACGCCGTAGGTTGTGATTTTCGGACTGAATGCCTGTGAGGACTCCTTTTCCATCCTTTTCAGGCGTTCCTGTTCTTTTCTTTTTTTCTCCAGCTGCACTTGACGCTTCCGTTCCTTTACAACCTTTTCTTTCATTTTTTTCGCATAGCCTTCGACATCGGATTTCATCAGCAGCACACCATGCTCATCCCTCATGCTGCGAAACATGGAGCCACTTTTTTGCATAGGACCATAGGCATGAAAAGCCATGGCGGCCATGCTGGTATCCTTTGTCTGAATCAGACTGTTTGTATGAAGGGTATCCTGAGATACCGTATGTTTGTTATTCACAGTGTTCAGTGACTTCTGCGGTACAGAGGCACTGGAAGCACATCCATATAAAGCGAAAACACAGATGAATAAAGCGAATTTTATTCGTTTTGAGTTCATTGATGTTCCTCCTTTTACGAAACAGACACTAGTCTAGCATACTTTTTTTGACTTGTCCAATATTTTTATTTTTTAACATGTATTTATGTTTATTTTCCCCTCTACATTGTATTTTATACATATGAATTTGCAGAGGCATTTATGCCAGACCCTTTAAATAAAGGTATCTATGAACTATATTATGTCAGATATCTGATTTTTATGTGAAAATTTATTTGTGATAATTCGGTATCTATTCACAAATGATATTTGTTTTTTCATTTGTTTCAGTTTTCTGAAACCGCTGTCGCTCCCCTGTTTATCGCTTTATCGCACCGTTTTCTCCACTTGTGAAGAAAATACGAAAAAAAAGCCCGATCTGTAGTCCAAACTTAGGGATTTTAGAGGGTTTTTAAAATTCGGCATAGTCGTTAATAGCGGCTATGCCGTTTTTACATTAGATGGGATTTCAATTTCGCCAATAAAATTGAATATAGTTTTTATCTTCTTGGTATTGCGTGACCATAACTTTTCTGATTGATACACATATACCTTTTCGATAAAGGTTCTTATGATTTCTGCGTTTAACTCATTAATATCAGTGTAGGTATGTACAATGTCAAGGGAACTATCAATGTTAGCTGATTTCTTTTTGGTGTCATTAATGATTACTTCTAACCTTGCCAATCGCTCTTTTAGTTGATTTTGCTCAGCTTCATAAGCAGCGGTCATTTTCATAAAACGCTCATCACTGATTATACCTTCTGCATCGTCGTCGAACAATTTCTGGATAAAGGTATCTAGTTTTTTCGTTCTACAGGTGCCTTGCTCGTTATTCTTGCTGTCACGAATAGCTCGTTCGACAGTCTTTGCGCTGTTCTTTGTTACAAGTTCAATAAATTCATCTTCACCTTCTTTCGCAAACACAGTGACTTGCTGAATGGCATAAAGTAATGCAGCTTCAATTTCTACATTTCTAATCTGATGAGATGTACAAGTTTCTTTTCTTTTTTTACGATAAGTTGCACATACCATTTATTCCTTTTCCTGTGTCCAATCTTTACCTCGTATTTGATACAATTTAGCACCACAATCTGCACAATATATCATTCCAGATAGTATTGGCATTTTACCTAGTGGTTACTTTTTCGTCTGCCATAACAAATGCGTTGTATGGCATCAAGGGTGTCTTGATTTATAATTGCCACATGGGTGTTTCCAATATCTTCCATTGTAAAGGATCGTTTTCATTTTTCTTCCTTGATTTGAATGACTTTCTTCTTGTTTTAAAATTGACAGAGTGTCCAAGATATTCCTTCCTTTCTAGGATTTTTGAAACTGCTGTAGCTGTCCACCCACATTCGTCATAGGACACGGCTGTTAGATTCTCACCTTTTGATTTAAGATAAGCAGATGGTGAAAACACCTTATCATCTTGTAGATTATCCGCAACCTAGCTTGGACCAAAGCCCTCGATACATAAATCAAATATATGTCTTACTACCTCAGCGGTAGGCTCGTCATTAATCCAATGTTTTTTATTTTCCGGATCTTTCATATATCCATAGGGTAGATTAGTACACAGTGGTTTTTCAGATTCTCCCTTAGCCTTAAACACAGCTTTGATTTTCTTGCTTGTATCCTTTGCATACCATTCGTTAATGATATTTAGAAATGGAATAAAGTCACTGTCTTGCTGATTGGCATTATCGACACCGTTGTTTGTTGTAATAAATCGTACTTCGGCTTCTGGGAATGCCACTTCCGTATAGTAACTGACTTTAAGGTAATCATGCTCTAATCGGCTCATGTCTTTTACGACAATGTCTGCATGCGACTGCATCCATTATCCATATATTACTTGCTTTCTATACTTAGGCGCGAAAACGATGTGATAATTGCAATTTCATTTTGTGGTTCCTCCTTTATTTTGTTGTGACCGCCAAGCCACTTACATTATATCGGAGGTTTTCTTTTTTTATTACTTTTCTTATAGCTTAAGCTTTTTAGAACCACCTGTAAAAGTTACAGATGGACTTGGAGGGTAGAAATATTTATAGTTTTTATGTTATAATAACGCTATATTGGTGCATATGGAATTTAAGGAGTTGAATAGACATGAATTTTCCAAACGAAATAAAAAAACTTAGAGAACGTGCTTTGTTAACACAAACAGAGTTCGCTGATATTGTTGGTGTAGTATTTTCTACAGTCAACCGCTGGGAAGCGGGAAAAGCCAGACCAAATATTAGAACTATGAAGAATATTAAAGCCTACTGTGAAACAACCGGTCTTCCCTATGAAGATGTTGAAGAAGCATGGCTAAACTATACTATGGAGGCAAAAGAAAAATGATAACAAAATATAATATGAAGAATATGTTAATCTCAACAGGTTTTAGCGATACTTCTAATGAGAAATTTGAAAAATATTATCCATTTTCTGACTGTTCTATTACTGTGGATTTTAAAAATGAAAAAATAATTTATCCTGAAGATAAAGGGTTCAAAGTCAATGTAGCAACTACAACAAATTTCTCTGAACCAGAAAACTTTGTTGTATTAGAATGTGTAAACAGGTTACTTGATAAAGGTTATAGACCTGAAAATATTGAACTTGAACGCACTTGGGCTCTTGGTCATGAACAAAAAAGTGGTCGAGCAGATATTTGTGTATGTGATCAAAATGGAAAAATGCTATTCATTGTTGAATGTAAGACATTTGGTACTGAATATAATAAAGAAATGAAAAACATACTTTCTGATGGAGGGCAGTTAATTTCTTACTGGCAACAAGAACGTGGTTGTAGATGGTTAGTCTTATATGCATCAAATATAAATGACAAGAATGAGATTGAGTATACAACAGATAGCATTGACTGCTCAGATGACGATAATATCATAAATCTAGCAAAAAAGGATTCCACTATTCTTCTATATAAAAATGCTCATACTGTTTCAGAACTTTACGAAGCATGGAAAGAGACCTATGAGCGAAGATTCAGCGGTGATGTTATTTTCAGAGATGATTCAGTCGCTTATGATATTGGAGCAAAACCTCTTAGAAAGAAAGATTTAAAAGATTTCTCTGAAAACGATAAGATAGTAAATCGTTTTGAGGAAATCTTAAGACACAATAATGTGTCAGACAAAGAAAACGCATTTAATCGATTGATTGCCTTATTTATCTGCAAATTAGTAGACGAAATACAAAAAACAGATAATGACATTGTCGAATTTCAATATAAAGTAGGCACAGATACATATGAATCTCTTCAGGATAGACTTCAAAGACTTCATAAGGAAGGTATGGAAAAATTTATGCGTGAAGAAATTTTCTATGTGTCTGATGATTATGCAGAAAATCTTGTAAAACAATATACGAAACAAAAGAGAGTTAAAATGATTGAAGAATTGAGAAATACACTTCGTATACTCAAATTCTATACAAATAATGACTTTGCTTTTAAAGATGTCCACAATGAAGAATTATTTTATCAAAATGGTAAAATTTTAGTAGAAATAGTACAACTCTTTCAAGATTATAGAATAATCGGCTCAGCAGATATGCAAATGCTTGGTGATTTGTTTGAACAACTGCTTAACAAAGGTTTCAAACAAAATGAAGGTCAATTTTTCACACCTATCCCTATTACACGCTTTATTTGGGATAGTCTTCCTTTAGAACAAATAATGACAAAAACTGATGGTATTGAATATCCTAAGATCATAGACTATGCCTGTGGAGCAGGTCATTTCTTAACTGAAGGTTTTGAAGCGGTGGAAGTCCATGCTAATGCGATAAATAGTAGTACGCAGACTTTTAATCGATGGGTAGAGAAAAAAATATTTGGCATCGAAAAGGATTACAGATTAGCAAGAGTATCTAAAATCTCTCTTTTTATGCATGGTGCAGGGGATGGAAATATAATTTTTGGTGATGGACTTGAAAACTATCCTGATAAAGAGATAGTACCGGAATCATTTGATGTTCTTGTAGCTAATCCACCTTATTCAGTAAAAGCGTTCAAGCCTCACTTGAAGTTATCAAACAATCAATTAGATATTTTAGATAAGATTTCAAATGATGGTTCAGAAATTGAAACACTGTTTGTAGAAAGAATATCACAATTACTAAAGCCTAATGGAGTAGCCGCTGTGATTCTGCCTAGTAGCATATTAAACAAGGAAAACGAAAGTTTTATTTCTGCAAGAGAATCGCTTCTTAAGAATTTTAACATTATAGCTATCTCAACTCTTGGAAGTAAAACATTCGGAGCTACTGGAACTAATACAGTAATTCTTTTCTTACAAAAGTTTAATGAACCGCCAAAACGCACAGATATGGTTATTGATAGTGTTGAAGCTATACTTTCTAAAGCTGATATTGATGGCTGGGAAGATGAAACCATTTTGAGAGGCTACCTAAAGAAAATAGGTGTAAAAAAGGATACTTACAACGAATTTTTATCCAAAAACAAAGATTATGCTTTTTGGAAAACCGATAATTATTTTAATCAACACTATAACCAATTTGTAAGCTCATCAGAATACACTAAAAAAAGCAATCAGAAAACTTTTATAAAACTATCTGGTTTAGAACAGAAAAAATGGTTTAATCAGAAGTTTTATGAATACGCTGTTTCTGTTGAACAAGAAAAGTTATTCTATTATTCATTAGTTTACAATCAAAATACGTTGATAATTTCTGCTCCAGATGAAAACAAAGAACAAGAAAAGTTTTTAGGATATAAATGGAGCAATAGAAAAGGACAAGAAGGAATTCAGATAATAAAGGCTGGAGGATGTTTATATAACGCATTTGACCGTGCAGACAAAAACTCCATTGCAGGGCTAATTAGAAATGCTTTCTCTGATGGAGATATGTTTGATGTCGAAGAATTAGATCAGTACTATTATCGTCTGAGATTGCAAGATATGCTTGATTTTTCAGGTACAGCGTTTAGCAAGTCTATTAAAACCACTCCCACAAGAGTGCTTAAGGATATTCCGGGACTCACAAATTACAGATTATCTGATAAGAACTATTTTGATTTAAGCATAGGCAACCGTGTACTTTCAGATGAAGTAGTTGAAAATGGTAGTATTCCTATTTATAGTGCAAATGTTTTTGAGGAATTTGGGAAAATAGATAAACAGAATATAACTGATTTTTCTATGCCTTCTATTCTATGGGGAATCGATGGTGATTGGATGGTAAACATTCTGCCTGCCAATAAACCATTCTACCCGACAGACCACTGTGGTGTTTTACGTATAAAAACGGATGATATTATGCCTAAATATATGGCTTTAGCACTCCAGGTAGAAGGTGAATTTGAAAGATTTTCTCGTAGCAATAGAGCATCTACACAGAGAATTGCTAATTTAATTATTCAAATTCCTTCTGTGGCAGACCAACAAAAGATAGTCGATGAAATTAAAACTATTGATCAGAAAATCGCCGATGAGCAAGCAATTATCACTGAACAATCTGAGAAGGTTAAATCCAAATTTGTCGAAATGTTTGGAGGAAAGTCCTTTGTTCATAAGTCTATAGAAAAAATTTCAAAAGAACTTTTCGCGGGTGGAGATAAGCCGAATGATTATTCGTCACAATACAATGATGTATATAAATATCCGGTATTTTCAAATGGAAAGTTAGGAAACGATTTATTATGCTACAGCAAAGAATATCGTGTATCTGAGCCAGCGTTGACAATATCAGCTAGAGGTACTATTGGGTATACAACAATAAGAGAGGCTTATTTTACGCCTGTTGTAAGATTGATAACTTTAATTCCTACTGACGACATTAACTTGAGATATTTACAATGTAGTATTGATAATTTAAATCTCGAAAAAAATGGTTCTGGAGCTGGTCAACTTACAATACCCGATTTTTCTAGATATCAAATTATGGTTCCACCGAAACCACTGCAAATTGAATTCGAGGATTTCGCTGATTCATGCGACAAATTGAAATTTGAAGCACAAGAAAGACTAGGAAAACTAAAAAACGCACGTGAAGAACTTATAGACAAACACTTCAGATAAAAAAGAATGCCTAACATTACCTGTATTCCTCTTCAAAAAAAATTAAACTTAAGTAGATTTTTCTATGAAAAAGGAATTGATAAACTCTATCGAACAGAGAATGATAGGCATTTTAAATAATGAACTACTTGTTAAATTTGTCGAAATGTTTGATTTTGAAAATTTTATTTTGGATGAAACTACTTCCAAATATAGACTTATGCCAATTGGATTAATTTGTGAGGATGGGCGAGGTAGAGTTATTAGTAATGATTACATTGTAGCAAATCACGGGGAATATCCAGTGTATTCATCATAAACAACAAACGAAGGAATTTTTGAATATATTAACACCTACGATTTTGAAGGAGAGTACATTACTTAAATCACTGACGGTGTAAATGCAGGAACTGTGTTATATAGAGATGTGTAATTTAATTGTACAAATGTATGCGGAACTCTAAAAGCAAAAGATCATTCTGTGGTGAATATGAAATACCTTGCATACATACTTGAAAAATTGCATACAAACACGTAAATCATATTGAAAATGACAAGTTAATGACTACCCTATTAAAAAATTAAAGTTCCTCCCACCTAAGCAACTTCAAGATGAATTCGCTCTTTATGTATCAGACTGCGACAAATTGCAATTTGGAGTTCAAAAATATATAAAAATACCACACTGGAGTAAGTTAATACTCTAGTATGGTCATTCTGTTTTTAAGAGTCTCGTTAGAAGGCTAGATTAATCATGAATTTATTAAATCCCTAATTCAACCCCTCTTTTCCGGACATTTTTATTTCTATTCTTCGATTCCGTATTCCTTTTCCAGATAGTCATCATAAGTTGTTCTACGGTCAATGATACCGTCATCTCTGATTTCTATGATACGATTTGCGATTGTCTGAATGAACTGATGGTCATGACTCACAAAAATCAGTTCTCCCGGATATTTTATCAGAGCATTATTCAGTGTCTGAATGGATTCCAGATCCAGATGGTTGATCGGATCATCCATCAACAGCAGATTTCCCGCCTCCAGCATCGTCTTGGACAGCATACAGCGCGCCTTCTCTCCACCGGATAACACATTGACAGGCTTCAGCGGTTCTTCTCCGCTAAACAGCATTCTTCCAAGGAAACCGCGGATAAAGGACATATCGTCGATATCCGTATACTGGCTCAGCCACTCACAGATACTCTGCGTACCTTCAAAATACGCACTGTTATCATCCGGTATGTAGGAAACCCTGATGGTCTGTCCAAGCTGAATGCTTCCGGCATCCGGTGTCAGCTCCTGTGCAATCAGCTTTAACAGCAGAGTGGTTTTCAGTGGATTGCCAATCAGCGCCACCTTATCTCCCTTCATCATGTTAAAGGAGATATTAGTCAGTCTGCAATCTTCGACCTGTTTCTCTACATCCTCAATATACAATATAGAACGACCACTCTCCCTCTCCGGTTTAAATTCAATAAACGGATATTTTCGAGTTGATGGCTGTAAATCATCCAGTGTTATCTTATCCAGAATTTTCTTACGTGATGTCGCCTGTCTGGATTTGGAAGCATTGGCAGAGAAGCGGGCAATAAAGTCTTCCAGCTCTTTGATTTTCTCTTCCTTTTTGCTGTTGGCATCCTTCAGCTGACGGCTGATCAGCTGGCTGGATTCATACCAGAAATCATAATTTCCCGCAAACAGCTTAATCTTACCATAATCCACATCGGCAATATGTGTACATACCTTGTTTAAAAAGTGACGGTCATGACTGACTACGATTACCGTGTTCTCATAATTCATCAGGAAATGCTCGAGCCAGGAGCATGCCTTGATATCCAGATGGTTGGTAGGCTCATCCAGCAGCAGCGTATTCGGCTTTCCAAACAACGCCTGTGCCAGCAGCACCTTTACCTTATCACTACCGGACAGCTCCTTCATCAATACATCATGCAGGTCCACCGAAATCCCCAGGCCGTTTAACAGCGTTGCCGCGTTACTTTCCGCATTCCAGCCATCCATATCCGCAAAGGCCGCTTCCAGCTCACCGGCACGGATACCGTCTGCTTCACTGAAATCCTCCTTGCAGTAAATTTCATCCTTTTCCCGTTTTACTTCATACAGCTTTGTATTTCCCATCAGTACCGTTTCCAGGACCGTGTACTCATCAAAAGCAAAGTGATCCTGCTTCAGAGTAAATACTGTTTCATTCGGCTTGATGATGACAGAGCCGGTATCCGGCTTCAGCTCACCGCTGAGTACTCTCAGGAATGTGGATTTTCCGGCACCGTTTGCCCCGATCAGGCCATAACAGTTACCATCTGTGAATTTTAAGTTTACATTATCATACAGTGTCCGTGATCCAAAACGTACACTGACATTTTGCGTTTCTATCATTTTTCTACCTCCGGTGTTAACAATTATGCATTATATCATACAAACTGTCAAATGTGCAGAAAACATATGGGAATCTACGCTTCCTTATATATAAGAGGGTCTTTCCCCTCCCAATACCATACATTTTCTATACCAAAGGGTTAGATTTTCATTCACCATCTGCATTAGAGGGCTCACAGTATTTGATAATAGACTGTATTTTTTAGTATACAATTTCTACTATACAATAGGTATGAAAATGAAATATGGCAGGCACCTGACCGATTTCAGAGCCGCTTTCTTTGATATCGGCAACACCTGCTTTAATCAGGTGCATGGACAGATTCCACCTGCAAATATAGATGCATTACACAGACTGCAGGAAAAAGACTTTCACTATGAGCCCTATTTTGAGAAGCTGTTGGATGTCGCAATTACCTATTCCGGCAATCGCAATACGATTTATTTCCGGCAGGCGTGACAAAAGCCACAGGCATTCACCAGCTGATGAAGCTGTGGAGGTTTCCCGGACACGATTATCTATGCTTTGGCGATACCAGAACAGATATTCCCATGCTAAAGGACGTGTGTCTGGGTATTACCATGGAACATGCGGACAAGGAAGTAATGCTCCATGCAGATGCGGTATGCGGCCGCAGTGACTGTAACGGTATTTCGAGTTTTCTAAGAGCATCCTCTCTTATAAAAAAGGAATCGTATGCCGCATTCCTAAGAAAATATAAAATGTTTCCATATGCAGATGAACTGCGTATAGAAACATTTTTTATATGATATTTTCAGTTGACTGATGAGAGCTTTACGAAAACAGCAACTCCATAGATTCCTTACTGTTGATTTGAACAATTTTATAAAAGTATTCTTTCTGATCCATATCCGCACGCTCCAGATCCTCTTCGATACAGCCATCCCGCAGATACAGCAGCCGCCTGGAATAGCTCGCAATCATGGCATCATGAGTCACCATAAGGATTGTGACCTTCTCACGCTCATTCAGCTCCTTTAGGATTGTGAGCAGTGTATGTGAATTTTTGGAATCCAGACTGCCGGTTGGTTCATCTGCCACAATCAGCTTGGGCTTGTTAATCAGGGCTCTTGCGACAGCACATCGCTGACACTGTCCTCCGGAGCATTCCACCGGATATTTATCCAGTACATCCACTAGCTCCAGCCTCTCTGCGGTTTGCTGCACACGTTTTCCGATTTCCTCCTTCGACATGTTTGACAGGGTAAGAGGCAATGCGATATTTTCCTTCAGCGTCAGAGTATCCATCAAATTAAAGGACTGAAAGATAAATCCTAGATTTTCATACCGGAATTTTCCCGTTTGAGATTCCAGCATACTGTAGACATCAACACCATTGATCTTGACCTTTCCCTTTGTCGGCATATCAATTGTGGAAAGGTTGTTGATCAGCGTGGACTTCCCGGAACCGCTGGGTCCCATAATACATATAAAATCTCCTTCGTGCACTTCCAGTGAAATGCCGCGCAATGCTTCAAATTCATTTTTTGTATGACGATTATAAATCTTCGTTATATTCTTAGCTTCCAATATAGTATTCATATTCTGCTCTCCTATTCCTCCATATATGCTTCCATCAGATCCTGACGGAAAATCAGTTTCATATAAATGCGATACATCACCACAGCCGCCACCAGCAAAAAGCCGATATACAAGCCGTGCAGCTGTAATACAAAGCTCCACGCCACATCCCCTCCTGCCGCAAACAATGAAGTTATGACCAGTAAAGGCGGCAGAGATAACAACAGAATGATGCCGTAAAAGCCGACGATTTCCTGCTTGATAATTTTTCGGATATCCGTTTTCAAATACCCGATCGCCGTCATATTGCGAAAGACCTGACACTTACTCAATCCGTCGGCAGACAGCTTATAAACAAGACAGATACTGATTTGAAGCATCGATACGAGAAAGGCGATCATAACAACCATAAAGGTTGCCGTGTCGTTATAAAATTTACACAGATATAGAAATAATACCGCTGTTGACAATAAAATAATCGTAACCAGAAGATTTCCGTTGACCATGCTGTAGCGCAGATTTCCCAAAGATATCAGAAAATGGCGATTTTCTGCAAACATCCGTTTTTTCATCAGGGTTAATACATCCGGAAGTATATAACGAAATACATTCCCTGCGCCGAATACGATGGCTACACCAAGATATATCAGAAAAATGGCATCCATATAATGATAATCAATCGAGAACAGCAGATATATGGTCAGCGCATACACACATACATATACGATTTTCATAAATACCTGCTTCTGTTTTCCAATCGGATTCATCGACCGTCTGGCACGCAGCAGTTCATTCATGGAATCCATGCGATAGACAAAGCCTGCATCGACAATAACCAGCCATACGGAAACAATCACAAGGGTAGCGATGCAATATCCAAGGGCTGCGGAAGAAAAGGTGAACACAGGTGCCTGTATATTCATCGACAGATAGATGACATGATTCACCAGCGGAAACACACAGCAGCCGGCAAGAGCTCCCAGCGGTGCTGCAATTCCCATGATCATAAAATTTTGCACAATCAGGAACTTGGCTATTCGAATAATACTGCTACCGCTGATCATCATTACACCAATATCATGTGTTTTTGACATCAGAAAAAATTTGTTTGAAAAAAAGACTGTCAGTATGCAGATGAAAATCATAAACAAAGACAGCATCATCGTAAAGATTCCGGATCCGATGCCTCCATCAAAGGAAGCAACAAGCGACATTCCACCCTGTGACATTGCAGAGGCATCACGCAATGACTCACTTCCGTAATAGGGATTTGCGATGATTGCGAAAAACATTGTAATCACAAGGGAAGCGGAGAACATCGAGAATGCGAAAAAGAACGCATCTGCAGGCTTTCGCCTCAGATTCGTATAAGAAAAACGAAGTAATTCCATATACTCTCCTCCATAGTTACAAACATCTAGCCATTGTAAACGTTAACACAGAAAAGTTTGCTTTGCAAGACTCAAAGAGGATGATGCCCTACCTTTCCTTTAATTTTATGCATGCAGCAGCAACTGGATTCAGAATTTTCCACAGACATGGCATTTATATGACAAGCTATGACAACGACAGCAGATTATCGGTGAAAAAAATGAGATATCCATCTTTCAAAAGTAAATGCATACCATACACCCTGCCTGAAAAACAAGGGCTCTCACTCCCGTCTTTGATGCAGCTGTGCAAACGAAGATACCTCCACCCAATACAGACAAGTTTTCTCGCTGCGTGTATTGCCTGTTATAAAAAGCGGTGCAGCGGTTTTTAGTTCTAACACAGTAACATATAAATGATTAAGCTGTTTAAAAGAAAAAGGTGTCTGATAAAGAGATTCTGATGTCACAGACAAATGCTTAACCGTAGTAAATTGAAGAGATGAATAAAAGGGAAGATGATATAAGGCTAAGGCTGCCACATCTTCCTTTTCATAAATATTATAAAATTTCATAAAAAGCTACTTCTATTATATCCTAAGGCAAATCAGCCTCTGAATTTTCATCTATTTATTTTTTCTCATAGACAGCAGGATTTCCCCATGTCCAGGTACCTTTTTGTGCACCGATTTCAAAGTGCAGCATGGTGATTCCCAAATCCACCATTTCAAAGGAATCCGTATGGGCAACTTCAGCATAAACACAATCCTTTTCCTGACGGAAGCGCACCGGCTGTTTAAAAAGTGCTGAGGGTGCCAGCTGCACTGCCTCCATTCCGTTTTTCATCCAATCCGGACTGTGCGCTGTGATATCTGACATTTCCTCCACGGTTTTTCCTCTGCGCCGTGTTGCATGCGAAATCAGCTGTTCCTTTAAGGTTTTCTTATGTGCGGTATAGCCGATCGCGATAACGCAGTACAGCTTCTCATCTTCCTTTACATAGGGCTTTAAAGCATCTTTCGCAAAGGTACCGCCAACCCAGCAGGTTCCCATATTGCGCTCTACCGCCTCCAGAATCAGTCGTTCACCGAAATATCCCAGCTTCTCCTGCATATATACATCACGGGAATTGCCCATCATCATAATGAAATTCTCAACATTGTGAAACATGCCGTAGCTGTTGCGAAATCCCTTAAAGATTTCCGGATGTCCGCATACCAGCTTCATATGCAATCCGTGCTTCTGGTTATACATATGAATGCGTTCCTTTAAAAAGGTTGCATCCTCATCCCGCAATTTCTCTCGCAGATAGCTTCTTCGGGAATGTCTTTTATACATAGCTTCCTTCAGCATCTCAGTTCCCCCTATTCCTGTCTTCAAACCGCAGCTCATTACGAAATATCAACGGCAGATCATATAGAATTTCCTGATTCACAACAGCAAAGCAATCCTGATCGGCATACTTTTGAGGTGCATGTGCATCCAGACCATAGACGATATCCACATCATAGGTACAGGCAATCTCCCAGAAGCTGCGATATGGATAGGTGTAGCGAAATTCCTCTCCCAGCTTGCGTTTCCCATAGCGCAGGCCGTTCAGATTGACCTCCAGAATAATCCCGTGCTTTTGTGCATTCGCACAGATTCTATGGGCAGCCTCACAACAGGCTTCTGTCCAGACTTCCTTTCCGAACATAAACAGATCAGGATGCGCAATGATATCCGGTAATCCCTTCTCACAGGCCTTTTCAATCAGCGAAGCGTAGTGAAGTACATCCGCATCGCTGTGATTATCATAAAATTCCGGCGCATACAATGCAGGGCCATGCTGTCCGAGAATGAGATAGTCCATCTCTTCCTTATATTGCATAAGCTCATCCAGCTGTTCCTCAAAATATTCGATTTCCATCCCCAGACGGATTTCGATTTGATCCTGATAAGTATGCTGCAGCTTTCTCACACTGCTCACATAGTCTGCAAGCTCTTCCACCCGCATACGCTCTCCCGGTGCATCACCGTTACGATACGGGGCATGGTCACTGAAACCCATATACCGATACCCATTCTTTATCGCTTCCTTTACATACGCTTCATCACTTCCTACAGCATGCCCGCACCGTTCTGTATGACTGTGATAGTTAAAATTCTGCATATTTCCGCCTCCTTTCATAAACTTCTATATTATATAGGAAAAGCTATAGCTCCTCCTCATAAGTGAACCCAAGACCCTGTACTTCATTTGCTTCCATAACGATAACAAATGCCTCCGGATCAATATGCGACACCAGATGCTCCAGCTCCGGCAGCTGCTTTTTGGATACCACAGCCATTATGACCGGTCGTTTCTCGGAAGAATAACCGCCGGTTGCTTCCAGAATCGTAGTCCCGCGCTCCAACACCTCATGAATACGGTCCATAATTTCCGTATGCTTATTGGATACAATCATCACATTACGCGCATCATGTCCACCGATCATCATGGTTTTATTGATCATATAGCTGCTTACCCAGACTGACAGAATTCCTGTAAGTGCAGCCTGCAGTCCGTATACGGCAGCACCAAGCAGTACGGTAAGCGCGTCCACAATCAAAACCAGTGTCGGAAGCGGTATATGGGTATACTTGTTAATGATCAGTGGTGGAATATCCATACCTCCGGTACTGGCACCTGTACGAAACACACAGCCGACACCGATACCCATCAGCGCACCGCCGTAAATGGTGGCTAAATATTTATCCATGATAAAGGTATCCGGAGCAATCACATGTTTTGCCAGATAGGACAGTAAAGTAAGCAGCAGCGGATAACAGATTGTACTCAGAATCGTTTTTGCCGCAAACTTTTTCCCCAGGACAAGTGATCCTGCAAGAAACAGTACGACGGTCAATACATTGATCACCAGTTCAGGATTTAAATGAATCAGCGGCTCCAGTGCGATTGCAACACCCGCCAGGCCCCCCGTCAGTACATCATTGGGCAATATAAACCAGGCAACCCCCATGGCCAGAGCAATATTTCCCGCAAGGATCCACAACGTATCCTGCACCAATTCTTTATTGCTTAATTTCAAAAGTATCCCTTCTCTCTTTCATGCTCTTTCATTATAGCATTTTTTTCACACACTTTTTATGCCAGGAATAAAAACTCTTTTCTATTTTGTGAAATTTTCCGAGAAGTATACAAAAAAAACTACAGGTATGTGTAGGATACTTGCAGTTTTCATTTACAAGCTTTATGAAAAGGGCATACGTTTGGTTTATTCAAAAGAATACTGCATAAAGAGCTATACATGTTTGTTCTCTACTCAGGCAAGCAGCTGCTTCTTTCTATACATATACACATATAACACAAGCACAAGAGCAAAATTTATCAGTACCACAACAAATGACTGCGCGGACAGAACGATCGTAGAGCTGTTGTTGATCTGCTCATAAATTTGTTGAGAATATAGAAATTTTCCAACATTGCGTATGGAGGCATTAAACATTGACAGCATGGGAATAAAGGAAGTAAGCAGCATGGCAGGAACGGACAGACCGCTGGCAGCCGTCTGATTATCACTCACAACCCCAATCAGTCCGCCAATAACTGAGGAAATCAGAATACCGCATGCATTCAGCAGCAGAAACATCCACAGCTCCTGCAGGGAGTATTTCCCCAGTAATCCCATAAACAGCACACCTGCCATACAAAATACAAACACATACGCTCCGATGCCCAGCAGATATTCCATCGGTTTTACATTCGACATCATGAGCATACGTAAAGAGCCCTTTTCCTTTTCCTCACTGATGATTGCAGACAGGATGAGAATCGGAGCCATGCATACATACATAACAGAAAACAGATTTACAAAGTATCTTTTCGGCAGTTCAAATTCGCCGGCGGAAAGTGTCAGAATTGCTGCGATTGCCGGAAACATCACAAACTGTACAAGCGTAGGCTTATTACGAAAGGTGTCCTTTAGCTGCTTACGGATGATTGCATATATATGAGAAGGCTTCATATCAGACCAGCTCCTTTCCTGTCAGTGAGATAAATACAGTTTCCAGTGTAGGCTCCATGGAATGGATGGTCTTCACATGTCCGGCTTCCATCAGATGCATAATCTTTTCTGCATCTCTCTTGATATCCAGCACAATACTCTCTCCCTGCGCTGTCGTTATGTTAACCTGATTCGTCGTATTGTATTTGTAGCAGATAGCTTCCGGCGTATCACATTCGATGATAGAGCCCTCATTCAAAAAGGCCACTCTGTCGCATAGGCGTGTTGCCTCCTCCATATCGTGTGTTGTCAGAAAGATAGTGACACCCTTTTCCTTCAGCTCAAACAAAAGCTCATGAATGTTGGATGTTGTTGCCGGATCCAGTCCCGAGGTAGGCTCATCCAAAAATAAAACCCTAGGCTCATGAAGCAATGCTCTGGCAAAGGAAAGCCGCTGCTTCATTCCCTTTGACAGCTTAATGACTGCTTTCTGTCTGCTGTCATACAGAGATACACGGCGCAGTGCCGGTTCTATGACATTATAAGGAAGCTGATAGAGCCTTCTGTATATATCCAGATTATCTATACAGGATAAACGATCATATAATCCAGCTTCATCCAGCATTATACCAATCTGTGCATACGTATCATCACTTAGCTGTCCGGAATCATTTCCCAGAACATATGAGCTGCCGCCGTCCTTCTTTAATAAGCCAAGTAGAATCCGTATCAGCGTTGTTTTTCCTGACCCTGACGGTCCCAGAAGTCCAAAGATTTCCGGCTTCTCAATGGAAAAGCTGATATCCATTAAAACCATTTTTTCCGCAAATCTCTTCTGTATATGATCCGCTTCCAGTATTGTCATTTTTTCCTCTCCTCTTTCTTAGCCTTATAGGCCTCCAGCAGCTTCTGATATTCCCGATCCTTTCTTCGTGTGGCATATACACTTAGCAGAGTTGCTGCCGAGAAGCTTAACAGAAAGCAGACAACAAAGCCGATCCATGCTGCATGATCATCAACAGGAAACCAGCGGCATACATAAATAAACGGTAGAATCAGCATCATAACAACTGCAATACGCAAAATAATTTTGTAGGTCAGGCGCATTGCAGGAAATACTGTGGGCTTATCCAGAAGCAAATTGCATAATGCCAGAAGAGAGGAAAGCAATAAAAGCTCAAAAACAGCAGAAAAGGAAATACCGCCCTGCACATAAAAGCTTGACACCTTCATAATTCCATCCCGGCATGTGACACCTGCCAATGCAATTACACAAATCGCAGTAAAAAAGGACATTGTTACATTTCTAAAAAATTTAACCAGATAGTTATACATGCCATTATTCCCCTTTCAGCTTCTGCTTAAACGCCTTTACATAGGTCCTTGTGACCATATGCTGATGACCGGTATCCAGATATACCCGGATTCTTGACCTCAGGTCTGCATGCATGCTGGTTACATGTTCCATATTGATAATTGTTGCTTTGTTGATTCGTATGAAATCATCATTCAGCTGTTCTTCCATCTGATAAAGCCAGAGCATAGACTCGTAACAGCCCTGTGCAGTATATAAAAAGGTACGCTTGTCACTGGAAGCGATAAAGCAGACATCCTCCAGACGCAGCAGGTATTCCTTATCTCTTTGCAAGCCGATCAGCTTTTGATGCATAGCTGCCAGCAAGCGGAAAGCTGCCTGTTTTTCCTCCTCCGAGTCAAACCGGATGCGAACATCCAGCTGTTGTGAATCCTTACCCTCAATGATTTTCATACCGCATCCTCCTGTTTTTATTATATTTGCACATGAATAGAAAAGCTATAAAATTCAACCAAGTTGCAGGAAACCGTGACTCACCTGCAAGAAAAAAAAAACACCAACAGGAAAAAGCCGTTGATGTTTGCAAATATATCTATTGAAATATCTCCTGAAAAAGGGAACGCGGCTGAACCTCCGGAACACACACACTTTCTGTTCGCAGCGTACCGGTAATCGTATCTCCTTTTCCATCACCCTCAGTAATCACTAGCTGATTCTGTTTCCAGTCAGCCTGAAGATCCTTTCGGTAAGCAAATAATTCCTTATTATGAAGCACCATCAGAATATAGGATTCCTTATGTACACCACGAACCAGCTCGGAATAGATATCCTGAATTTTCTGTTTCAGCTCATAGGTCTGCTTCGTATTGCTGTCATAGCGGATTTCATAATCAATCTCTGCTCTGGCATTTCCATGAATCATAGCAGATGCCATAAGAAACCACAGACAGCCGATTATTGCATAACGTTTCATTTCTTCACCTCATAGCTGAAGTATGGACATCGATTGCAGGATTATACCTGTTTCTTTATAAAGGCAGAAAAGCTATTTTATCGCCTCATCTTTTTCTGTTATATACATTTAGATAGAAGTGATCGAAATCGCAACTCTGTAAAATGCAAGCTGACAATCCTTTTAAAGCAGGAAAAAATCAAGAATATGTGGATTTTTTTGGAATTTCATACCTTCTTAACGTATAGAAGTATGTAAGTGATGATGAGCTTACAGAAGGAGGTTTTCGTCATGGAAAATACGAAAGCAAATACTGTATTGGATTACTGCAATGATGTATTCTTCAAGTACACACTGTCACGTGAGGATGAAGGCTCTGTGTACGCCCGCAACACCATTATTGAACGTGTTACCGGAATTAAGGTAAAGGAAAGCATTGTACAGAATCCGAATCTGGATCCCGGAACAATCGGGAAGAAACGCATTATTCTGGATGTTCATGTGAAGGATGAGAAAGGTCGTTTTTTTAACCTGGAAATGCAGACTACCTATGCAGGAGTAGCGGAAATGATGCGCTTTGAATTTTATGGGGCCAGAGCATTGAACAACCAGCTGGATAGCAGTGAAAAGTACAAGGATTTAAAGCCGGTATATCAGATTATTTTCATTGAAAAATGCGCATGGAATAATAAAAATCTGATCAATCACTATCAGATGCGCAATGAGCAGGGGGAAGATGAGAGTAAACACCCATTGATTAGAAGAACCTACATCCATCTGCCTGTTATCAATGAAATCGCTAAGAAAAAGGCCATCCAGCAGATGGATGACTTTGAACAGCAGTGCTTCCTGTTTGAAAACAATGCGAAAAATGATATACTGGAATCAAAGGAAAGGCTGGTGAAGGTATTCATGGACAAGTACGAGGAAATGCAGAAGGATGATGAGCTGTGGTCAACCGCAATGGCGATTCAGATGGGAGAGGCACGTTATCGCTACGGCTTGGAGGACAGCTTTGAAGAGGGGATGAAGGAAGGAATCATTAAAGGGAAAGCTGAAGGTAAGGTTGAAGGTAGAATCGAAGGAGAGAGACAGCTCTTACATAGTCTTATGGAAGCCAAATATCAGGAAGACTGCACAGCGTGGCTGCAGTCATTAACCGAGGACCAGTTGCATATCGTATCGAGTTTAATTTTAAAGTGTGATACCCTGGAGGCTATTAAAAAACAAGTACATACCTGACACGATGTAAGTGATCGTATAAGAGCAACACCTTTAACCATATCTCCATACAATGAAAGGCTCTCTGCATAACAAGTGTGGAGAGTTATTTATGCTTATGATACGCAGTTTCAATCAAAACCCATAAGTAATATAAGCTTTCTTTTGCCCTTATCTAAGCGTTATATACAATATAGGTTAGTGAATAGTAACCGTTTTCATAAAGTTTTCACGAATACCGCTGGCTTTTTTCTGTTTCTGTGATAAAATACCATAGGAAATTCAAGATTTCCCGGAAGTTATACATATAACGATGGAGGTAACATATGGATTTTGATTTACTGATTGTCGGGGCCGGTCCCGGCGGTATTTTCTCTGCCTACGAGGCGATGAAACTGAACCCGGAGCTGAAGATTGCTTTATTCGAAACAGGAAACCCGCTGGAAAAAAGAAAATGTCCGATTGACGGGGTGAAAATTAAATCCTGCATCAACTGTAAGACCTGTGCCATTATGAACGGGTTTGGCGGAGCAGGAGCCTTTTCTGATGGAAAATACAATATCACCAACCAGTTTGGCGGTACCTTATACGAACATATCGGAAGGAAAGAAGCAATTGATCTGATGAATTATGTCGATGAGATCAATGTGGCAAACGGTGGACAGGGGACAAAGCTTTATACAAATGAAAATACGCATCTGAAAAAGAAATGCATGCAGAATGATTTACATCTGCTGGAGGCAAGCGTACGCCATCTTGGTACGGATGTGAATTATATTGTTCTGGAAAACCTGTACAATCAGCTGAAGGATAAAATTGAAATCCACTTCCATACGCATATAGATGCAGTGGAAAAGCTGGAGAACGGCTATCGTCTGGTGAGCAGGGATAAAAGCTTTACCGGCAGCAAATGCATTATATCCACAGGCCGCAGCGGAAGCAAATGGATGGGAAGCATCTGTAAAAGCCTGGGAATTGCCACGAAGAGCAACCGTGTGGACATCGGTGTGCGTGTAGAACTGCCCTACAGCATTTTTTCCGATCTGACGGATGAATTGTATGAAAGCAAAATCGTATACCGTACGACGAAGTTTCAGGACAAGGTCCGTACCTTCTGCATGAATCCCCGCGGTGTTGTCGTCAGTGAAAATACCAACGGAATTGTAACGGTGAACGGACACAGCTATGAAGACCCTTCCCGCTATACAGAGAATACGAATTTCGCCCTGTTGGTAAGCAATCACTTTACAGAGCCGTTTAAGGACAGCAACGAATATGGGGAAAGCATTGCGCGTCTTTCCAATATGCTTGGGGGCGGTGTCATCGTACAGCGCTTTGGTGATTTGATACGCGGACAGAGAAGCACGGATTCCCGTATCGCGGAAAGCTTCGTCACACCAACCTTATCCGCTACACCGGGTGATCTGAGTCTGGTAATTCCTAAACGTCAGATGGATGACATTATCGAAATGATTTATGCACTGGACAAGGTGGCACCGGGAACTGCCAATGATGATACCCTGCTGTATGGTGTAGAGGTAAAATTCTATAATCTGGAGGTTGAAATTGATCATAATCTGGAAACCAGGCATGAAGGACTGTATGTGATTGGTGATTGCAGCGGTGTTACCCATTCCCTCTCACATGCAAGTGCAAGCGGCGTTTATGTCGCAAGACATCTGTATAGCAATAAGCATTAAAAAGGAATCGTGAACCTGTATAGTGCAGGACATCACGATTCTTTTTCTTTATAAACGCAGACAGATTTTCTTCACGGACTATAACGTTTGTTCTGTACGCTCAATTATATCATCCTGTGTTTGCCTGGACAGGACATTAAAGAAAGCAGAATAACCGGCAACACGGACAATCAAATCCCGATGCTTCTGCGGATGCTTCTGTGCATCAAGCAGTGTATCACGGGAAACTACATTATATTGAACATGGTAACCGTCCAGGCGATTAAAGAAGGTACGTATCATCATTTCCAGCTTCTGCTTATTCTCCTCGCTCGACAGCATCTGCGGCGTCATTTTCTGATTTAACAGCACCCCGCCGGTAATTTCATGTGTCGGAAGCTTGGAAACGGTTTTGAATACAGCAGTAGGTCCGTTCTTATCCATACCATGTGATGGGGAACAGCCTTCAGCAAGCGGTGTGGCAGCATTACGCCCGTCCGGAGTAGCAAGAGTTCCCTTTCCCTGACCGACATTGGCAGAGATACTGGAGGTACCGGCATACCGTGTTCCTCCGATCGGTCCTCTTCCATAACGCGTATTCGGATATTTTTTCACTTCATTGATATAGACATCATAGGCATCCACAATCAGCTGGTCTACATAATCATCATCATTTCCATATTTGGGAGCATTCGAAATCAGCATCTGTTGTATCGCTTTATGCTCCGGTGATGTAAAATCATCCATCAATGCATCCCATAGCTGATTCGCAGTTATTTTTTGTTCCTCAAATACCAGCTTTTTTACAGCTGCCAGACTGTCCGCAAGGTTGGCGATTCCCACCTGCAGCCCGGATATGAAATCATATACAACGCCGCCTTCCTTAATGGTTTTCCCCCGTCCGATACAATCCTCCGTCAATGCACTGCATAATACATCGGGAACATCCTGCTCCAGAACGAGATCACAGCAGTTTTCAATGATTACAGAATGTCTTGTGAACTCACGTATTGTTATATCCCATGCTTCCTGTAGCTGAGCGTAGGATGTCATTTCACAGAAATGTGTAAGCCCCTTCACCAGCTTTACCCGACTGGCAGGATCCACACCTGCATTCATGGCAATCAGCAGCGTTTTCGGAAAATTCAGAAAGCTCATACCGGTACAGCGATATCCCCATTTTCCGGGTACTGCGGTTTCCACGCAGCCAATCGCGCTATAATTATATGCATCTTCTTTACCAACTCCCTTTTCCATGAAGGATGGAATTATAACCTCATCGGAATTAAAAGCCGGCATCCCGGTTCCCAGCTTTACGACCTCGATTGCTTCATCCATAAACGCAGCAGATAAATTTCTATGATAGCGTACAGTCAGATTAGGCTGTGGAAGACGGGTCTGTGCAACAGATTTCAGAATGAGAAAGGACAGCATATTTACAGCATCCTTTCCATCTTGAGTCTGTCCTCCTATCGTAACATTCTGATACAGGGGAGAACCGGCACTGAATTGTGTATGCGACCAGCTTCTTACCTTATTGATAGTAAATGTTTTCAGCCACAGATTTGTTAAAAGCTCTACGGCCTGATCCTCTTGCAATACTCGCATATCCAGATCATGCTTTACGTATGGATATAAATACTGATCCATACGTCCATAGGAAAGAGAATGTCCATTGGATTCTATCTGTAAAACGAGGTGGACAAGCCACATGGACTGTATAGCTTCATGAAAATTTTCAGCCGGTTCATACGGCACCCTGTCCAGTATCTGCGACATTTTCTGTAATTCCTGCTTTCGTTTTCCCTGTGCTGCTTCAGCCTGTGCAAGCGCAAGCTCAGCATAGCGCTTTGCAAATGCCTGTACGGCAGCAATGACGATCAGAATCGCCTCATAAAAATGATATTTGGAAATGCTATCCGGATCTGTCATATCCAGCTTCCTTTTCTCCTGCAAGGTTCGCTGCTCATAATACCTGAGCCCTTTTCGCATAATTTTTCCATAGTCAACAGCGATGTGTGCATCTCCGCTTGTGATATTTCCTTCCGCTTTGATAATACCGAGATCATAAAAGATTCTGCTTTCCGGAGGAATCATGGCAAGTCCTTTATCCAGTGTTGTATTATGATACCAGTAAGGAGCGATGCTTTTTAGTTCCTCCTTTGTCTCATCATCGATTTGAAAAACATCCCCGTCACGAAGCTCGAATTCATCCAGCTCTTTTATAACCCAATCCATCGCATATTCCGGGAAGACAGGTGCTGCCCGGTTTTTCTTAGCCTGATTACCAGCGAGCAGTGTCTGCGGCTCGATAAAGATCGGCATATTCTCCAAAATATTTTTCAGCATGAAAGCACGCTTTACAAGCAGCGGCTTATCCGCATGCTCCTGATATGCCTGTGTCGCAAGCACAGCACGTGTGGCGTCAATGGATGCCTCTGTATTCAGAAGCTCCTCTCTGAAGCTATGCATTCTTTCTGTGAGTGTTCCAAAGTGTTCTCTGTTTTCCATATGCTTTCCTCCACGCTTATTTTTAGTTTCATATGAAATATAAATTCAAGCAATACACTATTATAGTATCATATTATTGAGTTAAGTCAAGATGAATATTTCATTTGAATACAATATTTGTTTCATTTGAAATATTTATTTTACAATTTATCACTCCTGTGCTATGATAACGGTAGTAAGGAGTGATGTTAATGTGTAAAGGTATGGTATTCAATATCCAGAAATTCAGCATACACGACGGTCCCGGTATTCGGACAACCGTTTTTCTGAAAGGCTGTCCGCTTCGCTGCCGCTGGTGTTCCAATCCGGAGTCTCAGCTTTCAAAGACACAGATATTATATGATGCATCTGTTTGTATACAGGATGGCGCATGTATAAAGGCATGTCCGCAGCAGGCAGTTCAAAGAAAGGGCAGCCGTATTGTGATCGACGATGCACAATGTCTTGGTTGTCTTCGCTGCATCGCTACGTGTAAAGCAAAAGCCCTGCAGGTGGAAGGCGTCTGCAGGGATGCTGATGAGGTTGTCGCAACCTGCCTGCAGGACCGCGACTTTTATGAAGAATCTCAGGGTGGTGTTACACTTTCCGGCGGAGAAGCTCTGGCACAGCCGTCATTTGCAAAGGCACTTGTTTTACGCCTGAAGCAGGAGGGAATCCATGTCGCAGTTGAAACTACCGGATATATCCAGCCCGCTGTATTTCAAAAGCTTGCCCCGCTGTTTGATCTTTTACTGTTCGATATCAAGCATTATGACACAGAACAGCACGTTCTTGGGACCGGCGTCAACAATGATCTGATACTGGAAAACCTTGCATGGAGTGTGAAACATCAGCTCTGTGTTCTTCCACGCATACCCATCATCCCGGGATATAATGCATCCCTGCAGGATGCAAAAGGCCTTGCTGCACTGCTTACATCACTCTCAATTCAACGGGTACAGCTGCTTCCCTTTCATCAGTTCGGCGAAAAGAAATATGAAATGCTGAATCGCGACTATGAAATGAAGCATAAAAAAGCCCTGTATCCGGAAGATTTAAGAGATTATCAGCAAATCTTCCTGAATCAGGGTATTGATTGTTTCTTTTAGGGGCAGATGCTCCTTTTTTTATACCTTCACTTTTTTTACTTCCACACCTTGCTCCGTGAGGTACTGCTCGCATTCCTCCGGTATACGATCATCGCTGACAACCATATGAATATGATCGGTATCTATCAGATGAACAAGTCCCTTCTGTGAAAACTTAGTGGATTCTGTAACTACAATGACATGATTTGCCTGTTGAGCCATATCACGCACTGTTTCACTGCGCATATAATCATTTCCCGTAAAACCTGAATCCGCTGTGAATCCATCGGTACCGATAAACAGCTTATCTACATAAAACGGCTCCATGCATCTTCTCGTCATCGGTCCAACCATGACCTGCGATCTCTGCTGGTATTCGCCTCCCAGCAAAATGATTTGCAGAGTTCCCTGCTTACGTATATAATCAGCAATAAAAGCGGAATTGGTGATCACGGTCACATTTTTTTTTGTTTTTGCGATTTCCAGCGCGACCAGTGCACAGCACGAACCGGATTCAATCATAAGCGTTTCCCCATCCTGAACATCCGCCACCGCCAGACTGGCAATTCTCTGCTTGATTTCATAATGATAGACGAGCCGGTTTGCCAGATCATCACTGTCATGCAAAGCTGCATATCCATGCTCCCGCAGAATCAGACCACTGCTTTCCAGCTGCATGAGATCCTTGCGAATCGTCACCTGTGAAACAGAAAGCAACTCAGATAATCTGGTTACCTCTATTTTTTTATATTGAGAGAGAAGCTCCAGTATTTTTGTATGTCGTTCATGCACAATCATCAACTCTTTTCTATATTAGAATATCATAAACCTTTCTACTCGACAACTTGATTCATAACAAAACCCGTTTCCGTGGATAATTCATTGTGAAATCCATGATTAGACGATATAATAACAGTAAGATACATAAAATATCTGTAGTACAAACGCACTCTACTTAGAAACAGAGAGAAAATGGAGGAAATATGAACGTTAAGAAAATAACATTATTGATGTTATCTGCAATCATGGCTTTTTCATTCACCGGATGCTCAAAAAAGGATTCCGGAGAAGAACAGAAAAAATTTGATGAATTTATGAAGCAGGAATTCGTGGAATCTATGGAACAAAGCTATCCGAATACGCACATTATTCTGGAAAACCCAAAGGATTACGGAGTAGATACAAGCAAGACCAAGGTTCAGATCGATAAAGAACTGAATGAAACAACCATGAAGGAAAACAAGGAGCTGAATGAGAAATCCGCGAAGGCCTTCAAGGAATTTGACCGCGATACGTTAAGCGATGAGCAGAAGGAAACTTATGATATTTACAGCTACATGCTGGATTACACTACAGAAATGAACGATTCCAAGTTTGATTATATGAGTATGCCACTGGAATCCATGACAGGTATGCACACACAGCTGCCAACCCTGTTCTCCGACTGGACACTTCGCAATGAGCAGGATGTAAAGGATGTTATCACACTGATGAAATCAGTCCGTCCGTATATGGACAGTATTCTTGCCTATACGAAAAAGCAGGAAGAAAAAGGCACACTGATGCTGGATATCAAATCTGTAAAAGAGTATTGCGAGAAGGTTGTTAAGGAGGATGTAAACAGCAGTGTACTTACCGGGCTGAATGAAAGTATCGACAATCTGAAGCTTGGGGATGATAAGACAAAGCAGTACAAGGCTGAGCTGAAAAAAGCATTTCAGGAGTATTTCCTGCCTGCGTACAGTGATATCATCAAAACGATGAAGGAGCTGGATTCCTCTAAAAACAATACGCTGGGACTGAGCCATATGAAGAACGGAAAAGAGTATTATGAGCTTCTGTTCAAGCAGGCAACCGGCACGGATAAATCCATTGAGGATATTAAAAAAGAATTAAACAGTATGTCACGTTCATCCCTGCTTGCCGTACAGTCTGTGATCTCCAAAAACAAGAATCTGTATGATGAATATGTAAACGGAAAAATCAAAACTAAGTACAAGGACTTTGAAAGCATGCTGAAGGATCTTGATAAGGATATTAAGGATGACTTTCCATCCGTGGGAACACTGAATTATCGAATCAGGCCGATCGGTGAGGATCTGGCATCCGGCGGTGTTGCGGCTTACTTCAACATTCCTGCTCTGGATGGTACGACACCGAAACAGATACGCGTGAATATGATGGAGGATGCATTGGATGTACAGTCACTGGAAACCTTCTCTACCGTTGCGCATGAAGGGATTCCGGGACATATGTATCAGATTGCATATGCCTATAAGAATGTAAAAGACCCATGGAGAAACAGTATGGCAAGCTTCCTTGGTTATACCGAGGGCTATGCCACATATACCGAGCTGTATGCATTAAAGTATCTTGACGGTGTATCTGCGGATGCTGTAAAGCTGCAGCAGAATATGGTTGTCTATCAGGATTGCCTGATAGCTCTTGCCGATATCGGTATTCACTATGAAGGATGGACAAAGGAAGATTTATCAAATTTCCTGGAGGAAAACGGTCTTGGCGTTTCCGATGTCAGTGATTTCTATAACCAGCTGCAGGCAAATCCAACAGCATTCCTCTCTTATTATGTAGGATATGTCCAGATTGCCAATCTGAAGAAGGATGCACAGGAGGAACTAAAGGATAAATTCAATGACAGGGACTTCCATGAAGCAATTCTGAAAAGCGGTGCAGCACCATTCCATGTTGTTGAAGAAAATGTAAAGGACTATATAGAAAGCGCAAAATAAACAATCTGCGGAATAGGGTAGAGGAATAAACTTAAATTTATACCATTGAACTATACGTACAGGTCACGTATACGGTCCTACATTTATATTGGTATTACAAACTCTTAAGAATCCAGGGGATGCACCAGGTCAGGTCTGTCCCCTTTCTTAATGCCTAGAATTTTTGAAGATCATGTGAAATTTACGACCTTCATCGTACTTCTTCTATACCATCCTAATTCTGTGATTGCACATTTGTAGATATCTTCTTTTCTAAATTTACCCTTACATGCAATATTTAATTTCATTGGATTCTTAAAAATCGTTTTGATTTCTTCCATTGTTTATGATGACACATCTTATCTTATGGCGTAACCATTGTCCAAACTTACTAAGGAATATTTTCATGCTTCCTGTTTTGGAATAGTTTATCCATCCCCTCACAACCTGATTTACTCTTGTAATGTCTTTGCTAATGGCTCGGAACCGGCATGTTTTCTTTTGAAAGCCTTTTTAATTATAGTATATAACCGTTTTTTTCTAACTTTTGTAGGCTTGCACTTTCATCCTTGTTCTCACGGGTTAGATATATCCATGCCCGACACACTGTAAAAAAGACAATCCTCTCTGGGATTGTCTTTTTTGATAATCAGTGTACAGAATTGATGATTGCCCGGGAAAGCAATGGCACAATCTGATTTTTTCTGGATAATATATCCTCCTGAAAGCTATGCTCTTCTTCAAAGTGGTTTGGAAACGCCTCAGCGACCACATCCGCAATATCACCGGCAGCATAGAAGACAGAGCCGTTCTCCAGTATACTCGTAAATGCAACAACCAGAAGATCAAGTCCTTTTTCCTGTGCAAATTTCACCATTTCGCTTTGCAGAGTATCCTCGATTTCCTTGGCTTCACTTACCTGATAGGCAATCACCTGTGAGATCATGACAGTTCTGCCGTCGATTTCAAATTTTTTGATATCCTGATTCAACAGCTCACGCGGTGTCTTGTTACTGATATTGGAGCTTACCTTGAACATCTCTTTCGCAAATACATCGATATCCAGCTCCGCAATTTCTGCCAGCATTCTGGCAAGTCCCTTATCCTTTGCGGTTGTTGTCGGTGATTTGAATTTCAGCGTATCGGAGAGTATTGCGCCAAGCAGCAGACCGGCAATATCCTTAGGTATACTCATCTGATTTTCCAGATATATGGAAGTTATGATGGATGCCGTACTGCCTATGATTTCATTACGGAAGGAAATTGGCCGGTTAGTGGAAATATCACATACACGGTGATGATCCACAACCTCCAGCAAGTCAGCCTTTTCTATACTTTTCACTGATTGTGCATATTCATTGTGATCCACCAGAATAACCTTCTTGTTATGCTGATTCAAAATGTGATAGCGTGAAACATAGCCGATCAGATGGTTTTCATCATCAATCACCGGATAGCTGCGGTATCTTGATTTCAGCATTTTCTTTCCCACCTCATCAACAAATTCATTTTTGTTAAAGCTGACGAGATCGGTTTTCATAAGCAGCTTGACCGGCGGAGAAAAGAACAGATAACGGGAGGTATTCATTGTTCCATGCCCGGAGAGGATGATAGGACAGTGATATTCCTTCGCAAGTGCAATCACGCTGTCTTCAATATGCTCTGTCCATACCGCAACCAGGATTCCCGCTCCCTTGCGAATTGCTGCTTCCTGTGCTTCCGAGTCATTCCCTACAATGACAAGACGGTCCTGCAGTTCATAGTTGTTAAGCTTTGTTTCCGCAATCGCAATGACGCTTGTCTTTCCATTAAAATGATACGCTTTATCCATGTATATCATTTTCCCGCTCACCGTTTTCGCGATATATTCCGGCGGAGTCTCCTGCAGAAGCTGAATAGCGACAGCAGTATCTCCCAGACCAACCGTAGCGAGGTCTGATTTGGTAACCATCCCCATCAGTTTTCCCTGTGCATTGATAACACCGTAGGACTGCTTGTTTTGTTCACTCATCAGCTCCAGTGTTTCCATAATGGTTGTCTGCGGACTGATTGCCAGCGGGCCGTCAATTTCAATTTCATCCAGAGTGGCGCGCGCATCCTCGAACAGCATAGGCAAATCCATGTGGAAGCGTTCAAGTAAATATTCAGTTTCCGCATTCACCGGACCAAGGCGGCAGGCAATTGCATGAAAGCCCTGACGCTGCTTGAGTTTTGCATAGGCGATGGCGGATGCGATGGAATCCGTATCCGGATGCCTGTGACCGGTGATATATATTTTTTCCTTGTTCAGCATAAGCTCCTCCTTTTCTATTACATTCATCCCTGACGTTATGATTATAAAACAGATTGGCGTAAATTCCTATAGAAAATCATTCACTTTTGTCAATGCTGCTTATATTATGGATGAATATAGATGAAAAAGAAATTAAAATGCCTGAATTTAGGGGATGCTTAGCCGACTATAAGTATAAGAATTGAAGCAATAATACTAATAATCATATTTTCATTTATTCCCAATATCGTTTTTTTAGCCTTTTCGATATCCTTTACTGTCTCAAAATCAAACCTCCATATACATCTGCTTGCGCGAATCAAAACCCAAAATTGAAAAACAGAGACACCACACCATAACAAACTGAGAAAGAAAAATGAAATGAAATCAGTTTTATGAAACACACACCAAAACGAGGATAAAAAACAGCTTATAGAACCAATAATATAGCATACTATACGAACAAAGTCTTCCCATTTATATCTGCTTGCTTTTATGTATTCATTCAGGATACGCTCTTCTATCAAAGGAATTGCATTCAGTGTTTCATTTCCAAAAACAAGAAGATGCTTCCATGCACCTATTCGTTTCCAATCCAATTGCTTTGCCCTCAGTTCAAGCTCTCTGTCAAACATGTCAACCGGAATCAAACAGTAGGAATGCTGTACTCTATATCCTCTTTCAAAATAAAAAGAAGTATCTTTTACCTTTTTTAATCTCCAATTATCTTCAGCTAAAAGCTGCAGATATTCAAGAACATACTTATATTGAATTAAAAGAAAGCCAACAGATTCTTCTTTCATAACTTCCTGATTTTGCATAGTACCACCCCAAGTGCATCATAACAAAAAAACGTTATTTTAACTACTGTTTTGGTATCTAAGCACAAGTTTTGTCATTTAAACAAACATTATAAAAGGTGTCCTTCCTAGACACCTCTATATTTTAAGAAATGACAGTATCAGCTGAAATATAGCATTTTCTATATTGATTTCCATAGAGCCCTGATATTTCTCACATTGCTCTTTTATATTTTTCAGTCCATATCCATGCTTATCTTTATCTTTTTTTGATGTTGATAATACATCATCATTCCATTTTATTCTTGCAGAGTCGCATGGATTTTCAATCTTAATAATGACCGTGTCTTCATAGCTCGCAATTTCCATATGAATCCATGCTTCCTTCACAAACTGCAGTGCCTCGATTGCATTATCCAATGCATTTCCCAATATGGATATTAAATCAAAATCATTAATAAATAAGAGAGCATCACTTATTTTATATTCAAATGGTATGTCCATTTGATGTGCTATTGCGGCCTTTGTATTCAGAATATAGTTCAGGATTTCATTGTTTGTATTTGCATACGTTACAATTTCCACATGGTCACTTAGCTGTTTAACATATTCCAATGCATATTCAGGATCTTCTTTAATTTTACTCTGAAGTACCGTAAAGTGATGCTTAAGGTCATGACGAAGCTTTTTGTTCTCTGTATTCGCATGTGTAAGCTCATCTCTTAATTTCAACTGAAATTCTTCACTTTGCAGCTTCAACTGTGTATTTAGAAGCTCCTGACTCTTTTTCCCCAAGATGATATGATATCTGCCAAACAGAAAGAATATCCCAACCATAAAACCAAGTTGAATGTAATCCATGGATACATACATGATACTGTTTTCCGGATCGATATATGGTACAACATTCTGGATATAATAGAAATATGCACATACAATAATTGCCAGTACGGCAAATAAAGGCCAGTCTTTTTCATCAATCATGTACTGGCGATTATTTCGGTGTTTAATAATCAGGTAGATAATGAATAATAGACCTATTTCTAATAAATATAATATCGCTTCCTGATCAGGCGTTAAAATGATATGAAAAATAGAGTCTAATAATATGAAATCAATGATTCCTCCTAAAAGCTGTACTGACAATACGAACACATAACCGAAAACGATGTAATATATGCTTTTCCATATATTTGTGTGAAAAACAGTTATAATAATCAACATCATAAGAATATCTTCTATAATATCCGGATAGTATCTAACAATCCCAAACTCATCTTCCCATGAAATAAAAGCAAAAACAGCTAGATTTCCAATGAATAAAATCAAAAGAAATAATAAGAAGATTAAGGTTTGCCTTTTTGATTTTTTATTTATTTTCAGTTCCATTATTTTATATAGAAAGAAATAAGATAATACAGCAAAATAGTTATAATCAAAGAAGCATCAATGTATTCCATAGCTATCACCAATTTTATTATAACATAATATAACTATATCATGATAGCGTGCTTTGTCTTAACAATCTTCCTGTTTATACTATGAGTAATTGTATAAGTGATTTTATTTCCATTTTTTTCTATTGAATAAGATGTGCTTAAAATATTATACATCATATTATTTTTTGTGATTATTTTTGTAGCACATTTCCCTGCTGTGATTTTGTTATTTGCTACTGTATAACTTCCAGTAGCACTATAAACGGCATATTTGGTTTTTGTATAATAGACCTTCTGATTAGCCCATGTTTTTGATCTTCCTGAATAGTATGAAATAACACTTCCTAAGTCCTGTACACTTCTAACATATTCCATAAGGAAATCAGTGGTCTGATATTGATTCTTATAGAATTCATCCTTATACTGCATAACAAAACCGTTTAAATCATCACCATTGATATCCTGAAAAATATAGCGGTCCGGCTGTTGATAAAAGGAATCAAACATTTCAATTTCTTCTGTCAAATCTAAATCCTCTTCCAGTAATTCATCTTGCACATACTCTGATGCAAATACATTGATATTGCAAAGAATTGGAAAACAAAACAATACCATTAACAGCTTCTTCATCATATAAACACTCCCTCGTCTTTCTTCTATAGCATAATTATTTATTAAAAAGACCACAATATATTTGTCATTTAAAAACACTTTTTGTCATCTAAGTACAAAAAGTGCCTCTTTTTATATATTGTTTTAAAAATTCTGCTTTATATTTTCTTGTTACTGTTAGGTGTACACCTTCCTGTATAAATAATACTCCTGTTTTTGGGTCATATTTTTTTACATGTCGCATGTTTACCCATAGACCTCTTTCTATAGGTATGAAAACCTCTGTCTTATAGCTATTCAAAAACTCCTTCACTTTGATTCTTTTACTAAACACATTTTTTTCTGTATTGAAATCCGTATAATTACCTTTTGCCAATAAACAGGTGATATCTTTAATCAGTAATGGCACAGTGGCATCATTTTCATCTTTTGCATATATCATCTGGTCATATTGTTCAAAATACTCTTTTAACGCTTTTAATACTCTGGGGAGCATACTATCAAGACGTAATTTACTTATAAATCGAAATGCCTGATATTGGTAGCCTTCCATGGAAAGCTCTTCATGTGTAGTCAAAAATACAATTAATGCCTCCGGATAACGATTATGAATTTTCTCTGCTAAATCAAAACCTGAGATACTAGGCATATCTATATCCAAAAAATAAATATCAAATTGTGCATCAATATCAAAGCTTTGATCTGTTGCTGTCTGAATTTCATATAAATCAGGATACAAATCATCGATCACTTTCTTAATATCTTCAGCATATGACAATTCATCATCACATAATAACAGTTTTCTTTTCCCCATATGCTACACTCCCCTTCATATCCCTTATCATCTACATATTACTATACATATTTGATTTGTCAACGTGATATTTCATCCCCTTAGATGACAAGGAATGCTTTTAGATGACAAAGTTATTGATTTCATACGTTGAAGCAGTAATATATGTATATACAAACGTTTGTTTAATTTTCAAGTGGGAAAGGAGTATATTATGAAAAAAATCATATGCTATTTGTTATTATCAGCTTTGTTAATAAATGTTGCATTAAATTCAAATGCATTTAAAATTTATGGCGCAGAACCTTGCTCCGATTGCACAGTAGCGCCTTCAAAAGTAATCAATGAAAGCGGTAATGAGGTAAAAATGTTTGAAGAGAATGTCGAAGTTACTTATCTGGAAAATGATGCTATAATTATCCGAGACTACGGTCATAATTATGATAATACCTTTGATATTAAAAGCACCGGAAAAACACGTATCGCATGGATCACGATTGCCAAGGTTATATGGAATGCAGTAGGGGTTTGTTCTGCAGTATATTATGTAACTGGAACAGATGCATGTAGAATAGCACTGAGATATTTAGGCACTAAGAAAAAAAATCTTGTTAAATATGAATTAACTGGAAGATTCATACCTGGAAAAATACCTGGCTGTGAGCCTAGTTATTCAGGTCCATGCAATAGTGGCTACTGGGAATATAGGGTAACAAGGGCTTGATATGAAAAATTTATATATTATATTGATGATTATAGCATTAGGTCTTATCTCACTATTTACAATACGTTATTTATATGATTGTCACACAATAACATCCTCTATTGCTTTTAATTTAAATGCGCTGATCCTTATATTAGGTAATATTGCAATATATATGCTATCAAAAAGGAAATAACTGTAATGAAAAAATCAGCCCTAATAAAAACCACAGCTTTGATGAGACCTTATGGGAGCAACTAGATTTGTATATATCTGTATATCTTTTCTGCTCATGTTTACCGTTATCATGTTTTTATCTCTGATCACATGCAGGAATGGTGTGCTGGATGACATATATCAGATACGCTCAGGCTACAAGCTTCTGCAAATCCGTGAAACAGATACCACACATCCACTTTCAGGGAAGCAGTTGTATGCTTCTATTAGAGAAACGCTGAATGAGGATACCGATATACTGATTTTTGTTGATGATATTGGTTTAGGATTGTATGACCCATCGCATAAGCTAATAAATGCGTATGGACTTCCTGAAAATACGTTTCAAGCAAACAGCCTTTCTACTGATGAGCGTTATTCCTATATCCTGAAAAATTCATATTTGTTTGAGCATCCTCAATTATATAAAATAGAAACAGGCACTGTTCTTGGAGCGGTGAAGGAAATCCCAAGTGACCATTATCTTATATATAATCTGTTCTCCTATTCCAAGCTTCAGGGAAATCTCATTGTCAAGGGTTCGGATGAGCTGTTAAATATTATACGACAGAATCTGGATATACATCATTATGAATACACTGAAGAGACCTTTTCCTATTGGAGTAAATTATCCGGCATCATCAACAATCCATTTTTTGCCTATATGCTGTTTTCCTATGTATTTGTTTTCATTGGTCTCAGCTATTTCATTTACCATTCCTTTGCATGTAAGAAAAGAGAATATTTTATAAAACAGGCGCTGGAAGCGTCCAGAAAAGCATTATTACTAGAAAATCTGCGTGAAATATTCTTTCTTGGCTTTATTGGCTGTATCCCTGCTCTTTTATTTCATCATTGGATTATACAACAGCTACAGCTGACTTTTATCCGTGAAAGCATCTGGATCAACCTGTTTGCAATGCTAATTTCCTTACTATTTCTAACAGCGGCGTGTATACTCATCCTTTTCAGGAACATCAACAAGGAGGGCTACCTTTATGAATAAGCAAATTCACTTTGCATTAAAGGATATCAAATATCATAAGCTGCGCTCCTTCACTACGGCACTGTTTGTAATTATGATTGCGGCGACATGCTACGGTATCTTCAGCACTCAGATTTCAAGCAGCTATCGTGAGTATCAGTTTTTCAATCATATACAGAAAGCGGCACCGGTACAGTTTTCCTCTTTTCAGGTAGATGATAGTGAAAGCAACAGGGATACTCTGCAGTATCTTTCCACAGCTCTTTGATACAACGGGAATGCATATTTTTATATATTCGATTACTTTGATGAAGTTGGAAATGAATATTTTATAGCCTTTGGTTCCTTTCCGGCTTTCTTTCAACTTACTGGAAAAGATATAAACGCAATCGGCATACTTGTTGGTAATGATAAGCAATCAGATCAGACAGGCTACCCCTTCCATGGAAAAGAAATACCGGTAATCGACAAGCTGAAAAAAGGAAGCAGCTATCTGGATAATGGTATGGGTAGGATATCCCTGGACAACGAGCTGGTTCTGATCTGTGATTTTAATTCCTTTCACGCAATGGATAGCAGCTATGACATGGAAATACTGGATCACCTGACGATTACAAAAAATCAGAATGCAGAAATAAATCAATTACTTACTTCTCTTCCTGAATCCAGAACCATGGTTCCGCAAAATAATGTGGTTAAAAGCCGTCTTTATCAAAGTACCTATCAGGAGAACCTGTATTTTCTGCTTTATTATGCTGCCATGTTTATATTCTGCATAATCTTTCTCTTTTATATATTGAAGCTATTGATTCGAAATAATAGAAAAGAATATACAATTCACCTGATTTACGGTGCTTGCAGAAAGAATATATGGCTTCGGCTTTATTGGTACATAACATTCCTGTTCGGCCTTCCCTTCCTTCTGCTTTTTACCTTCAGTGCACAAGATCTGTCCTTTGCACTGATACTAATAACTGCTGTTATTCTCCTGCTCGTTCAGGGAGGTATTTGTTATTTTAGCATCCGCTCCATCGAGCTTGAACATTTACTTATTGAAATATGCGATAACTGAAAGGAAGGAATTTTATGGCACTCATACATTGTGAAGATTTAACAAAAAGATTTCATCAGGGAAAACAGGCAATTACAGCAGTTAATCATGTGAGCATGGATATCTGTCCGCATAAAATAACTGCAATTTGCAGTCTCAGCGGATGCGGAAAATCAACCCTGCTTCACATGCTCGGTCTGCTCATGAAGCCGGATGAGGGAAAAATCATCATAAACGGACAGGAGGTGAAAGAAGGAAAAGATCTTCCGGCGATACGCAATGAAAGCTTCGGATATATATTTCAGGAATATGCGTTAATGGAACAGGACACAGTGATGGAAAATATTGCATTGCCATTCGTATATAGTAAGAAGAAAATCCCGGAGACGAAACAGCAAACGATACTATCATCTTTGAGCGAAGCACTGGGAATACAGCAGCTTTTAAAGAAAAAAGCCCATGATCTTTCAGGTGGTGAACGCCAAAGAACTGCAATCGCAAGAGCGCTAGTCAATAATCCGTCGATACTGCTGGCGGATGAACCCACAGGAGCGCTTGATGCCGAAAATTCTGAACGCGTTTTTCAGATACTCTTAGACTTAAGAAAGCAGGAGAAGGCAATTGTATTTGTGACTCATAATATGGAATTGGCAAAGCGCTGCGATACTGTCTATACCATGAAGGATGGTTGCATAGCTGGCATACATACGAATTAACTGCTTTATATTCTGTTAACCATTGATTCCCGCTATTATGCCATTCAATACCAAATACTGGTCATTTCATAGGTAAGGATATAGTATGAAAGTGATACAGAGATGCGTGTATGATAAAGAATTTACACACCTTGCTATTTCTGAAACTTACAATAACAGGATGAATTTACAAATGCTTTACTTGTACAAAAAACAAATAAGGAGGATGCTGTATGAAGCTGAAAAAATGGTATGTATGTCTGGCGATTGTATGCATTGTGTGCTTTGGTTATATAATGTACATTATGAATCCGGAATTCGATGATCTGAAAAGATTTATCAACCCTATTTATGAAGGAGATAAATCCTATAGAGTAGTAAATGAGGAAAATAAAGATGTTACAGAAGCCTTCATTCAAGATACAAGGCTATATCATACCTTTAAGTTTTACGGAAAAATTAAAGATTATATTTCTGATAACAATCTGACACTTTCCAAAGACTCCTGATCTGATTGTTTTAGCAATATAAAGGATAGGATTTTATATGAAATTTGTAGAAGGAGAATTAGAATCAATATTTCAATTCCTTATGTTTCTTCCACTTCTCTTTAAGATACCGGTATATGCCTCTGCATTTTCAAGATTGAAATCAAATTCAACGATCGGTTTTCATAAGATATATTTATTTCTTACAAATTTATGTATCATAGTAAGCTTTGTTAACCTGCTAACGAAACTGCCTGTTTTTCTCTATTTGCTGTTGTTGTTATTAACTTCGATAGCACCACTCATCATTTTGAATCTAACGAAACGATATTTATCAAATAAAAATATTTATGCACATTTTATATACATGGGATTTTTACAGCTGCTTTTTTGGATATCCTGTTACTATATTTTCATATGAATAACAATAGATAACAGCTATGATATAGAGAATTACGGAAGTAGCTAACTAGAATGTGCCTCATATTATATCGGATTACAAGTTAACAGAAAGGTAAGGTTGAATACTACACAGTATGAATTATCTGAAGCATCTGCAATAACTGTTGAAAGGCTGTAGGAAGCTTCATAAAAAAGACATCTTTTAAGAGCTTTTAACCCCTTAGAAGTTGTCTTTTTCTTATCTTATCCACAATGCTATTTACAGATTGTCATGATTTTAGCTTTTAATGCTTTCGCTGCATCATAGGAATTTTCCTGCTTCATAATAGCAGATACAACACAGATTCCCTTAATACCCGTTCCCTTTAGAATCTCACAATTCTCTGCATTCAAGCCACCGATAGCACCAACCGGAATTGAAACATGTGCACAGATATCCTGCAGTGTTTCCACGCTGGTTAATACTGTTTTCACCTTTGTCGTAGTCGGATAAATTGCGCCGACTCCCAGATAATCAGCCCCATCTGCTTCTGCCTGCATGGCAGTATCCACACGCTTCGCTGTTGCACCTACAATTTTATCCGGCCCCATGAGTCTGCGTGCTTCTTTGACTGGCATATCCTCTGCACCGACATGGACGCCAGCCGCATCCACTGCAAGAGCGATATCCACACGATCGTCAATCATAAGCGGTACCCCATAAGCATCCGTCAGCTTTTTTACTTTGCGGGCAAGCTCATAGTATTCCAGCGTTGTTCTGTTTTTTTCTCTTAACTGCAATAGAGTAACACCGCCGCGTAACGCCTGTTCAAGTCGTCTAAGAAACTCCTCTTCTGATAAACCTGTTGAATCACTTACCAGATATAATGTTAAATCAAATCTCATAGCTCTCTCCTAATCCTTGCTTTCGCAAAATCCAGCGCATTTATTTCATATAAAGAATCAAACAGTGATGCATGAAAGCTGCCCGGTCCCTCTGTGATTGAAACACTTTTCTCCGCAGCCAGCTCAAAGGTTATACACGCTGCCAATGCTGCATCAAGCGCAGTCTCTGTAACGGATAAAAATGCTGCTGCAATCACATTCAGCATACAGCCTGTTCCTGTACAAAGCGTCATCATGGAATCCCCGTTCTCTACAAAATATATCTGCTTTCCATCCGTTAGAATATCCACCTCTCCACTGCACAAGACAGTAGTACCATATTTGCGTGCAAGCTCAGCCAGCCATTCAGCACTCTTTGCAGGAGCTTCCCGATCATCATCACCCACATCAATCCCCAGAGCATGACTGTCGCGGCCACTAACTGCCTTCAGCTCGGAAAGATTACCTTTTAAAATGGAGAATTTACCTTCATGCAACAGCTTCTCTGCAAACGCTTCACGCAGGTCACTGCAGCCAGCACCAACCATATCAATAATAACCGGAATACCGTTCTCATTTGCACAATGAAGACTTTTCTTCATAGCAATCGCACGACTGTCATCAAAGTTACCAAGATTCAGTGCCAGTGCCTTACTGCATGCGGTAATCTGTTCACATTCCATCGGATGCTGTGCCATAATCGGCTTCGCTCCCAGTGCCAGTACAGCATTTGCACAATCGTTCATGCTGATTGGATTGGTGATGCAGTGAATCAGATTATGACTGTGTTGCAGCTGTTTTCTCAGACTCCAGAGTTTCTCGTACATTCCGTTCTCCTCCCAGCTTTCTCTGCATCTTAAGCAGCATTCCGCTGTGCTGCATGGATGTCAGAAATACGAATGCAATACTACCGCCGATAACTGTTCCCATAAAGAAGCTAGGAACGTAGAACATCCAGGTCAGACCGTTTCTTCCCCATAGCAACGCCATGACCGGATAGGAAACAATCGCCCCGATGATTCCTGTTCCGATAATCTCTCCCAGCACAGCTGCCCATATGTTTCCCTTACTGATTTTATAAAAGATACCTGACAATGCTGCACCAAATACAGCTCCGGTTAATGCAAGCGGTGGGATCCCCATGACTGCCATACGAATCACCCCGATCAGTACCGCACACAGAAACGAATACCAGGGTCCCATCAACACTGCCACTGTAATATTGATAAAGTGTGCCATCGGGCACATTCCCTCCACACGCAGAATTGGCGATATGACAACTCCGACGGCCACCATCATCGCCAGAAATACATGGCGGAAAACACGATTCTCATTTTTCATTTCTACTTACCTCCTGTTTGCTTTCCTTAGGGATAAGAACAGGAAGCACAAAGAAAACAGCTTTTCCGGTTGATATCCCAAGATCGGTCGAAGCCATACAGCTTCCTCTCAGCCTGTCTGGCAGGCTCCCTCGCTGAAGTTCTTTGTACGGTTGGAGCTCCCCTTCCGTATGCAGCAATAAAAAAGAGATACAGCAAACGCAGGCCATATCTCAATATGCAGTCACTCATATTGTACACAGTTCCCTACGTCGGCATTATCCGAATCAGGTTATGGGTCGAAGCGAGCGCTTCCTCTCAGCCGTTTCCAGCTCCCCTTTTTTATCACGATAAAATGTTACCACGGTTCAAAGGGAATTGCAATGCTGTATTTTCTGAAAGCTAAAGAACTCATAGAGTTTTCATTTTAACAGCATAAAATGACCGTTTCCACCCTGTAGAATACCGCTTGTCCCAGAAAGCTTGTTTTTTTCATAATATTCTTTATGATTAAGTACAGAGGTCAGTCCATCCGCAGTTGTTCCGCTGTCAAATGCTTTCTAACCTCTGTGATGAAAAGAAAGGAGGACAGTATGATGCAAAAGGAAGAATTCGAGAACTATAAGCATATGATTGTATCTGAGCAGCCTATTTTTCATGCCTACATCGATATGCGTTCAAATGTTCAATATCATATAAACGTATATGTTTCCCCCTGGTATAAAGCATACAATTATATTTTCTGGATTCAGAACACAACAAAGGATAAAAGCAGAGCCTTTCGTACGGAGCATGTTACACTCGCTACATTCCTTGCGAATTATGTGTCCAATGATAAAAACACACACGAGCATCTGATTCGCGAGTATCTATCAGAATGGATAAAAACCGGTGTTCTTAATGCTGAGGAAACCAATTTCTAATGTATTTACCTTCTGCCTGTCTGTAAAAACAAACAGGCTTTTCTTGACTGTACAGTGTATTGCGGTTATAATACACTTGAAGAGAGGTGAATGTGCATGAACTTACAGGATATACAGTTTAACAAGAAAGAACCGATGTATCCACAGCTCAGTCGCTATATCAAAAAGCTAATCCTTGCGGATGAGCTGAAGCATTATGAAGAGCTGCCAAGCCGCCGTGAGCTTGCACTTCAGCTCTCCATCAATCCTAACACGGTACAAAAAGCCTATAAACAGCTGGAAGATGAAGGTATTATAAAGACGATAAGCAATGTGAAAAGTGTAGTTATCGTCAATGAGAAAATTCTGGAAAAGCTGCGCAGTGAAATGATAGAGGAAACGATGAAGGAATTTGTAAAGGAGTGTCAGACAAGCGGCCTGGATTTTCAGCAGACGATTGTCTGGCTTACAAAGCTATGGAACACGTAATTTTTATTTCCATCAAGTGTATTGCGTACGCAATACAGAAAGGAGACTGCGATGAAAGAGATTCGCTTATTTATTGAAAATACCTCTGCGCCTTATGTGAATAAGATCATATTCCTGTACGTGGATATCTTCCTCGTTCAGGTCGCGCTATGCTTTATCGGAATTACTGAGGATATCAACGCTATTATGCTTCTGACATTCTATCCAAGCTTTCTGCTCCTGTTTCTGATACACAGGAAGCGCTATAAAACCTTTATGAGTGAAGGAGGCTTAACCCGGATTCGTCTTCTGCCAATCCGGAAATCCACTTTTCTTTACAGTGAACTGCTGTTTCAATTCATGACCTATCTCGGTTTGCTTTGCACGCATTTTCTGACATGGACTGCTCTTTACTTCCTTATGGCAGATAAACAGCCGTTCCTAAGCAACACCTTTCTGTTTTTTCAGCTTTCTCAGGCAACCGCAGCTACCTATATGCCCTTTACTGCAGCTGTCATTCTTCTTGATTTATTAAAGCTGATCACGCTAACCTGTATCAGTACCCTTTTGTTAATCGGTATGGAAACATATAAAGGATTACAAACAGTACTGCTATATGTTGGTCTTCTGATTATTTTCCTCTTTATTAAGTTGATTCTGGCACAAATGATGCCGGATTTTCAGGCAATTGAGGACTGGTACGCAGTTGCTGCTATGCTGCTGCTTCTCCCTATACATGCAATACAATTGAAGGCTTTCTTCATGTGGAAAAGGAGGGTGATGAAATGAAAAAGATAACGAATTTTATGATTTTCATAGCTCTTGTTTCCATTTTATGTTTGAGCCTGCCTCTTATAATTGCCAGACAGGCAGCCTTTCCTTTACAGGATGTAATAGGAAATGCCTCCGCACTGCATGGTGTCAGCTTTGATGGTACCGTAAATCTGGAGGAGGCATCCATTTTGATATCCTATGATGAGCGTGCCAGAGAGTCTCATAAGATTACAAAACCACAGATTTATCCGAGCTCCTCCTATACATCCTTCACGTATGTATGTGAGGATGACTGCAAGGTAATCAGTGGCTGGGAGAAGGAAAAGGATCAAAACCGGACAGATGTAGCCTACTATAAACGAAAGCTGAATAAAGCATCCCTGTATGTATCTGTAATGGTGACAGAAAATCAACAGCTGGTTAACGATTTCGGATTTATCAAGACAGAGTTAACTTATATTGCAGATAAGGAGCATATTCTGAAAGAAGACGGTACGTACAATACTGAAGAAGAACAGATCATTCCGGGATCGATTCAGCCGGAAGATATGGCAGAATCCGGTGGTACCACGCAGCCTGTTTATCATAATGGGTATTATTATATTCTTCCACCGAGTACCACGGCGATGAGCGGTCAGAATTATATCTACCGTGCAAAAAAAATGAAATATCCTGAAAGCTATAGCATCAATGCAGATTCAGAGCATAGCTATTACGATATGAGCACATCTCTGAAGGCAGAAAAGCTGACAAACGTAAGCATGGACCGAAATTATCTTGCATTGCAGATTTCATCAGACCATTTGTTCGTATTCAGCGAAAAAAATCAAAAGCTGTATATCACAAAGTATGATCTTAACGGTAATTTGAAGGATGAAATCAGCATAAAGGACTTCCATTATTTTGATACCATTTATAAGAATGACAACTATCTTTGCTTCAGCTATGATGATACTATTCAGATATTGAATACAGATACCATGCAGCTCATCAGTGTTAAAAACAAGCAGCTTCTTTCAGATAGCGTTAATCAGGAGTATGTCAGCATTTATGATATTTTATATAAGAATGGCAGAATTTATGTTTCTATGAACGCAGATGCTGAATACTTTATGAACAAGGTCCTTGTTATAGAAAACGGTAAGACCCTGTATGTCGGTTCTCTGGATTTCTTAAAACTAAAGCCTTCTCTTACAGAACTGCCCGCGGACTGTTTTCCAGTTAAATTCAGGAGGTGAAGGAGCATGCTGAAACGTGAATTTATACAACATATACGCCGCCTTTGGAGAATTCTGCTGATAACCATTCTCGCCTATTTCATGGTCTCTGCCTTCATCATGCAGAGTATCGCATCAAATATCCGTTTGCTATACAGCAGCGATTCATGGATTGAGCTATTGCCGCTAGTCTATAACCTCTTTTATGGTGTTACGGTTTGTTTCTTTGTACTTATATTTTTCTACTATATCCTGCGGACACTGTTTGATTACCGTCAGGGCAAGACGCGATGGATGCTACTGGCTTATACACAAAAGCCGCGCATTGTCGCAGATGCTCTCCTGTTGGCCATCCTATTGCTTGTCTTTTATCTGATTAGTCTAACAATTTTATATTTTGGATTTCAGTATCACTTACAGCTGCTGGAAAATCAGCATCTGTTTCTCCCTGAGAAATATCAATCATTTACAACAATGCTTTCCATGCAGCTTGCTTTCCCCTTCTTATATCCTACCTCTGTTACATCTATACTGTTTCTAATCAGTTTTTATATATCTGTTGTTACAGGCGGCACCTCTGTGATATATGCGTGCCGATCAGAAATATCCTGCATGAGTGGTTGGCTGTATCCGAGCTATCTGCTGTTGATGTATCTGAGCTATACCTCATGGAAATCATATCTACTCATGCTGTTTATTTCCTTATTGTACAGTGCAATATTTATCATACAACTTAAAAAATGCTGTGATTATAAACAGCCGGGAGGTTACAAATGCTGAAGCTGGAAAACGTAAAAAAGCTGTACTCCAATAACCGGGGTCTGCGCAATACCACTATTGAATTTCAAGAAGGTGAGATTACAGGCATTCTGGGAAGAAACGGCAGCGGTAAGACTACATTGCTGAAAGGTATTCTAAACCTTCTGCCTCTGGATGATGGAATCATTACATGGAATGATAAATCCGTAGAGGAGCAGTTTGACAAGGTTGCCTTCATTACAGAGGATGGCAGTTATTTCCCCTATATATCTTCAAAGGAATACGGAGATTTTCTATCTCTGTATTATCCTGCTTTCTCCAAAGAACGCTATTTTGAATTACTCGATCAATTTGAGGTAAGCAAAACAGATACTATACGCACGCTTTCCAAGGGTCAGCAGCTAAAGGTGGAAATCAGTGCCGGATTTGCAATGAACGCAAAGCTCATTATTCTGGATGAACCGTTTACCACACTGGATATCTATGCCAAGGAGGATACTGTCAGACAATTGATCGAGCAGGTGAAAGAAGATGTCATCATTTTGATTTCCACGCATAACATAGAAGAGATTGAAGCTGTGATTGACCGCTGTGTTGTCCTAGATGATGGAATGATCAAAGAAGATATCACAATGGATGAACTAAATGAAAGTGGTAAGGATTTACGAGCTCTGCTGGATCCTTATCGACCAGCTGTAAAGAAATAAATATATGAGGAGGTCTGTCTGTGCAAGGTAAAATATTCGCAATCCCCTATGCAGCATGGATTGCTGCATTTGTATTTGATGTCCTGATCATTATTGACAGCTATCCTGCAGCGCTGCTCCTGTTCCTGCTTTTATCATATCATAGTTATAAAAAGTTTTTTCTGAAACAGGCAGGCACCTATAAAATACTGATCTGCCTTGGTGGAGAAATTTTCTTATCACTGTTATGTATTCTCACGATAAGCACATTAAATCACCCCTTATCCACAGACCAGACCACGTTATTATTCTTTCATCCAGCCGCTTGTTGCATATTGTCAGTTTCTGCTTATCTCATTCATAAAACCTTTAAAACCATGGATCACAGTCTTTTGAAAATTGTGAAATACAGATATCTCACAGAGTCAAAAGCTGCGGACAGAAAAAAAGAAGCTGCATCACAAATTCATACACTCTTATAGAAGCTAAGAATTCAATCCGTTTATAGCATACGGCTGTTGAATTCTTTTTTCTATACGTGGAAAGAATCTGTTTTGCTAAGCCTCTTTTTATAATTTAATGCTTAAAGTGTCGTACTCCTGTATAAACCATCGCAATTCCATGCTCATTGCATACGTCAATGGATAGCTGATCCTTAATGGAACCACCAGGCTGAATGATAGCTGTAACGCCTGCTTTTACAGCCTCCTCAACGGTATCCGGCATCGGGAAGAACGCATCGGAGCTCATAATAGAGCCTTTTGCTTTTTCTCCTGCCTGTTCAATGGCAATCTTCGCAGCACCGACACGGTTCATCTGACCGGCACCGACACCAATGGTCATATTGTCCTTTACAAGAACAATGGCATTGGATTTGACATGCTTGACCACCTTCCATGCGAACAACAGCTGTTCCAGCTCTTCCTCCGTTGGCTTGCGGTTTGTCACACAGCGAAGATCCTCTGCTGTAATTTTATGATCATCAATATCCTGCACAAGCAGACCGTCATTTACATTGGTAACCTTGTATTTGGCATTTACCTCCAATGAGGTATCCAACTGCATCAGACGGATATTCTTCTTCTTGGACAAAATTTCAAATGCATCTTCATCAAATGCAGGTGCGATAATAATTTCAAGGAAGATTTTAGACAGCTTTTCTGCCACTGACGCATGAATCGGTTCATTGAAGGCAACAATACCACCGAAGATAGAAACCGGATCGGCCTCATACGCCTTATCCCATGCTTCCTCAATCGTTTTTCCGATACCGACACCGCAAGGATTCATATGCTTCAAGCCGACAACTGCCGGCTGCCCTTCAAAGTCCTTCAAAATTTCAATCGCTGCATTGCCGTCCTGTATATTATTATAGGAAAGCTCCTTGCCATGCAGCTGCTTTGCATTTGCCAGAGAATACTGTGGATTCATTCCCTTATAGAAAGCAGCACTCTGATGCGGGTTTTCTCCATAGCGAAGCTCCTGTACCTTGTCAAAGGTGATGGTAAACTTCTCCGGATATTTCTCGCCTGTTCTTTCTGTCAGATAGCTTGCAATCATCGTGTCATAGCTTGCGGTATGACGGAATACCTTCGCTGCAAGGTATTCTCTTGTTGTAAGATAAGTTTCCCCGTTTTCACGCAGCTCCTTTACTATAGCATCATAATCTGACGGATCACAGAGAACCGGAATAAACTTATAATTTTTTGAAGCACTGCGCAGCATGCTTGGACCGCCGATATCGATATTCTCAATGATTTCCTCATGACTGACACCCGGCTTCTGTACGGTTTCCTTGAATGGATACAGATTCACACATACCAGATCGATATACTGGATTCCCAGCTCTTCAATCTGTCGTACATGATCAGGGTTATCCCTCACACAAAGCAATGCCCCGTGAACCTTTGGATGCAGTGTTTTTACACGCCCATCCATGATTTCCGGAAAATCCGTTACCTCAGAAATTCCGATTGTCTTGATACCTGCAGCTTCCAGCGCTTTTTTTGTACCACCGGTAGAGATGATTTCATATCCCAGCTCTACCAGACTAGATACAAACGGAACCAGATTTGTTTTATCAGAAACACTGACTAATGCTCGCTTCATTATGCTTCCTCGCTTTCTATCATTTTACATACATGCTTTATTACTTTTGGAAATATGTCATACTCCAGGGCATGCACATGATCTTCCAGGGTTTCCAGTGACCAGGTGGAATCGATCGTAATCTTTTCCTGATGGATGATTTCCCCCGTATCCACACCTTCATCTACAAAATGAACGGTAACCCCTGTGAAATCGACCTTTGCCTCATACGCATCCTGAATACTGTGGGCTCCCGGGAAATTGGGAAGATATGCCGGATGCAGATTGATGATGCGTCTTGGAAAGCTTTCCAGCAGGACCTTACCGATAAAACGCATATATCCGGCAAGAACAATCAGCTCCACCTGATGCTCCTTCAATATACTCAGAATTTCCTGTTCGTAAGGCTCCTTGCCTGCATATGCCTTCGGATTTACGTATACACAGGGTATATGCAGCTTTTCAGCACGCTCTTTCGCATAGGCATGCTCCTTATCGATAATCAGAACCTTGCAGACTGCATTGTTTACATGACCGTTGTTTATTTCCTGAATAATATTCTCGAAATTGGAGCCGTTTCCGCTCGCAAAAATTGCAATATTTACCATTTTACATCCACGCTTCCACTATTTGTAACTTCACCGATGACATAGGATTCCTCATGAATTTCCTTCAACAGGCTCTGTACGGTGTCCACGTCTTTTTTATCGACAGCCATCATAAAGCCGATACCCATGTTGAATACATTGCACATTTCATCCATCGGAATATTTCCATATTTCGCAATCATATCAAAGATAGGCTTGTGAGGATAAGCTGTTGTATCAATGGTAACACCCTGTCCTTCCTTCAGCATTCTAGGCACATTTTCATAGAAGCCGCCTCCGGTGATGTGACTCATTCCCTTGATATCAACCTTGCCTAGCAGATGCTTGATTGCCTTGACATAGATCTTCGTCGGTGTTAACAGCACATCTCCCAGCTTCTGATTTCCGATTTCTTCATACTCCTTATGCAGATCCAGCTTGGCATCCTTTAACAATACCTTGCGGATCAAAGAGAATCCATTGGAATGTACGCCGGTACTTGGAAGACCGATCAGTACATTGCCTTCCTCGATTTTCTGCCCGTCCAGAAGATTGCATTTATCCACGGCACCCACACAGAAGCCGGCAATATCATAATGCTTCACATCATACATATCCGGCATTTCGGCAGTTTCCCCGCCAATCAGGGCACACTCTGCCTGCACACAGCCATCCGCTACACCCTTTACCAGCTGTTCGATTTTCTTTGGTTCATTTTTGCCTACTGCCAGATAATCCAGGAAGAAGATTGGTGCTGCCCCCTGTACCAGAACATCATTGACGCACATTGCCACAGCATCAATACCAACTGTGTCATGCTTATCCATTTCAAATGCCACAAGCAGCTTTGTACCAACACCATCGGTTCCGCTTACCAGAACCGGTTCCTTCATGTTTAATACGGAAAGATCATACATACCGCCAAAGGCTCCGATGGAATCAATTGCTCCCTTCACCTTTGTTCTAGCGACATGACTCTTAATCAGACGAACGGATTCATATCCGGCTTCCAGATCGACTCCGGCTTCTCTATACTTATCACTCATACACGTTCTCGCTTTCTTCTTTTATTTTTCCCAGGACATTTTATCATTGTCCGCTTTCTTTTCAACCGGTTTTTCCTCTACCGGCTTTACCGGTTTTTCAGGCTTTTTTTCATCCTGCTTCCTTACGCTGTCCGCTGCCTGTACCACAACATTTGTATCGTTATCACTGGCTGGGATTCCGGAGAAATTCACATTTCTTGTGACCTTGGCATCATATGTATTCGCTCTGACGATTTCACCAAGATCAATACCGGTCGTTTCCTTCATGGATTCAAACAGCTTCGTCATGACACCGGGAACATTTCCGGCCACAGAATCAATGCTGCTGGAATCATTTCCGGAACCGATAACGGTGATCTTATCAATCTGTGTTAACGGCTCTGCAATCTTACCTGCCACATCCGGAAGAACCTTGATCAGCATTTCCGCCACGGCAGCTCCGGTATATTTCTGGTATGCCTCTGCTTTTTTATCCATTGCCTCTGCCTCGGCAATACCCTTTGCGCGAATTGCTTCCGCCTCCGCTTCACCAACCAGCTGAATACCCTGTGCTTCCCGTTCACGGCTGTATCGGTCCGCATCCGCTTTTGCACGCTGTGCTTCCGCTTCCTGCTGAATTTCGAACTTCTTTGCTTCTGCTTCCTTCTGACGCGTATACAGCTCTGCATCTGCTTTCTGCTGTATTGCGAATTTTTCAGCCTCCGCCTGTTTCTTGACCTCTGCCTCCAGTGCCTTTTCCTTAACCTCTGCCTCTTTTGACTTCAGAAGAACTTCCCGTTCCTGCTTCGCAATATTGGCATCCGCCGAGGTGACCTCAATCGTTTTTCTCTGATTTTCCTTTTCGATTTCATAAGCCGCATCTGCTGTCGCCTGCTTCACATCGGCAACCTTTTTCAGCTCTGCCTTCTGGATACTCAAATCATTGTTCTTGATTGCAATTTCACGCTCTGCCGCAACTCTGGCATCGTTTGCCTGACGATCGGCATCCGCCTTCGCAACAGCGATTTCCTTATCTGCTTCCGCCTTTGCGATTGCGGCTTTTTTCTTGATCTGTGAAATATTATCAATACCCAGATCGTCAATAACCCCGTTTGCATCTGTGAAGTTCTGAACATTGAAGCTGACGATATTCAGACCCATGGCCGCTAAATCCGGCATCGCATTTTCCTTTACCAGCTCAGCGAATTTCTGACGGTCACTCACCATTTCCTCCAGACGCATACGTCCAACGATTTCACGCATATTTCCCTCCAGAACCTCACGGGCAACGCGTGCCATGTAGTCACTGTTCTGATTCAGGAAGTTCTGTGCTGCAAGCTCCAGCTTATTGCTGTCACTGCCAACCTTAACATTTACTGCAGCATCTACCTGAATATTGATATAATCAGCGGTAGGTACCATACTGCTTGTTTTAACATCAATTGGAATCAGCTTCAGACTCAGCTTATCCAAACGCTCCAGAAACGGAATCTTGATACTTGCCTTTCCCACGATAATTTTCTTCCTCAAACCGGAAATGATATAGGCTGTGTCAGGCGGTGCCTTAACATAGCCTATTGTTACGATCAGAAGAAGCAAAATAATAACGATCGCCCCACCGATATAAGGCAGTAAGGATTGTATATCCATAATTGCTCCTCTTCTACGCATTTTGCGTTATCCTATATAGGTTTTGCTTCAATTGCTTCTCTTTTACGCATTTTGCCTATTCCTATATAGGTTTTGTTTTTATTTATTTCTGAAGTAGTTTACACCATTCTGGAAAATATTCTGATATTTATCCCCATCAATATTTTTAAACAATCCGTCTTCATAACGCTCACTGTGTCCCATCTTACCGAAGATTCTGCCATCCAAGGAAGTAATACCTTCAATGGCATAGCTGGAACCGTTGATATTATAAGTACCATTCATCGTTGGATTGCCATCCAGATCTACATACTGTGTAGCAACCTGTCCGTTTTCAAACAGCTGCTTAGCAACCTCATCACTAACGACAAATTTACCTTCGCCATGTGACATCGCGATGGAATGTCCCTGTCCCGGTGTAAAGCTGGACAGCCATGGTGATTTGTTGGAGGTTATTTTCGTTGTCGCCATATGGGATACATGACGATTGATATTGTTTCTGAACAGAGTTGGTGATTCCTCACTCAGCTTGGTAATATCTCCATATGGCAGCAGACCGGATTTGATCAGTGCCTGGAATCCATTACAGATACCGAGAATCAGACCATCATTTGCCAACAGTGTCTGCACAGCCTTGTTTACGGAAGGATTGCTTAAGACATTGGCGATAAATTTACCGCTTCCATCCGGTTCATCCCCACTGGAGAAGCCGCCGACAACCATCAGAATCTGAGCCGATGCAATTTTTTCACTCAGCTCCTTCAAACTGCGTTCAATGCTTTCTACATTCAGATTGTTAAAGACATAGATTTCAGCTTCCGCACCTGCGCGCTCAAACTGCTGTTTTGTATCATATTCACAGTTCTGTCCAGGGAATACCGGAATAATAACCTTAGGCTTGTCTATCGTCTTTTTCGCATGAACACGCTCGTTTGCAGTATACTCCGGTGTTTCAATAACACCCTTTTCCTGATCCACTGTCATTGGATACATGGTGTTGTAGCGCTCACACCATGCGGTGATAGCTTTATCGATTGTGATGCATTCCTCATTGATGCAGATCGTGTCGGCATCCGTCGTTTTCCCAAGTAATACAAATGCTTCATCGTAAATCGCTTCACTGCTCTCCACAACAATGCTTCCGATACTGAGATCAAAGATATGTTCGCTTGTCTTCACCTCAACACCGATTTTATTACCGAAGCTCATCTTGCATAGTGCTTCCGCAAGTCCTCCGAATTTCACAGTTGCGGCTGAGCAAATCACGCCTTTACGAATCAGCTCACGCACCTTGGCGAAGTTTGCTTTCAGTTCTTCATAATTCGGTGTTTGATTATCGTTCGGTGTATGCTTTATGTAATAGATATGATGTCCGGCTTCCTTGAACTCCGGTGAAATAATATGCTCTGTTTTTTCCGTTGTGACCGCAAAGGTAATCAAGGTTGGCGGAACATTGATGTCGTTAAATGTTCCGGACATGGAATCCTTACCACCGATGGCTGGAGTTTCAAATGCCATTTCCGCTTCAATCAGCCCCAGCAGTGCCTGCATTGGTTTTCCCCATTTTTCAGGATCGGTATGCAGTCGCTCAAAGTACTCCTGATTTGTCAGACGGCAGGTTTCATAGTTGCCACCCATGGCAGTAACACGGGCAAGTGCTTCAACAACAGAATAGCTGGCACCAAGATACGGAGAGTATAGCGACAGCTCCGGATGATAGCCGTGTGTCATGATGGAGCATGTATTGGTAAAGCCGAATACCGGCAGCTTCTGTACACTTCCTTCAGTTTCCGTTAACTGATATTTTCCGCCAAATGGCATGAGGACGGTTGATTTTCCAATGGAAGCATCAAACATTTCCGCAAGTCCGATCTGGGACGCCACATTGGGCTGCTTCAGGTTTTCTTCCACAGAGGTCACTTTGCTGTGGAATGGGTCGGTATCACTCAGGCCCTCACGGATCAGTACATCCTGGAGTCCGCGGACACCGTTGGTATCCAGAAAATCACGGGAGATGTTTACGATTTCTTCTCCATGGAAGCTCATCACCAGACGGCGCTCCTCTGTAACGACTGCGACAATGCAGGAATCCAGATTCTCTTCATATGCAAGCTGCTTGAATTCCTCAAATTTATCCGCTTCAATCAAAACAGCCATACGTTCCTGTGATTCAGAAATGGCAAGCTCTGTTCCGGATAAACCACTGTATTTTACAGGAACCTTATCCAGGTCAATTCTCAATCCATCCGCAATTTCACCTACTGCGACACTCACACCGCCGGCACCGAAGTCATTTGCCTTTTTGATCAGTTTCGTTGCCTTCGGATTACGGAACAATCTCTGCAGCTTACGCTCGATTGGCGCATTTCCCTTCTGAACCTCGCTGGAACATTTTGTAAGAGAGGTATCGTTATGCTCCTTACTAGAACCGGTTGCTCCACCGACACCGTCACGACCGGTTGCTCCACCAATCAGTACGACAATATCTCCGGTTTCCGGTTTTTTACGCACAACATTTTCTTTTGGTGCGGCGCCTACGACTGCACCTACCTCCATACGTTTTGCGACATAGCCGTCATTGAAGATTTCCTTTACATAGGTAGTTGCCAGACCAATCTGGTTCCCGTAGGAGGAATATCCTGCGGCAGCCCCCTTTGATATGCGGCTCTGCGGCAGCTTGTTTGGAAGTGCTTCTTTAATATCCTTTGTAATGTCTCCGGCACCTGTGATACGCATTGCCTGATATACATAGCTTCTTCCGGACAGCGGATCACGAATTGCTCCGCCGATGCACGTGCTTGCACCGCCGAACGGTTCAATCTCCGTCGGATGATTGTGTGTTTCATTTTTAAACATCAACAGCCACTGCTGATCCTCACCATCTACATCCACGGTTACTTCAATGGAACATGCATTGATTTCATCGCTGATTTCCATATCATCCAGCTTACCTGTTTTCCGCAGATATTTACCCGCGATGGTAGCCATATCCATCAGCGTCACAAATTTCTTATTATCATGTACATCTTTTCTCAGCTTCAGATACAGCTCATATGCCTTCTGTATGGTATCCTGCAGACTGCCTGCATCAATCTTTACATTCTGAAGGATCGTTTCAAAGGTTGTATGACGACAGTGATCAGACCAGTAGGTATCCAGTACCTTCAGCTCTGTCAGTGTCAGATCACGCTCTTCCTCTTCCCTGAAGTATTTCTGAATATGCTGTACATCCGCCAGCGTCATAGCCAGCCCCTGTTCACTGCGCAATGCCTCCAGACCTGCTTCATCCAGATCACGGAAGCCACTTAAAACAGGTACCGGTTCAATCTCCACATCCTCCTCATACCCAAGTACGGCAAGATCCTTTTCTCTCATCTCTACCGGGTTGATCAGGTATTTCTTGACAGCCTGAATTTCTGCATCTGTAACACTGCCCTCCAGAATGACGATACGTCCGCTTTTGATTACAACATCCTGCTTGTTATTCAACAGCATCAGACACTGTTGTGCGCTGTCCGCACGCTGATCATACTGTCCTGGCAGGCATTCATATGCAATGAAGGTTTTTCCCTTCAGATCAATTTCATCAAAAACCTCATCCGTTACTTTCTCACTCAGAACCTTTTCTTTCAGAAGCTCCATGTCATGTTTATCCCCATGGAATACATCATATACGTTATACATCTGTACACCCTGCAATCCTGCAAGATTCAGATTCTGCTTCAGTTCATGAAACAAAGAAGCGGATTCCACCTGAAATGCTTCCTTTTTCTTCACAAATACGCGATAATTCATAGTATATTCACCTTTCCCTATTCCACTTCAATCACGGAATCTTTGATTACTTTTTCTGCCATGGAAGCCTTGAATGCGACCATTTTTTCAGCCATTGCTTCATCGCTTAACGCAAGCATCTGTGCTGCCAGAATAGCGGCATTCTTTGCGCCTGCTTTTCCGATTGCAACTGTTGCGACCGGTATTCCTCCAGGCATCTGGACAGTGGACAGCAAGGAATCCATTCCACCCAGTGCACTTGTTTGAATCGGAACGCCGATTACCGGCAGTGTTGTGCTGGATGCGATAACTCCACCCAAATGAGCAGCTCCGCCTGCAGCCGCAATAATAACCTTGATTCCACGATCCTTGGCACCTTCTGCCAGTTTGATAACTTCATTCGGTGTCCGATGGGCACTTAATGCGTGTGCTTCAAAAGGAATACCGAATTCCTTCAGCTGGTTGAAACAGTTCTCCATTGTTGGCAAGTCGGAACGGCTTCCCATTAAAATACTGACGACAGGTTTGATTTCACTCATTTGTTTTTCCTCCTTGAAATAAAAAAATACATATCGTTTTCACCAATATGTACACTAAAAACCGTTAAATTGTGTAATTGTTATAGCGTATCTTCTTAAGACCATAAGTAAGACCTCCTATAAAAATTATAAAGACGCACCTGCCTGCAATATAAAAAGCAAACAAGTACGTCCCAGAACAAAAAGAAAGAGTAATTGTTTGCTTGTAGCCCGTTCGTTTACGGTGAACGGCTAGAAACTCCCTGACCTTATTACAGGGTATATACAAGCATGTATGTCAATACATGTCTATTTTACTAGAAACCTGATTTTATTACAATAGATAAAGTGAATTTTCTTATCTGATTTTCTCAATTTCGGATTCCTGAGGAAACTACGGGATATGTATGCGGTTTATTCAGAATATAGGCGTATTCTTTTTCATGCTTTGTAACTATATACTTTCAAAATTATCCTATCCAATTTATTTATCATATCGTATTATATCAACTCCATACGCATCCTATATCCATAAAAAGCATTTTCTTGCATCTTTATTATGATAATTTTTGGATCATAAGACGCAATAAAGAGGTTTCAGAGAACATTATAATTTCGACTAACAAATAAGCGATGAAAAATAGCAAACAATTATTTAAAAAAACCGTGAAACCAGACTTTCTAGTTATCACAGCTTTTTTTAATGTAAAGCATTCAAATATCTTTCAAGGATGTAATTACACAGGACTTTTTATGGAATGCTATTCCATATCCTATAATATCTTCATAGCTATCTGCATACAATCCCTCTATATATTTCTGATTTTTGATTTGTTCACAAGCCTTTTCTGCCATCGGCTTTAGGTCTACAACCTGTCAAAATACCTTTTTCTAAAGCATCATTTGTTTTAAGGGCTGCACTAAACACATGCCTGAGAAAGTCTACCATTTCATCATAGTAGCCATTCAAATATGCAGTCTGTAAAGGAACATCACGCCATGGGCGGGCGCGCCTATTCATCAATCAGAATAATGACTTTTTTCTGAAAATGCAGTTGCATACAAATACTGATTTTAAACAAAGCATCCATTAAGTTGCTTATGGTTGAGGTCTCATTTTGATACTGTGTCAACAAATTTTTCTGTGCAGTATTTAACATTGGACTATTCAGCAATTCCGAATTTGCATTAACAATGTCTGAAATTATAAAACTGAATTTCTCAATCTGCATCTTATAATCAGCTCTTTTCATATCCTTTAAGGTGATAAATACAACTGGATATGCATGCTGATGAAGCAAAGCATCACAATCATTTGAAATTTCAAGATTATCAAAAAGATACGCATTCTCTTTCTCTTTCATAGAAAAGAAATAATATAGCACGCCTGGGCGGGCAGCGCCTACTCATATTTAATGTTTTTCCCGCTACTAGCGCGCCTCTTGTCGGATACCAAAGGTATCGCGATACTATTCTGTGAAACCGACGCGGTCTTGTGTACAGTGCAACTTTTTCATTAAGCACTTCCTTAATGAATAGGGTTTTATCAACATAATAATAACCTTCATCTATCATAGTTTGAAGTTCTCTATACCAATTGGCAAACAATTCATTCTCCCTTGTGTGTTTATTATACCACGCTATGAATCACGAACAAAAAGAAAATGGCATGGATAGAACAAGCTATGCAATAGAAACTTCAAGTTAGGATTTCCTTATCATACCTGAAAATATTTTCGTCCTACAGCAGTGAAATCTGACGGATATGCTTATCCTCCCGTATCGTAATCTTGTCCTCTTCATCAAGGTGTCCCAGCAGGACGCTGCTTTGCGGATCATGGAGCTTCATTCTTTCCGCAATCTGTTTTTCATTATAATTGGCATAGCAGTACCGACAGCCGTGCGGACAACAGTTATAATCACCGATATCAACCGTCGGCATGCAGCCACAGACAGATCGCACACCCTTTCCCTGAATATGATCCAAGGAATGCTGTACCAGTCTCTCAAGCTTTTTACGATCCATACAGAGTCCCTTGTGAATATGATAGGGGGAAAGATCAATATCCTCTGCACATGTTTGTACATGTACAGCATAGCGCTCAGCGACACTGCCCAGTGCCTTTCCGACATCCAGCATATCCTGTCGGCGCATTTCCTGTAGCTGCATACGCTTCTGATTGCCTGCCGTATTCTTATACATATCCACAAATGAAATGATAATTGTGTCCACATAGCTCTCCAACTGGCTGCACAGCTTTTCAAATGCCCGCCGATGGTACTCCACGGTATACTTGGGAGTAAGCAGGATCGGGTCATAGCGAACGATTATACGATCCTTTCCCAGTCGCAGTGACATTTCTCTTACCGCATTTACGATTTCCTTTTTGGATGCTACATGTTCCTCGATATCCTCATGATAAGGTGTCAGCGTAATCTGAAACTGATAGGGAAAGGGTACTTCCTCCAGTCTGTTCATCATGGGAATCGGATTTTTTGTACAAAACAGAATACCATCAATATTTTGTTCATTCAGATAAATACGACTGATTTGATGAGGATTGAACGGGTTTCTAACATCCACGAAGCCTTCCTGAAGCCGATTGAAAAACCATGTGCTGTAGAATGCCGGTATATCACAGCGTCCGCTTACAAAAAGTATCATGCTATCCCTCATTTCTTTTCTTATACTATACCATAACCTTCATTCGAACTGCACGAATTTGGTTTCTATGATGTATATTCTGATTTACATATTCCTTCGAATACTGAAAAGATGTGAAAATTGTAAAATTGAAATTATAAATGGTTGGTAAAGCTGCAAAACTACGTCATTATAAGGGTGGAAAAGTTACAGGAAGCTGAGAAGTACTGAACGATAACAATGACTCTGATGAAGGAATTATGTATGGGAATAAGCGTTCATGGTGACTTGTCCCAGACAGACAGACAACAACAGGCGTGTTTGATTTTGTCATATATAACAGCTCCGTATCTCCATGATAGTAATTCAGAAAAGCAGCAGGAAAAAAACGGCACTTTTTACAATGTCTTACCGGATTTAGAAGATGGTATTCAGGATGCAGCTTTTAAAGTCAGAATGCGAAGATAATTACAAAAAGCGATTTACCGATTATATTTTTTGAACTGAAAAAAGCTAAAAAAACGATATACAAAGTGAATACATCGGATTACGAAAAGCGTAAAAGCAGACCGCAATACCCGGTCTGCTTATCTATTTCATGCTAATGTAATATGCTTCTATTTACATGTATCAAGTATTTCCTTCATGCGCTTCGCAAGCCCTCTGCATTTCTCACTGCTTAGGGAGCACACCGCAACACGAATGCCCTTATTTACCTTTACTGTATAAATATGCTGCTTCATCAGGCTTTCGTGGAAAACATCACGCAATGCATTGTCCTCGATTCTCACAGTTACGAAGAAGCCCTCTTTATAAGGATAGTAATCCAATCCGCAGGCATCTGCTTCTTCTGTAAAGATGTCACTTCTCTTTTTCAGAAGCTCCACATACATCGCCTTTTCCTTCATATATGCATCATAATTGGTTGTTGTAACATATGTGAAATTTTCCATAGCAGCATTTGGCACATTGCTCCAGGTAGCTCTGGCCGCCTTCTCAAATACGATTTCCACATCGCGTACGGCTTCCTTTGTCTGTGCTAACAGAATAGCGGCACCACAACGCAAGCCATAGGAGGTCAGCGCCTTGCTGCAGCTGAAGGCAATTACAGCCATAACATTTTCTGAAAAATCATTAAATGTCTTTATATAATTTCGGCAATGCTCTAAATCATAAGAAAAATCAATATAAGCAATGTCATTGAGAAGCACCACCGGCACTTCCTTTCCACATTCGTTCAGGAATGCCACAATCTCCTGCCATTCCTCCATACTCATAGAGTAACCAGTTGGATTATGACATGGATCATTGATTACCAGCAGCAGCTTCTTCTGCGTTTTCATAACCTCACGGCAGGCTTCCTTTAAGGACTCTACATTGAAATGATCTCCCTCAAACAGAGAATAGGTTTTCACCTTCAGATTATCCATGGTCGCCATCAGCCTATAGCTGCCCCATGCGATTTCAGGGAGAATAACTGTTTCCCCTTCATCCAGTATTTCCTGCATGGTGATCGCTACTGCCCCGGTTCCCCCCGGTGTGGCAATCACACTGTGTGCCAGAGTTGAGCCCGTGCCGCCTACGATCCATTCATAAACCTGCTTACGGAAAGAATCATTGCCGACAAAGCTGGCCGCGTAGGCAGCCTTTGTTTCCTTTGCTATTTCGTTATAAGGTGTAAACACGCTGTCAAAGGCAACGATGTTCCCTTCTTCATTATATAAAGAGCCGATGGTCGCATCGACAACCTGCTCTGCACCGATGGCAGCCTTGGCTTCCTTTGCCTTTTTCACAATAGCGAATACTGTATCTTCGATTGGCGCCTTATTGACGTTCTGTTTCACAAAACTCATATTCATCCCTGCTTTCTTTCATCATTTTGATATGCTCCGAGTATCTTTACCTCTTCACATGCTTCCTTTAAATCGTGGATCAGATGCTGTTCCTTTGCATCCTTCAGATTTCCTTCTATTTCCACATAGAAATAGTATTCCCATGGACGTTCCTTTATCGACCTGGACTTAATACTCTGCATGTTAAATCCATACTGAGCGATAATATTCATCGCATGTACGAGTGCACCTGCCTTGTGGTGTGTTGTAAAAGCGAGCGAGAAGCGATTGCCCTGCTGTATCAGCTGTTTACTGATGATGATGAAGCGTGTCGTATTCTGTTCACTTGTATTGATATCCTCCGCAAGTATATCCAGACCATACAGCTCTGCATTTTCCTTCGCGGCAATGGCAGCCTTGGATTTATCATTTTCTTTCGCAACATACTCTGCCGCAAGCGCAGTGTTCGGATATGGTATCAGCTCATAGCCGCGTCCCTCTAGAAATTTCTTTGACTGATATATCGCCTGATCCTTGGAATACACCTGTTTGATATCCGCTAGAGATGCTCCCTTTACACCTAGCAGATTCTGTGATATCTGCAAATCGTATATATCATTGATATATACATCATAACGCATCAGAAGATCCAGTACCTCTCCCACTTCACCAGTATATGAATTTTCAAACGGAATGACTCCATAGGCCACTTCCCGCTCCGTTACTGCATGAAATACGTCTTCAAAGGAGGCATAGCTTTTCTTTCGGTGATCCAAAAACACCCGCTCAGCAGCAATATGGGAAAATGCTCCTTCTGTCCCGGAATAACCGATAAGATCCCGGTTGATGATCGATCGCTGATATTTTCTAGAGATTGCCATCATTTCACTGATAAATTCTATGTAGCTGTCCCTGTATTCCTCACGCTGGATAAATGCTGTATTATGTTCAATAACATACTGTTCTCTTGATGTATCCAAAACCTTCATCTGATGCGCCTGTTTGTAACGGATAACATCTTCAACCGCCTGCATGCGCTGTTCAAAAAGTTTTGCCATTTCCTCATCAATCGCATTGATCCGTTTTCGGGCATCATCCAATAAACTCATAAACTCACCCCTGTTTCCTCAATATTATACAATATTTCCATTTAAGTTCCTATCATAAATCCAAAACTTACATAAATTTATGAAAAGTTTTACAAATTGTGTGCAAATAGTATCATCCAAAACTCATTGTGCTGTAACGGATAGCTATATAGAGTCCTCCTATACCGTCTTAACTCTGTCATCAGCAATAGCGGCATCATGTTTTCATTACATTTTCATAAACTGAAATTATTTTCATAAATTTGTGTTTTTTTCTTGTAATTATGCATAAAGTATATTATCATATTGGTAATTGGAGTGATTTGACCATGATACAGAAAGCATACTTTTATTACTTTGAATAGTCCGTTATAAAGCCATTGAAGAAGTCATGGTTATTTTCACTTTATAACGAGCACACAAAAGCATCTGCGATACACACAGGATGCTTTTTTTTCATAAAAGGGAGGATATTGTTATGAAATTACACGTTGATTTAAAGGAGAACGGATATGACATCCTGATGGAACACGGGATACTGTATCGTTTAAATGACTATATTGATTTAAACCGCAAGGTGATGATTGTTACAGACAGCGGCGTACCGGAGGCCTATGCAAATATCGTACGGGAACAATGTAAGAAAGGGTATGTGCATGTCATAGAACAGGGGGAGGATTCCAAGGACCTTGCCGTCTTCAAGGAAATCAATGAGGATCTGCTGGCACACAAGTTTTCCAGAAAGGATTGTGTAGTCGCTCTTGGAGGAGGAGTTGTCGGTGATCTGGCAGGTTATGTGGCAGCCTCCTATATGCGGGGAATCGACTTCATACAGATACCGACAACCACACTTTCACAGATAGACTCCAGTATTGGTGGAAAGGTTGCTATCAATCTGGATGAGGTTAAAAATATCGTCGGTGCCTTCTATCAGCCGAAAATGGTCTTTATCGATCCGGAAACATTGCATACGCTTCCCAGAAGACACTATATCAACGGCCTGATGGAAGCACTGAAAGCCGGACTGATCTATGATGCCTCCCTGTTTGCATTGTTTGAGCATGGAGATATTGAAAAAGATCTGGATACGATTATTGAAAAAGCTTTGTATGTGAAAAAGAGTGTTGTCGAGCAGGATGAACGGGAACAGGGACTGCGTAAGATTCTGAACTTCGGTCATACCATCGGACATGCCATTGAAAGCTATTATCACCTGAGTGAGTATCTGCACGGGGAATGTGTTGCTTTGGGAATGCTGTATTTTATCGAGGATGAACAGCTGAAGCAGCGTGTTATAAGCGTGTATGAGCGTCTGGGTATCCCCACACATGTGGACTTTGACCCGGAAGCGGTATATCAGCTTTTATGCAGAGATAAGAAAGCGGACGGTGATCATGTAACGATCGTTCATGTTCCAAAGGCAGGAACAGCGGAACTGATAGAAACCCCGCTTGATGAAGTACGTACTATATTGAAAGGAACACAAGCATGAAAAATACATTCGGACATAATTATTCTGTGACAATTTTTGGAGAAAGCCATGGGGAAGCCATCGGCTGCGTGATTGACGGTCTTGCGCCGGGAATTAAACTGGATATGGATTTTATAGCCTCCGTCATGGAAAAGCGAAAAGCAAAGGGCAGAATATCCACACAGCGAAAAGAGGCAGATGAGCTGCATATCGTCAGTGGCTATTTCAATGGTCATACAACCGGTACACCGTTGACGATTCTCATTGAAAATACAAACACAAGAAGTCATGATTACGAAAAGACGAAATATCGGCTGCGCCCTTCTCATGCAGACTATACTGCCAATGAAAAGTATATGGGCTGGCAGGACCATCGCGGTGGCGGTCATTTCAGCGGCAGAATCACTGCGCCGCTGGTAGCGGCAGGTGCAATCGCTATGCAGGTACTGAAGGAAAAGGGAATTCTGATAGGAAGCCATATTCAGAAAAGCAGAACCATAGAGGATATTCCGTTTTCTGAGAATATAGAGGAATTACAGAAACAGATGGAACGTGTCAATACAATGGATTTTGCGGTACTGGATGATACAGCAGCTGCAGATATGAAAGCGATGATAGAGGAAGCGGCAAATGAAGGCGACAGTGTGGGCGGTATTCTGGAGAGCTGTATTCTGAACGTTCCGGCAGGTCTGGGAGAACCGTTCTTCGATTCGCTGGAAAGCACACTGAGTCATCTGTTATTCAGTGTTCCAGCGGTAAAGGGAATTGAATTCGGTCTGGGCTTTGGATTTTCGGATGTGTATGGAAGTGAAGCCAATGATCCGATCACCTATGACAAGGGATTTCATACCGCTACAAATAACAATGGTGGAATCAATGGCGGGATTTCCAATGGAATGCCGATTCGCATCCGTACGGTTATCAAGCCGACAGCGTCTATATATAAGGAACAGAATACGGTGGATTTAAAGACTCACGAAGCAGTGAAGCTTCAGATTCAGGGGCGTCATGATCCGGCAATTATCCATCGGGCAAGAATCGTCGTGGACAGTGTGCTTGCCATCGGCATTCTGGATCAGCTGATGGAGCGATCAGCAACCCTGACAATGAAATAAAAAAAACACCGGCACAGTAACATATATAAGAGGAGGAAGCAGATATGATTATCACAATGAAGAAAAGTGCAACAAAAGCAGATATTGAGCATGTCATGAAGCAGCTGAAGGATAAGGGACTTCAGATTCATGAGAGTATTGGTGAAAACCTTAATGTCTTCGGCGTTGTTGGAGATACATCACAGGTTGACCCGAAGCGCATTGAGGCGAACAAGCATGTGGAAAGTGTTGTCCGCGTATCATCCCCGTATAAGAAGGCAAGCCGGATGTTTCATCCGGAGGATACGATAGTAGAGGTAAACGGCATTCACATCGGTGGAAAGGAAAAAATCGTTGTCATTGGCGGTCCCTGCTCTGTTGAAGGGAAAGATATGATTTGTCATATCGCTCATGAGGTAAAGGATGCAGGAGGAATGATGCTTCGTGGGGGAGCCTACAAGCCAAGAACAAGTCCGTATGCATTTCAGGGTATGGGAACAGAAGGAATTCTCGCGCTTGCACAGGCAAGAAAGCAAACCGGGCTTCCTGTTGTTACTGAGCTGATGAGTGCCGATAAGCTGGATGAATTTGTAGAGCATGTCGATGTCATTCAGATCGGTGCCAGAAATATGCAGAATTTTGACCTTTTAAAGGCTGTTGGAAAAACAAACAAGCCGGTACTGCTGAAACGTGGACTGGCCAATACGATTGAAGAATGGATCATGTCCGCAGAGTATATTCTTTCTGAAGGAAATACGAATGTCATGCTGTGTGAGCGCGGTATCCGCACCTTTGAACCTTATACACGAAATACCCTCGATTTGAGTGTAGTTCCTATTATCAAGAAAAAAACACATCTTCCGATTATCATTGATCCAAGTCATGCGACCGGTGATTGGGAGCTGGTGGAGGCAGCTTCGCTTGCAGCAATCGCAGCAGGGGCCGACGGACTGATTGTGGAGGTACACGATCATCCGGAATGCGCATGGAGTGATGGCGCACAGTCTCTCAAGCCGGATAACTTTAAAGAGCTGATCCGCAAGGGAAAGGCTATCGCAGGTGTAATCGGGAGGGCGATGTAAATGAAAGCCCATATAGCACCATCCATCTGCAGTGGTCATGTTGTCATTCCGCCAAGTAAAAGCATGGCACATCGTGCGATTATCTGTGCCTCTCTGGCGAACGGCACCAGCGTCATAAAAAACGTTGCCTATTCGCAGGATATCAAAACCACGATTGCCGGCATGCAGCAGCTTGGTGCCGATATCCGCATAGAAGCAGATCAGGTTACTGTTACCGGAATCAAAGATTTTACAATAAAGAACAAAGAAGTGTTTTGCTGTGAATCCGGCTCCACTCTTCGTTTCTTCATTCCGATTTTCTCTCTCTGCAATCAGGAAATCACCTTCACCGGTCAGGGCAGACTGCTGCAGCGCCCGCAGAAGGTTTATGAGGATTTGTTCCACGCGCAGGGGATCACCTTCCGACAGGAAGCATCCGGTATCACGATCCGTGAATGTCTGAAATCCGGTGATATTACATTACAAGGTGATGTCAGCTCACAGTTTATCAGCGGATTGCTGTTCACACTGCCACTCCTGCAGGAGGATTCCACCATTCACATCCTTCCGCCCTTTGAATCCAGAAGCTATGTTGATCTCACGCTGCAAATGCTGAAAACCTATGGCATACAAGCTTCCTTCAAAGATGATCTGACCATTCATATTCCGGGCAATCAGCAGTATACAGCATGTGACTATACGATCGAAGGAGACTATTCCCAGCTTGCCTTCTTTGCTGTGCTTGCCGCATGCAATCATGATCTTACCATTACCGGTGTTCATCACGATTCCAGGCAGGGAGATAAAAAAATTCTCTCGATACTGAAGGACTTTGGTGTACGCATTGAAGAGGTAAAAAACGGCTACCATATTTATAAAAGCAGCCTGCATGGCTGTAGAATCGATCTTGCGGACTGCCCGGATCTCGGACCGATCCTAACTGTCCTTGCTATGTATTCCCCGGGAAATACCAATATCTACAATGCAGGCAGACTGCGTATCAAGGAAAGTGACCGCATTGAAGCAATGGAACAGGAGCTGCGCAAATTCGGTGTGGATATTCATTCCACAGAGGATGAAATCTTTATTACCGGCAACTCCTCCTATACCTGTACGAGCGAGCTTTCCTCCCATAATGATCACCGTATCGTTATGGCACTCAGTGTCGCAGCAGCCTGCAGCAATACCTCCTGCATCATTGATGGTGCTCAGGCAATCCAAAAAAGCTATCCTACATTCTTTGAAGATTTACAGTCCATTGGTGGAAAGGTGGAGCTGCTATGATACAGGAGAATACACGATTTCTTATTGTCGGATTAGGTCTGATCGGTGGCAGCTATGCCATGGGCTTAAAGAAAAACGGCTATCATGTTGATGCCATTGAAATCAACCAGCTCAGCATTGACTATGCAATCAAGCATAACATCATCGATCGCGGTTCAACATTTGATATTGACTATATAAAGGAAGCTGATATCATAATAAGCGGACTATATCCAAATATGACGGTAGACTGGATAACCACCTATCAGAAATATTTCAAGCCCGGTGCTCTGATTACAGATGTAAGCTCTGTGAAAACAGGTGTTGTAGAACCCATTCAGAAAATCATTCGCAGGGATGTGGAGTTCATAAGCTCCCATCCAATGGCAGGTAAGGAAGTCAGCGGAGTAAAATTCGCAGACGATTCCATCTTCCATATCGCCAACTTCATTATTCTGCCTACAGAAAGCAATACGAAGGAAGCAGTTGCGACCATGCGCCAGTTTGCCGAAATACTCGGATTCAGTAATATCTCCGAGCTGACCGTTGCACAGCATGATGAAATGATCGGCTTTGTTTCACATCTGACACATGCTATTGCGGTTTCTCTTATGAACACCAATGACAACACCCACCTGGTAGAATACACCGGTGACTCCTTTCGTGATCTGACAAGAATTGCGAAAATCAACGAGAATCTGTGGAGTGAGGTATTCTTTCTGAATAAAGAGAACCTGATTCGGGAAATTGATGATTTCATACAGGAGGTCAATCATCTGAAAGCAACCCTGGAGCAGGATGATGTGGAGGGGCTAAAGGAGCTGTTTATTCAATCTACCGCAAGACGTAAGCTCTTTGACCGATAGGAGGTATCCGTATGGAACATGAGCCGTATCTGGAAGAGGAACATAAAGATCAGCTATGCAAAGAGGACTGTAAACGTATAGCCGGCTCTCTGCTTTTCTACTATATTTTATTATTTGCCTGTGCCTTTACCTTAGGAATCATAAGCAGTGCATACATCATGTCAGGCGCTTCGCAAACAGAGCTTGAAACAATCACAAACATCTTCAGTATGATAGCAACCTGCTTTGTAACGATTTTAACGCTTGTAATATATAAAAAGAAGCTGCATGTAACAATACCGTACTCTCTATGCAAGGAGTGGAATTTTCTTTCCATCCTTCGCTATACGATTATCGCTATGGGATTGTCTGGAGCAGCAGGAATCCTTATACAGCTGATAAATCAGATCCTCATCCATTTTGGCTGGGTCATGACAACGCCGGATTTCTCCATGAAGCCGGATATCGCCTACAATCTAAGCATTGTACTCTCCGCCTGTATCATTGCGCCGATCATGGAAGAGCTTCTCTTTCGCGGATTGATACTGCAAACGCTGAAAAGATATGGAAATGTCTTCGCTATTCTTGTGACAAGTCTGCTGTTTGCATTGCTGCATGGAAATCTTCCGCAGAGTGTCCCTGTTTTTGCTCTCAGTATGATGATTTGCTATGTTGTTTTAACGTCGGGTAGTATCCTGCCAGGTATAGCGATTCATTTTCTGAATAACGCTTTCGCAATCATGGAAGTCTCACTGCTTTCAGACAATGGCCAGATTTCTACAGTCTTTCTTATACTGGAAGCGCTGTTTCTACTGTATGCGATGTTTACTCTCTATCAGAAAAGACTGATCATACGGAATTATATAATTCATAACAGAGGTTCCCGTGTTCGTACCTTTTTCAGTAACTGGATATCGATCCTCTTTCTGGTCTTATGTGTTTTCATTATGATTACAAGCTTTCAACGAACATAAAACAAGGATGCGCCTGCCTGCACACTCACGACAGAAAGGAGCATCCCTTTTATTTCTTTCTTCGCGGACATGTGTATAACAGAATTGATAGCCGCAGTATGCTGTTATGATTTGAGTTTCTCAATTCTGCATGAACCATAAAGCGGGTATGCAGTTTATCAAGTGAAATCATGGAACGATCCCTATGTATCACAAGGGTGAACATACAGGAAGGAAAATTGCTAAGCAGTATGGAATACCTCTGTTTCAATGCTGCTTCCAGTGAAAACACTTTTTTCTATTGCAGTTTCATACTATCGTGTCCATACTATAGGCAGGAGGTGATCGCATGGAGAATTTTCTGAATGCGACGGCATGGACAATGGCTGAGCCAAAGCCCTATGGACTATTTCATATCGTTATGCTGCTAGTTGGTATCCCTGTGTCTATTGCGCTGGCATGGAAGCTGCGCAGGGTGAGTGATCGCAGCTATCACCGTATATTGTTTGCTATTGCAGTTATTTTACTGCTTTCCGAATTATACAAGCAGCTCTTTCATTTTTATGTTATGGATAACAAAACCTATGACTGGTGGATTTTCCCTTTTCAGCTATGCAGTCTTCCTATGTATCTTTGTGCAATTCTTCCCTTTATGAAAAAAAAGCAGATGGCTGATTCCTCTGGAAACCTTCCTGATGGATTTCAATCTGCTTGGCGGTCTTATGGCGCTGCTGGTTCCGGATGGCCTCATGCATCCTTATATCACCTTGACGCTGCATGCCTTTGTCTGGCACTTTCTTCTTCTGTTTGTCAGCTTTTTCATCGGCTTTTCAAGACACGGTGATACCTCTCTTTCAGGGTTTATAAAAACCCTTCCGATTTTACTTATCTGCATAGGAGCTGCCACACTGCTCAATGTTTTATTTCATTCCTACGGGGATATCAATATGTTTTATATCAGTCCTTACAAAATCACTACCCAGCCTGTATTCTCTCAAATTATGAAGCGTACCGGCATATGGATAGGCAATCTCCTTTATATCACGGCAATGTGTATCGCTTCCTTTCTCATTCACAGAATGTTTGCCACGATTCGTCGAAGCTGCGAGAAATGAGCCGATACCCTCCATCTGTACAAAGCTTCCACACCTCATCACTATTCAAACGGTTATGTAAGACACGCTGTACATTGCAGCGATCACTTTTTTCATAAAAAACCTCTGCCTGCTCATTGCTTAGCCCGCCGCGGCTTTTTCTGTCAATGAGTCTGTCACGCAGCAGGTTTTCCTCCGCTTGAATAAACACACAATAGTCGCATAGTGCAGAAAGGGAGCGATAGGGTTTCTCGTCCAACAGAAGATAATTACCTTCCACAAGAAGAATACTGCCTGTAATATGCAGCCTATGCTTCAGCGGCTCATGCAGATTACGGTCATATACCGGCCACCAGGTATCGCTTCCTTTTGTTTCCTTTATCAATGCATACATTGCTTCTGCATCAAATGTTTCCGGAGCACCTTTTAGTTCCTTTAGTTTTTTTCCATCCTGAAAATGGTTATCGAGCCAGGCATTCGTATAATGAAATCCATCCATACCGGCATACTGCATATCCATACAGCCCAATTCTCTGGCGAACTGACAGAGTGCTATCGCAAGTGTGGATTTCCCTGTTGCAGGAGGAGCCGCCAGAAAGACTATGAGTCTTTTTCCTGATTCCTTTTGCAGCTGTATGACATGTTGAAGAAATGGCATAAATACTGTTTTGATATCCTCTTCCTTGTATTTTGCCTGTATGTCATACCCATTCACGTTGATTGTTAACATTCGTATGCCCATCGTATCACCCTTTTTTTCATTATAAGGGGTTTTTGATTATTTTCAAAGTAAATACTTAGATCTTTTTATATTGCATGCAGCTCTCATTTTATGCAAAAAGACTTGCCTGAAACAATCTTAATAATGCTTAAATGGAGTTTAATCCCTATAGACGGTATGCTATGATGATTACGGTTGAAATGATTACTGATGATTACACAGCTGTATACAATATATTTTCAGAGGCTGTAGATCGCAGTCAGGTATTCATAGAAAGGAAAATCATGAATTTAGAGAAAAAGTACCGTATTATTAAAATCTCTTTCATCCTCGTATCCTGCTTGTTTTTTACCGTGCTGTATGCCATAGGCACCTATGTCAGTGAACGCAAGGAAGAGCATCGATTCGCAAAAGGTATTCGTGGAACCTATACCAGTGCCGATAGCTTTACGAATATCAGTCTGGATGATGAGGATCAGCTTTATTATTTATCTGGTGATCGTGTATCTCATGGTACATATAAAAAGCTTAATGAACAGGTTTTCAAGCTGCTATCCGGGCATTTGAAGGATGCCTACATCGTTAAGGATTCCAATGGCGATATCATTCTTATCGAACAGGATACGTCTGCCGCCAGATTTAAAAAATACGATAATCATATTACCATTGTATCGGAATGAGAAATCTAAACTGCATGATTGCATGCGTATGTTTTCACAGACCGCATGCAGAAGGGAGATATCTCCTTTTTTGCTTACAGCTGTTTTTATACGATTTGGAATCAGTGGATATGAATTGTAAGCCGCTTCTAATTCGTGTATAATAATGCAGTATGCGAAACGGAGGGATTTTTGAATGGAAGTTATGAAGAAATTTATAAGCTATTATAAGCCATATAAGACTGTGTTCTTTCTTGATATGTTCTGTGCACTTGTGATAAGTGCGGTTGATCTTGCATTTCCGCAGATTCTGAGCTATCTGAATACTACATTTTATATTCAACCAAAGGATATGATTATGGACAGTCTGCTTCTGCTTGGGGTAGGACTGCTTGTGATGTATATCGTTCGTGCAATCTGCCGGTATTATGTAACAGCGCAGGGACATATTATGGGAGCACGTATGGAGAGCGATATGCGTCAGGATCTGTTTGATCAGTTTGAGCGCCTGTCCTTCTCCTATTATGACCGTAACAATACCGGGGAAATGATGAGCAAGCTGGTTTCTGATTTGTTTGATATTTCAGAATTCGCGCATCACGGACCGGAAAATGTATTTATCTCGCTATTGAAAATTATCGGTTCCTTTCTGTTGCTGCTGTACATCCACGTACCGCTGACCCTGATTCTGATTGCGGTAACGCTGGTCATGCTGATTTTCAGTATGCTTCAGAATAAGAAAATGCAGGCAACCTTTATGGATAACCGCCGTAAGATTGCCGGTGTCAATGCAAGTCTGCAGGATTCTCTGGCCGGTATCCGTGTTGTCAAATCCTTCGCCAATGAAGACATTGAGCGTGATAAATTTTCTCACAGCAATCAGCTGTTTCTGCAATCCAAGACGAATAACTATTACCGGATGGGACTGTTTCATGCAGGAAATAATTTCTTTCAGGGGATGCTGTACCTGACGATTCTGGTTGCGGGTGGATATTTTATTGCCAACGGAACACTCGATCCAATTTCTCTTGCGACCTATGCCCTGTATATCAACATCTTTGTTGCTCCGATTGAGGTGCTTGTTGAATTTACAGAGATGTTTCAAAAGGGCTATTCCGGGTTTAAACGATTCCTTGAAGTCATTGAAACAGAGCCGGATATTCAGGATGCACCGGATGCACAGGAGCTGAAGAATGTTCAGGGTGTCATAGATTATGATCATGTGACCTTCTCTTATAATGAGGAAGAGCATGTTTTGGATGATGTTTCTATACATATCGAAGCAGGCCGTTCCATTGCTCTGGTTGGACCAAGCGGCGGAGGGAAAACGACAATCTGTTCCCTGCTTCCAAGGTTTTATGATGTGAAGAACGGAGCTGTGCGTGTGGATGGTCAGGATATTCGAACGCTGACACTGGAAAGCCTTCGCAAGGCAATCGGTATCGTTCAGCAGGATGTATATCTGTTTACCGGAAGTGTAAAAGAAAACATTGCATATGGAAAACCCGGATGCACGGATGAGGAAATTATCGAAGCAGCCAAAAAGGCAAATATTCATGATTTCATTATGGGACTGCCGGATGGCTATGATACCTATGTCGGTGAGCGTGGCACACGACTGTCCGGAGGACAGAAGCAGCGCATCAGTATTGCCCGCGTCTTCCTGAAGGATCCAAGAATATTGATTCTGGATGAGGCCACAAGTGCACTGGATAATGAAAGTGAACGGCATATTCAGAAAAGTCTGGAAGAGCTGGCAAAAAACAGAACCTGTATCACAATTGCGCACCGTCTTTCCACCATACGCAATGCAGATGAAATTATCGTTATATCTGAAAACGGCATGGAAGAAAGAGGAACACACAATGAACTGCTTGCGAAGGGCGGCACCTATGCCAGTTATTATCATATGCAGTTTGAAGGTCTGGATTTTGATGAACAGACTCGTGAAACACTACATTCCAGACAATAGAAAAAGCACGGTTGTGAAAAATCGTGCTTTTTTCTTGTTCTGCTGTTCAGCCAATATATCGATATATACGAATGTTCACAGGTGTTAACGCCATGCCTTACGGCAGTCTGGAATAATGCACATGCACCAGCTTTTTCCCCTGCGGATAGCTGCGGTAAATCTGTGTTTCCCTTCCCTTGTTCATGATATGTTCCCCGCTGTCCTTCATCGTCGCATACAGCGTCCAGTAAAAGCGTACAATTGTAATATCACAGAATTCCTGAACCTTAACATCATCCTGTTGAAGGTCGCGCGTTTCATACTGAGCCATCGCTCCGTGATAAAAGGAAGCAAGGATAGCATCCAGTCCTTCCACTTCCCCTTTTGGAAATATCATGGAGCATTCATCCTGATCACTCCACACCTCACGAATCAGCGAATCACTGCAGGTATTGACGGATTGTATATAGCTTTTTAATTCTTTCATAGTAACCACCTCACCTCACCATAAATCCTACACGCAGCTGAAAGGATTGCAAGAGCAAATATAAAAAGCTTATGCTTTTTGTTCGGTATCAAACAGATATTTTCTGATTTCTTCAAGACTGTTACAGCTTTTCAGCATGTGCGTCTGCTCATCATCAGAGACAATCCGTACAATGCGGCGAAATATTTTACTGTATTCCGTACTGATATCCTCACCGATGGCCGCAAAGAATACAAGATCAACAAGCTGATCATCCCATGTGATCGTATGATCGAGTTTGATAATTAAAATAACGGAATTCTTCACTGCTTTTTTCGTACCGTGAGGGACTGCAACACCACGTCCGATTGCTGTTGAAGAATACTGAATACGATCATAAACCGACGCCTCAAACGCTTCTGTAACATATCCGTTATCCTCCAGATATGTGCAGTATTTATGAATGAGACTTCTGCGATTTTCACAGCTGTCCTGAAAATAAGAAAGATAGCTGTCAAACTTTGTGCGAAGCTCCAGCGTATGCTTGATTTCTCTTGCAAAAATCCAATGACGAATCTGCGAACAGGATGCTTCTGTAAACAAGTGATCGATATTTATAATATTGGAAGCATGCAGACGGTTCGTTGTAGCATTCAATATAAGATCATGCTGGTGCCCCGTTTCTTTTTTCATTTCATCACTGCCTATAATGTTCACAATTTCTATTTCACGAAAGGATGTTTCAACCATGCTTTTAATATAGGATTCAAAGGTGATTCCGGCATCACAGATCAATAAACAGCGTATGGAACGGATATTCCTGGAGCGGTTTAAGGCTCCGACGATATGCAAACAGATAAAGCCAAGCTCATTGGCGTCAAAATAGATGTGTTCCCTTTCCTCTATCTTATCAATCGTTGTCATGATTGCGACATAGACCTCCGTGTATTTCGTTTTGATTGCTTCCAGCAGAGGATTCTCACTTGAGATACCATACTTCATTCTCCGGATTGCCGGCTTCATATGATTGCAAAGGTTTTGTTTGAGCTGTTTATCTTCTGACAGATCGACATTCAGACGTTCCGATACCAGATAAATGAATCTATCCAGCATGGCACTGTCCAGCTCCTGAAACTGATCCTGGTTTTGCTGCTTGCGGGTTGAAAGAATCACCCGTTCCAGATAATATATTTCCTCTTCGGGTAGGCTTACATGAAATGTCTGCTCCATTTTCAGCTTCATGATGGTGGCTACATAATATTCCTGTAGATCAGTGCTGATGGTTGTCTGCTTTTGAACTGACCTGTCAATCTGACAGCGCGTAAGTAATATACAGCATTTGAGAATCAGCATACCGAAATCATAATCACAATAATGAGTATTCAGATTGATTTCCGATGATTTTACAATCGGGATAATCATACGAATCATCTGAACATCAAATACCATTTTCATTTTTTCATATAATGCATCCGGCAGACGGACATCCAGATCATTATGCTGATATCCCTGCACCGGAAGAGTGTCTACAAAACGGTAAAAAAGATTTCGGATATCCTCTTCGTGTCCTTCCAGAGACAGACCATAGTTTGAACGTTTTCGAAGTCTGCAGTCATAGTTCTCAGCAAGTCTCTCAGCTTCCTCAAGAACAGTGGTCAGTGAGGACTTTGAACGGTATAATGCATCTGCAAGATCCTCCATACGGATCGCATCCCTATAAGTTAAAAGCATATGCAAAACCGTATGCAAATCATTTTCCTTTTCCAAGGGGACAGATGTCTCAAAGCGATTTTTTTGAAGCAGCCGGTAAATCGCCTCTCTCTGTTTTTGTGTACAGTGAAGACGTATTCCGATGTTCGGTTTTTTTATCAGCTCGGCACCATGAAGGAGCTGTAGAAAACTGGTATCCTGCAAATCGCTGTGTATCGTTCGCGAAGATACTGCGACCTGTTCTGCAAGCTCTGCCACAGTCTGAAAATTCTGTTCCTCTACAAGTATATTCAGAAGTTCCATCCACCTTTGTGTTTTTTTCATGATAAGCCTCCAGTTCACTGTCCTTTTTTTTATCACCCATTATAGTATGCCAAGAGCCTTCCATACGGTATCTATCTCGATCCTGCGGAAAAGATACAGATTTAATTTCTGCTTTTCTTTCGGAACGCATACCGAAGGTGAGAGCTGTATGCCGAAAATAAACAGCATCTGATATCCGCTTTCTTCCATAGAAATTATATCATAATTTCTATATACAGCTGTCTGGAAAAAATTGCAGGAATACCTGTAGATGTTGAAAAAAGGAAGTGCCGTGCTCTATTGATTGTTGAAGACAGCGGTTGATATAGTAAAGGTGCAAGGAGGAACAGCAATGAAGAAAACAGCACATTGTATTCATCATACACATTGGGATCTGATCTGGTATTTCACAGCACAGGATGCAACCGTTCAGCTGTGCTATAATATGAAGGAGATGCTGGAAGGCTTTCGAAGCGGAAGAATTACAGATTTCTTTTTCGACGGACAGAGTGCGCCGATGGATGAATACAGAAAGCTTCACCCGGAGGACGAAGCATACATACGAACTCTCGTAACGGAAAAAAAGCTCGTAATCGGACCCTTTCACTCGCAGCTTGACTGCTTTATCTGCAATGGTGAATCTGTCATCAACAACCTGAGACTCGGCATGCAGTCTGCCGAAAATCTCGGATATGTTTCCAGGGTTGCATATCTGCCGGATTCCTTTGGACATTCCTGGGATTTTCCCAAGATATTTCATCAGTTTGGAATTAAGGATTTTGTCATAACACGCGGTGTTGGAGATGATTATAAGCTTGGCAGCGAATTTTACATGAAATCAAATGACGGCAGTGAGCTGCTGGTATGCACAATGATTGCAGGCTATGGATACGGATGCTATGCATTCCGTAATGGTACATTGTTTGATGAATCAGCTCTTGACTACAATAAAATCAGTGTACAAAGTCTGATTGACCGGCTCCTGTCCTATTCCACACTGGATCACGAATTTGTATTTCCGCTGGGCTTTGATCAAAATCCGGCAATGCTGGATATACCAAAACGAATAGCAGAGTATAACGCACAGCAAACAGACATTGCATTTGTATCAACAACATGGCAGGACTTCTGCAATCGTGTAAGAGAACATGGTCACAATTTAAAATGCCATGAGCATGAACTGTTCTCGACGCAGTATCATCGGGTTCACCGTTCCATTTTCTCCGCACGCGCAGATATCAAAGCACTGCAGGATGCCTGTGAGCGAAAAATCACATACGGTCTTCAGCCTCTTATGTCCATGCTGGATGCACAGGGTATCCCGTATGACCACGGACTGATCGATGAAATATGGAATCGTCTGCTGCGCTGCCAGACACATTCCTCTGCGACACTGACAGATGAAACAAATGATTATATTCAGCAGGAAACACAGAATGCTTACAATCTGATAACCTCTCAAACGGTATTTCTGATGAAGCTGCTTTCTCTTTCTGTACAGAAGAAGGAGGATGGATATCCGCTGCTGGTATGCAATACGCTGCCATATACAAGAACACAGACACTGCATACAACTGTACAGACTGGAAAACCTGATTTCCGAATCCTTCTGGATGGAAAGGAGCTGCCGTATACGCGTGCAGAGACAGTAAAAAAGAACTGTGGTGTTTTACGTAAAGATATCCGTGATATGGATCCTAAGGGCTATTTCTATGAAACAGAAATCATATTGCAGATTGATCATATGAAGGGCTTTTCCTATCGCACATTGTATATTCAGGATATTGATCAGCCATCTGTCAGCTATGAACTGGCGCAGGTTCCTTATATTGAAAATAACCGTTTCCGTATTCACAAGGATGAAGAGGGTGTACATATCTTTGATTACAGGAGTCATAGGGAGCATCGCAGCGCTATCTATCTGGAGGAATCCGGGGATGAGGGAGACAGCTTTGACTATTCTCCTCCAGAATATGACTGGATTCTTACAGATTACTTTGAACATGCAGAAGTTTCCTGCGTACAGAATATGACTTACAGCTGCATGACCCTGACAGGTACCATGGAGATACCTCAGAATCTGAAGAATAGAAAAGATAGAATACGAAATTCCGGTATGCGATATAAAATTAAGCTTGAGCTGATAGATAAGAATAGTATCCGTATTTCGGGAACGATTGATAATCATGCAATGGATCATCGTGTACGTCTGGTTTTCACCGGACAGGCACCGCATACGTATTCACTTGCAGGGACACAATACAGCTACATCAAACGCGAAAGCACTCCGGCAGCTTTAAAGAACTGGAAGGCGGATGGCTGGTTTGAAGAGCCCAGTCCAACATGGCCGTTATTGAATTATGTATCGGTAGAGGATGATGAAGTCATGACTGTTATGACGAAAAGCAGTAAGGAATATGAGCTGATAGACGAAGGTAACAAGGATATCGCTGTAGTATTGTTTCGTTCCTATGGTGCTATGGGCTATCCGGATCTGCATCGTCGTCCAGGCAGGCCCAGCGGTCTGGACTACATGATATTCCAAACACCGAAATGTCAGATGCTGAAAGAAAGCAGCTTTGATCTGGCCTTAACGTGGTATGAAAGCTATGACGGTAATCGTATCTGCCAAGATTACATTCAATATGCCTGCCCGCAACTCTGTTTTGAAGGACAGCATTTTGATAAGTCCGTGCATCCGATATCCTATTTTCCTACCAATCCACCAGAGCAGAGACTTCCGGATTCCTGGAGCTTTCTGAATATGGATGAGTTACAGGGCTGCTTCGGATCACTGGTGAAGGAAAAAGATTACTGGCTGCTTCGTCTGTATAACAATGAAATAGAGCCGGTATCCTGCGGCATAATACATAGTGATGAAGCGCTTGTTTACACACTGACGACACTGGATCATACAATACACAAACCGCTGTCCAATGAGCTGGAGCCTCTGCGTAAGGGTGAACTCAGAATGATACAGATAGAAAGAACATAAAGGAGGACTTGTTTATGAAACGCATTATCGGAGTATGTGCCTGCCCGGCAGGAATTGCCCATACGTATATGGCCGCTGAGAATCTGGAGCGGCAGGGTAAGAAACTGGGCTTTCAGGTAAAAATTGAAACAAATGGTTCCGGAGGTGTAGAGAACCGATTACGTGAGGAAGATATTAAGGAAGCAGACTACGTTATCATTGCGGCAGATACCCGTGTGGAAATGGAGCGCTTTCGAGGGAAAAAGCTCCTGGAGGTTTCTGTAACAGATGCCGTGAGAAAAGTAGAAAGCGTATATGAAAAACTGAATGATGCACTAAAAGAATATTAAATGAGAAAGAGGAGAAAATTATGAATTGGAAAAAAAGCTATAATCATCTGATGTCCGGTGTTTCTTACTTCCTGCCATTTGTTGTAGGTGGTGGAATTATGCTGGCATGTGCCTATCTGTTTGATTTTCAGAATGCCAACACAGCGACCTTCGGCTCATCCAATGTTTTCGTTTCCTGGCTGAATCAGATTGGCGGGCTGGCTATGGGGTATATGTTTCCGATTATGGGAGCTTATATTGCCTATTCCATAGCGGATCGGCCGGGGCTGCTGACCGGTATGGTAGCCGGTGCTTTGGCAGCAAACGGCGGCTCCAGTTTTCTTGGCGCTGTGATCGGCGGCTTCGCAGCGGGTTATATCATTCTCGGTCTGAAAAAGTTGACTGCTGGGATACCTCGATCTCTGGAGGGAATCAAAACACTGCTGATATTCCCGATACTGGGTCTTGCATTAACAAGTCTTGCCATGCTGGCAATCAATTCCGTCGTTGCCCCTGTCAGCAATGCGCTTACAGATTTCCTGTCCGGTCTCAGCGGTACAAATGCTGCACTGCTTGGGGCAGTAATCGGCGGTATGCTGGCACTTGATCTTGGCGGTCCCATCAACAAAACTGCATATCTGTTCTCTGTTGCAACACTGACTGCAGCAGATGGAGGAACCGTACCGTCTGTTGTCATGGCTTCCTGTGGCTGCAGTGCCATGGTAATTGCTACAAGCTGTGCTGTCACCTGTACGCTGTTTCCTAAAAAGTTCAGCGAAAATTTACGGGGGGCAAAAATTGCTGCATATATTATGGGACTCAGTTTCTTTGTTGAAGGAGCCATTCCCTTTGTAGCAGACCGGCCTAAGAAAATTCTTCCTTCCTTATGTGTTGGAGCAGCAGTAACAGGAGCCTTGGTAGCCATGTTTGGAATTACACTATCTGCACCGATTGGCGGTCTGGAAACATTGCTTCTTGTCAGCAATATCCCATTATATCTGTTATCGTTTGCAGCAGGAACAGCAGTTGCTGTCTGTATGATTTATTTCTTTATCAGAAATGAACCGGATCAGGAGTAAGACATGAAGTTGATCAATGAGAATCTGATTCTCCTTGATATGAATCTGCAGTCCAAGGATGATATTATTTCCTGCATTGCGGATACACTGGAGAATAATCAGCGGCTGTGTGATAAGCAGCAATATATAGACGATGTTTATTCAAGAGAGGACGAAATATCTACAGCCATGGGCTCCAGCATCGCTATACCGCATGCATTGTCATTGGGCGTCAGGCATACATCTCTGGTCTTTCTTCGACTACAAAATCCAATTCAATGGGATGATGATCAGGTTCAGATGGTATTCGGTATTGCTGTACGCAAGGAAAACAGCGGGAATGAGCATCTTAGAATCCTTTCCAACCTGGCAAGAAAGCTGATGGATTTGGGATTTACAAATGCGCTTCTTCATTCAGACAATCCGGACGGCTGTCTGCAGCTGCTGGAAGAATGCAGCATTAGCTGAAGATAAAACTACAGCTTTGCATGTTACATAATCAGTAAAAGATAGGAAGTAGCTTAGAAACAGGTCAACGGCACCTGTTTCTTTTTTCAAAATGCTTCTCTTCTTTGTTCAGGAGCACAGGTGTAAACAGAAAAAAGATCATAGCCATGATCCTTTTATAATGTTATCTGCACAATTTCCCCATCAGCCGTTTCTACATCAACGATGGTTAATCCCCTGTATTCCTTACTGAAATGCTTTAGAAGCCGCATCATCTTTCTTGTGGTCTCCTTATCCATTGTCCATGCTATTTCCGTATTCTCCTGTATTGTCTTTCTAATCACTGTACAGGTGAGCGTATTATAAAGCATGTTATCGGGAATGCGAAGATTTAGACGGCAGGACTGTGCATGTATCCGTATCTTCATGCTATTCGACAATCACTTCGACATGATCTCCGTTTGCAGAATCGACTTCTACAAGCTTCCCGATCACACCACTCTCTATCAGCTGCATAATCATTCCCAGATCGATTTTCTGCATCATTGGATTGTCTGTCATCTGCGGGATGTCCAGCCCCATATCTCTGGCCATTTTTACCAGAGCCAGCGGCAGGTTGACACGTACTCTGTCTCCATTCTCTGAATCCACATACACTCTCAAAAACATCTGTTCGATATCCTTTCGCTTATCTTCCGGAAGCAGTTCGACTGTCTGCACCTTTTCTTTTAGAAAATCATCCAGAGAAATATGGAAGAAGTCTGACAGCTCAATCAATACTGGAAGATCCGGCATAGAAAGATCATTCTCCCATTTTGATACAGCCTGCGGCGAAACTCCCATTTTATCTGCAAGCTCATCCTGTGTCATACCCCTTGCTTTTCTCAATTCACTTATTTTGGTTCCTAATGCTTTCATATAGTGTTCCACCTTTCTTCACACCCTCATTATAGAAATGATTCCTTCCTAAAGGAAGATAGAGCTGGTTGAATGTCACAACTGCTCGTTGTCTGCTTCTCAACCAATAGTAGAATTCCCCATATTTCCTTTTACAACAGCCTTTTACATTATATTCGTATCAACACACTTATCTGTCATGCAATCTATTCCTTAAAATCTTATGGAAGAACTTCCATTGCATATATGCAATCTTGCTGCTGTCATCTTCAGTGCCTGCATAGTTCACACATCAAAATAATTATCTATAAAGTTTTCTGTATCATAATAACAAGGGCACAAAGCATCTCCTTTGGAAAAAGGCATGCAATACTTAAGAACAGCCGCATTCCCTCTTCCTTTTGGCTCATATGACGCTGTTTGCAGTTTCACAGAGAATCGATGATTCAGCTATTCCTCTTATGCTATAGAAAGAGATAAAAGAAAGGATATGGTCATGCATTGATCATATCCTCTTCCTTCAGCTTCTGATTCTGTTCATCCTTTTCTGACAGGATGACACTGCCGCTTTGCAGTGATTTCTGTACATCGATGATTCTCTGATTCCGGCTTCCCTTAAAGACAAGACGGTAATCCTTCCGCTCATTCACAAACTTACCGTCAACCAGCACATCAAGTTGCACAAGCAGCCTTTTCCTACGCTCATCCGCAAGAAGCTCTTCATAGGTGAACCCGCTGTAAGCCCAGATGTTCAGCTGTTTTTCCTTTGCCGTTCTTACGATTTCCAGCAATGGATCAACCTGCAGAAACGGCTCTCCACCTGAAAGTGTCAGACCGCTCTGCAGCTGTGCATCACGAATCTGCTGCTGCAGCTGTTCCACGGAATACAGGGTGCCGCCTTCCGTATCCCAGGTTTGCGGATTGTGACAGTTTGGGCAGTGATGTCTGCACCCCTGCGTCCAGATAACCATACGAACACCGGGACCATCTACAAAGCTGTCCTCCTGCATAGGGGAAGCCAGTCGGATGGTTTTGTTATCCATGCTTTACACGATCCCGTTCTTCAGATGCCTTTGCATCATTGAAACGGTCTACCGTACCTACCAGATAACCGGTAATACGGCGAATTTTCTCAAACTTATATTCTTCCTCACGCTCGTCTCTTCCGCATTTTGGACAGACATGCCCTTCAATTACACCACTGTAGCCGCAGCATGGATCACGGTCTACCGGATGGTTGATGCTGCCGTAACCGATTCCCGCATCCTTCATACAGCGAACGATGGATTCAAATGCTTCCAGATTATTGGTAGGATCTCCATCCACTTCCACATAGGAGATATGTCCGCCGTTTGTGAATTCATGATAAGGAGCTTCCTTCTGAATCTTCTTAAATGCTGTTATGTGATAGTATACCGGTACATGGAAGGAATTTGTATAGTAATCCCGATCTGTAACACCCGGTATGATACCGTAGATTTTCTTATCAATCCGTGTAAATCTTCCAGACAGACCTTCTGCAGGAGTTGCAATAAGAGAGAAGTTCAGACCGTATTTCTCTGTAGCTTCATCACAGATTTCACGCATATGCCCTACAATTTTCAGACCGAGCTTCTGCGCTTCTTCACTTTCTCCTTGATGTTCTCCGATCAGCGCCTTTAAACATTCCGCCAGACCGATGAAACCAATCGTCAGCGTTCCCTGCTTGATGATTTCCTCCAGCGTATCCTCCCAGCTCAGATTCTCACTGCCGATCCAGACACCCTGTCCCATCAGGAATGGGAAGTTTTTCACTTTCTTTCTTCCCTGAATTTCCAGACGCTCCAGCAGCTGCTGAATAACGATTTCCATCTTTTCATCCAGCTCATTAAAGAAAGCAGCCTCATTGAAATCACCATTTACAGCAACTCCGTGCTTGATTCCAAGACGCGGCAGGTTGATGGAGGTAAAGGAGTTGTTTCCTCTTCCTGTCGCAATTTCCGGACCGTTGATATTTCCCATAACGCGGGTACGGCATCCCATATAGGTTGTTTCTGTTTCCGGATGTCCTTCCTTGTAATACTGTTTGTTGAACGGAGCATCCATAAAGCTGAAATTCGGAAACAGACGTTTTGCGGATACACGCATTGCCAGCTTAAACAAGTCGTAGTTAGGATCCTCAGGATTATAGTTAATGCCTTCCTTAACCTTGAAAATCAGAATCGGGAAAATCGGTGTTTCTCCGTTCCCTAAACCTGCTTCCTGTGCCAGCATCAGATTTTCACTGATCAGTCTACCCTCCGGTGTCATATCCGTACCGAAGTTTATACTGGAAAACGGTACCTGTGCACCGGCACGTGAATGCATGGTGTTCAGATTATGTACAAAGGCTTCCATTGCCTGATAGGTTTTTCTTCTTGTGGCAACGTTTGCTTCTTTATAAGCGAATTTATTGATCAGCTCGATTTGTTCCTCACCAAGACCGAAGGTTTCCTTCAGCATGGCATTCAGGCTGTTCAGGAAGCTGTCGTCCATGATCATAGCTGCAGTTTTTCCTGTTTCCTTCTCCACTGCCTTGAACGATTCTCTCACATCAGCATCCAGATTGATAAACAGCTCCAGCGCTTTGTTGAGATTACTGATATATTCCTTGCGGAAGGTTTTTGCGACACCCTTTGCCAGGTAGAAATCAAAGGCAGGTATACTCTGACCGCCATGCTGATCGTTCTGGTTACTCTGGATTGCGATTGCCGCAAGAGCTGCATAGCTGGTGATATCCTGCGGTTCACGCAAATGCCCGTGACCGGTTGAAAAACCACCGTCAAACAGCTTTTCCAAATCAATCTGACAGCAGGTCAGCGTCCCCATATTCATAAAATCCATATCATGAATATGGATATCTCCGTTTTCATGAAGCGCCGCATGCTGCGGATTCATCAGCTGACTCATACAAAATTCCTTGGATACAGCACTTCCGTACTGCAGCATGGTACCCATTGCCGTATTTCCGTCAATATTGGCATTCTCACGCTTGATATCCGCATCGTTGCTGTCCGCAAACGTAATTTCCTCAATGGATTTCATCAGTCTTGTCTTCATGCTGCGGATTCTTGTACGTTCTGCACGATACAGGATATATGCTTCACTGGTTCTCGCATGACCGGTTTCAATCAATACCTTAATAACTGCATCCTGCACATTTTCCACGGTTGGTGTTGTGCCCTGGTATGTATTATTCAGAAGATTTACGACTTTCTCCGTCAGTATTTCCGCTGTTTCATAATCTGCTTTGCTGCCTTCCTCTTGTGCTACTCTGCTTGCTGCCAGGAAAATAGCTCTTGTGATTTTTTCTGGAGAGAAATGTATTTCACGTCCGTCCCTTTTCTTAATGCTAGTGATCATAGAATCCTCCTTAACCTAGAACAATGACAATAGAAAATACACGCGGCATTTACGTGTATTCAGATTGTTTATGTTGTAGATGAACCTTCATCTCTATTTGCTCTGACACTTATTATACCTCAATTTCAGTGTTTGTGGGACTGTAAATGCTTTTTTTTATTTACATGAAAAAGTGTAAGCATTTTTCCTGATATTTTTCTTCCATTTACGTGATGTTTAGTGAACTACCGCCAGCTAAAGAGCAAGCGGCTTCTAATGAAAGCCTGCACATTCATCAAAACTTTTTGTCCGTGTTCAGATACACGTAACTGGTACGTTCACCGTACCTCTACTCCATCGCTCTCGCTTTGGCATACATGGATATACTTTTCGTATGATATTGCTTGCTCCGTTGATATCAGCATTCATTAGAATGCCGTTTTTGCTTCTGTACAATCCTCGTTTAATTTTTTTCAGCTTCTTCCAACCCGCATGATTTCCTACGACGATAACTTCGATTCCTTCCTCCACACATAGATCTATTATTTTTCTTGATGCTTTGTGTAGGATATCCTTTACACGTCGATTTCGCTTTTCGCTGATACGTTTCATTCGTTTTGTTTGATGGATCCCTTTGCTATCCTTCTTTCCGATTCTTAGCAGTGAGCGATAATGTGCGATCTGTTTGTTATAGTATTGATTGACTGCCTTTATTTCATTTCCTTTTATCAGCACAGGGCGGTGTCCGCTCGTAAACGCAATCGCTGTCAGATTATCGACACCAATATCTATACCGGCTACTCTGGTTGCCTCATGGATTGGTATCGCCGGTTCCTTGATTTCTATCTCGCATACGATTTCAAGCTTGATAGTATCTTCATTGGGAATCAGACGTACTGCCTTCAGCTTCTGTTCATGCAGGTCCATCCTACCAAGATCATATCGGTCACGTATACACCCTGTCTGCAGCACTGCCTTAGGAAACTTTACATACCAACCATGTTTGTCTTTTCTCAGTTTGCATATCTGATTGGTGAAGATCAAGGGTTTATAACCGTCTTTATCTGCATATCGAGGAATATGAGGGACTGCTTCATATTTGTCAGGATGTGCTTTGTAATCCGCTAAAGCAGCAAAAAAGCTTTTCCAGTCACGATACAGCATATGCAAAACATTCTGATTTTCTTGCGCAGGAAGAGCACGGTAATCGATCTGGTCACGCAATTTGAAAAAACCATCCAGATGCTGCATGGAAACAAAGCGATGTTCATGATCAATGATGTGGAATGGTGTGCTATGATGCTTTTGACGTATGACATTCAATTCATCAACGACACCATTGAGTTCTTCCAGAACCTGTAACTCATGTGGAAAGCGATCCTCATTTGATTTGATGGAAGCACTGTACGCATTTCTTATATAGAATGAAGCGATGTTGTACAGATTTTTAGCACGATGCGTAAGAGCAGAAAAGCCGGGGGTTTTGCGGGTGATTAGCAGATAGGATACTAGAATATGTACGATATGATTTCATGTTGGAACCCCTCCTTTTGTTGACATCATTATACCACGAACGTAAGAAAAGCTTAAGGAAAGATTCGTGAAAATAGAAAGAAAACAGGGATGAAAAGAAAGATGGCTGCATTCATCCCCCACCTGTTCATCGACCACTGAGGTGGGGGTATTCTGCCTGCTTTTTAGATAAGAAATATCCGTAATTTTCAGACAAACTATAACCGCTCTTTCCATGATCTCAGGATGCTTAAACAGCTATTTTGTTACTTTTATATGCTTACCCCTTCCCTAATTAATTTAAAGGTATGTGATTTGTATGACTTTCTACAGGATGTCAATTAAAATATTGAAAATATATACAGACTCTTTATAAGCTGTAAAATAGTGTCCTTTGCATAAAAAGAACATTTTGTTTCTTTCTTTTTTTCAGCTTGATGAATGGGTGAATAGTAAAACATCCTATTACATTTTTACTTTTTTACATTTTTACATTACCAAAAAATATTATTGACAACGTTTTCATCGAGTGCTAAGATATAGGTGCAAATAAGATATTGGATTGTAACTCTTCGGGAGGCATTACCTTAAACAGGATTAAATCTGTTTTTTGTGTAAGCAGCTGAAGAGTTTTTTATTTGTCAGAAAGGAAGGAATCCTATGTTTAGTGTATTTAAAAAGAAAGAAAATATCACATTATATGCTCCAGTTACAGGAAAAACAATTGCAATCACACAGGTTCCTGATAAAGTGTTTGCTGAAAAGATGATGGGTGAAGGCATTGGCTTCCAATTTGAAGATGCAATCGTCTATGCACCTTGTGACGGCATCATCGCAACGGTCGCTCATACCTCACACGCAGTGGGAATTACAGCAAAAAACGGTGCGGAAATACTTATTCATATTGGACTGGACACAGTGAATCTGAATGGTCAGGGACTGCATGCATTCGTGCAGACAGGGGACAAGGTAAAAAAAGGGACACCATTGATAGAAATTGATCGAGCATTTATGAAAGAACAGGGCGTTAATCTAACAACACCAATGGTTGTGACGAATACCAGCGAATACAAAATGACTATCGAAGACGCTGGAGGTCATGTTATAATGGGGGAGGATAAAGTTATTTCATTTGATTAGGAGCAGAAGGGAGAAATATTCATGAAGGTCATTAAGAAAATCAACAACAATGTAGCAGTTTGTATCGATAATGATGGACATGAATTGATCGCCTTTGGAAAAGGAATCGGTTTTCCTAAAATCCCATATGAGCTTACAGATTTGAATAAAATCTGGAGGACCTATTATGGTATCAATCCCAGCTATTTAGGATTGTTGAATGAGATTTCGGAAGATGTATTTGCATTAAGCATAAAAATTACAGATCAGGCAAAAATGCGAATTATGAATGAAATTAATTCGAATATTGTATTTACACTTGCGGATCATATCAATTTCGCAATTGACCGATATAAAAAAAATATGGATATCAAAATGCCGTTTGTATATGATATTCAGTATTTATATGAAAATGAAATGTATATCGGCGAGTTCGCCGTTAAACTTATCAATAAAGAAATGAATGTTCATTTATCGAAAGATGAGGCTGTCAGTATTGCTTTGCATTTCATCAATGCTGAGAATATGCAGAGAAATGAAACAGACGAAGTCAATGAAAAGCAGATTATTAACGATCTTACGAATATGATAGAAGAGGACTTTGCTATTCATATCGATAAGGAAGGCTTTAATTACTCCCGATTCGTTTCACATTTGCAGTATTTACTTAAGCGCAGAGAAGAAGACACAGCAATAGCAAGTGAGAATAAAAAAATGTACGATTATATGAGAGAAGCATATGAAAACACATTTCATTGTGTCCTTCATATTAAGGAATATTTGATAGAAGCATTGGATTGGACCCTTAGTGAAGAAGAGTTATTATATCTAATGTTACATATTAATCAATTATGTAGCAGAGAGGATTGTAACCATTAAGTTGGGCATTACCTCAACATAAGAACACAGTATTTTCATGTGTTTTTGTGTTGAGGTTTTATTTTAGGCAAATTCAATGTATTATCGCGCGAAATACATTGTTTGCATATATATTCAGAAAAAAAGGAGAAAGATTTATGGCGAAGAAAGAAAAATACGAAGATTTAGCAAATAGTGTTATTGATCTGGTGGGTGGAAAAGAAAATATAACATTTTTCACCCATTGTATTACACGTTTACGTTTTAATGTAAAGGATAAAAGCTTAGTGAAAAAAGAAGCTATAGAACAAGTACAGGGGGTTATGGGTTGTCAATGGTCTGGTGAGCAATTACAAATTATTATTGGTCAAGCTGTAGGTGATGCTTATCAGCTGATATGTAAGAAAACAGGGTTGGCACAACAGGATGCCGTTAACGAAAATTTGGATGGTGAGAAAAAGAAATTCAGCTTTGCCGCAATATTAGAGGGTATCACAGGTTCTATCATACCTTTGATTCCTATTTTCATGGCAACTGGATTGATTAAGGTTTTAATGGTTCTGGCGAATCTGGTAGGTATTCTTCCGGCAGAATCCTCCACCTATCTTGTTTTAGGATATGCAAGTGATGCTCCATTGTATTTTATGCCGATTTTTGTAGCATATACAGCAGCTAAGAAGTTTAAGACCGATCCCAGCCTAGCGATGGGCTTATGCTGTTTATTAGTATTTCCTTCTCTGATGAATTCCTTTACAGAAGGTACATCAGTTACATTGTTTGGATTGCCTGTTTATGCAGCTACATATACGAATATGATATTCCCATCAATTATGGTTGTATTTGTAATGAGCTATGTAGAACGGTTATTTAAAAAAGTGATGCCGGAAATCATTAGAATTATGATGGTTCCTCTGTGTACTGTTATTGTTATGCTGCCTCTTACACTTTGTCTGATAGCTCCCGCAGGAATCTTTTTAGGTGATGGAATCACTTGGATTGTTGAAGAAATCTATAACAATGTCGGATTTTTAGGAGTAGGTATTTTATCAGGAATATATCCTATTCTAATCGTAACAGGAATGCATTCTACATTGGCTCCGGTCTGCATGTCATTCTTTACTAAATTCGGCTATGACCCATTGATAATTCCAGCTTGTTATATTGCGAACTTTACACAATCTGCTGCAGCGTTTGCGGTAACCATTAAATCCAAAAATAGGAATACAAAAGGTGTTGCCAGCTCTGCATCCTTAACTGCCTTTCTGGCCGGTGTTACAGAGCCTGCGCTTTTCGGGGTCAATTTCAGATTTAAAACGCCACTTATCGCATCTGTTATCGGCGGCTTTATTGGTGGATGTTATGCGGGAATCATGGGTTCAAAACTAGTCGCAATGAGTGGTTTGGGTGTATTCGCCTTGGCAGGATTCATGTCAAAAGAAATTATGAACATTGTAAATTATATAATCGGCGTTGTTATTGCTATGGTTATTACATTTGTTTTAACCCTGATTTTATTTAAAGAAAAAGAAAATTATTAGTTAGGAGATAGAGAACATGAGAAAAAACTTTTTATGGGGCGGCTCTACTGCTGCTAATCAGTTCGAAGGAGGCTGGAACGAAGGAGGAAAAGGTCCGAGTATCTGTGATATGATGACGAACGGCTCATTGAAGGAGCCTAGATATATCACAAAAACGATTGACAAAAACTTGTTCTATCCAAATCACAAAGCAAGTGACTTTTATCATCATTATAAGGAAGATATTGCATTGATGAAGGAGATGGGATTCAAGGCATTTCGTATGAGCATTTCTTGGAGCAGAATATTTCCAAAGGGAATTGAAGAAACTCCAAATGAGGAAGGTTTACAGTTTTATGACAATGTTTTCGACGAACTGATTGCGGCTTCCATAGAGCCAATCGTGACCATATCACATTATGAAAATCCGTTTTATTTAACAGAAACGTATAATGGATGGGTAGATAGAAGATTAGTTGATTTATATATTAAGTATTGTGATACTATTTTTAAAAGATATCAGCATAAAGTTAAATTTTGGCTGACATTTAATGAAATCAATGCAGGAGTATATTCTTTTGGTGGATATCTGGGATTAGGTATCCTTAATGAAGGAACAACCTCTAATTATGATCAGGTAGACATTCCACAGCAGAGGTTTCAAGCATTGCATCATCAGTTCATCGCTTCAGCAAAAGCTGTTCAGTTAGGACATAAAATCAATCCTGATTTCAAGATAGGGTGTATGGTGGCTTTAACAGCGAATTATGCTTATTCCTGTAATCCTGAAGATCAATTAGCAAATCAAAAATCATGGGAATACTGCAATTATTATTGCGGGGATGTACAGGTAAAAGGGAAATATCCTTATTTTGCAAAACGAATATGGCAAGAACATAATATAGAAATTAAAATGGAGGAAGGAGATACCGAAATTTTAAAGGCCGGTACAGTAGATTTCTTTTCCTTCTCCTATTATATGAGTAACTGTATTTCAACGGATAATTCCCTTTTAAAAACAAAAGGAAATCTATTTGGCGGTGTTAAAAATCCATATTTAAAGGCGAATGATTGGGGCTGGCAAATCGATCCTTTAGGGCTGCGTTATACACTGAATGAACTTTATGCAAGATATCAAATACCACTTATGATTGTGGAGAATGGCTTAGGAGCCATCGATGTAGTAGAGGATGGTAAAATTCATGACAGCTATCGTATTGAATATCTGAGAGAGCATATTAAGGCTCTGAAGGATGCTGTTGATATAGACAACGTAGATTTAATCGGCTTTTGTCCATGGGGATGTATTGATCTTGTCAGTGCCGGTACAGGGGAAATGAAAAAGCGTTATGGGTTTGTTTATGTGGATGCAGATGATAAAGGGAACGGAACTTATAACCGCAGCAGAAAGGACTCCTTTTATTGGTATAAAAAAGTAATTGCATCCAATGGTGAGGATCTGGATTAACAGAAGATGAAAATATTGCATAATCTGTGCAAATTGATAATGAGAGGATACAGGGACGCTGCCTTTAGGCGTTACCACTGTATTCTCTTTTTCTATTCGTGTACGTAAAATGATGATATAGATATTGATAATCCTATCGAAACATCACACAGATATCAAGCTGTAAAATCAGAAAAGAAAACATGATTGAGCAAATGTTTATGAATCTATATGTAATATATAGCTTTCAATTTCACTATTGTAAGAATGGTATTTTTATTTAGTCTGTTCAGCGATTCACCAAGCCAAGCATATCTCAAAGCATAGGACAATTTCACAGCTTATCAAAAGCCTTTTCTTATCACATTTTATTTAACAGTCCTTTCCTATTGGACCATACCGTTTTTATACCAGTAAACAGAGTTTCTATAACCTTTCCACCTATAGAATAATTGTAATTTCAATTTTCGTGTGCGAAACCTTTAAGCTTCGTTTTCAAACCTGCTTTACCTGTACAGCCTGCAAGTTATCTATCATAAAAAAGTATTTCTTTCTTGTTGCTATTTCAGACAAGCTTTTCTGAATCTCTATCTTGAGGTTTCATTTCATAAAAAAGCGTATAGTACTCATACGAGTATCATACGCTTTGCTAGATTATAATCTGATACATGCTCTTATTTACGGTGATTTCCCATTGAAATTTTGGAAACAGGATATTACCGCAATAGTAAAGCTGCTATTTCCTTATTTCTGCATTTTGGCTTTTGCTGTAAGGCAGAGAGAACCAGAAGGTACTTCCTACTCCTTCTTCACTAAGTACGCCGTATTCAGCCTTATGAAGCTCCAGAACAGCTTTAACAATGCTCAGACCCAGACCGCTGCCAACCCGGGAGCGCACATGCGTCTTATCCACCTTGTAATACCGTTCCCAGATATACGCAAGCTTATCCTTTTCGATACCCGGACCATGATCGATTATTTCGATACGAACCCTTCCCTGTTCAAGAAGCTGCTTCACGATGACCTGATGATCCTCTCCGCTGTAGTTGATGGCATTGTTAATCAGATTATAGATAACCTGATCAAGCTTGATTACATCTCCCTGAATTATGACATCTTCTCTATATTCAAAGCGAATATCATACTCATCCTGCTTTAAAAGAGTTTCATAGCGTTCGATGATGCTGCGGATTTCATCCGTCAGATTCATGGAAACCGCATGCAGCTCCTGTACACCTGCCTGCAGCTTGGATAGATCCAGCATATCATTCACCAGATTGGTCAGACGTTTTGTCTCATCAATGATAATCTGTACATTCTCCGGTGTGTTCTCACCGGGGATATCCCGCATAACCTCCCCGTATCCGCTGATCATTGTCAGCGGTGTTCGCAGGTCATGGCTCATATTCGCAATCAGCTCACGCCGCAGATTCTCCACCTTCCTCAGCTCTCTGGAAGCATAGTTCAGCGTATTGCTCAGCTCCTCAATTTCCAGATATCCCTTACCGCTGAAGGCAACATCATACTGACCGGTCGCAAGCGTTTTCGCTCCGTTGTTAATGGAGATGATGGGACGTGCAATCTTTCTTGAAAGATAAAAGGCCAGCATAAGCGCCACTACAGTCAATATTGCCGCAATGATGATAAACTGTGTCTTGATTGTTTCAATCGTAGCATTTACCGGTGTCAGCTGTGCATTGATCACACTGATTTTCATATGGGAATTGCTTCCTGTGACCACACTGATGTAGGTCATATTCTGCACACCCTTGGAAATTTTCATATTCTGTTTATTCCTGCCGTTGTCTCTGATATCCGATGTAAGCCGTGATGGAAATGCCTCCGGACGCGGTATCATAAGACCTTCCTTTGTCAAAGAGAAACGAAAGGATTCAAAGGGCACCTCCACCTTGGCAGTATCCTCAATCAGTCTGGAAGCTATTCCATTCTTCTGTGACAGGGCTTCCCCCTTCAGTTCATCAATAACATCTGCATGGGCAGCATAGCTGGCAGATTTGCTGAGCATACATTTGCCATCGCTTTCATTGCCCATAATCGGATCCTTGCTCGTATCCTCATCATAAACGATGACACAGAAATCCCCATTGCGGGAAATGTTTGAAATTTTTGTTTTATAGGATTCCATATCCAGTGAGCCATCCAGCTTCTGCGTAATGACTTCATTTACTTCACTGGCGGCCTTTTTTACGGAATTGGATTTGATAAACATATAAAATTTTTCCAGAAAAAATACCTGAAAAAACCATAGTACTGCAATGATAATGACAATAAAGAACACCAGTGTGACAAAAATCTTCCACTTGACGCTGATTGGTTTTCGCTCTTTTCTGTCGACGCCTGCCACCTGTTTATTTTTCAGCTTCAAAACGATACCCTACTCCGCGCAGTGTAATAATCAGGCGGCTGTAACCCTGCAGACTTTTTCTCAGCAGCTTGATATGCGTATCCAGCGTTCTGTCATCCCCATAGAAATCATACCCCCATACATCATGAATCAGCTGTTCTCTTGTCAGTGCGATTCCTTCATTGCGTACCAGATAAAATAATAGAACATATTCCTTTGGCGACATCTCCACCTCTTTATCATCAATAAAGACCTTGCGTGCCGTAAAATCGATTTTCAAGCCTTCATAGGTATAGATATCCTTTTTTCTGGTGTTTACATCACCATGATATCGCTTTAATATGGCACTGACACGCATCATCAGCTCTTTAGGAGAAAACGGTTTTACCACGTAATCATCAACACCGATTTCAAAGCCGTGGATTCTATCATATTCCTCTCCTCTTGCGGAGAGCATAATGACAGGAGTCTGCACATCCTTACGGATTTCCTTTACCGCAGAAAAGCCGTCCAGATTTGGCATCATGATATCCATAATGATTAGATCATATTCCGTCTGCTTACACTTTTCGATGGCATCCATTCCATCCACTGCTTCCTCAATTTCATGTCCCTCAAATTCACCATACTTACGAATCATGCTTCTGATACGTTCCTCATCGTCCACAACCAGCAGTTTGCTCATGTTATCACCTCTATCTGTATTATAACTTGAATGCCATACCCTTATGTGATGATTTTATGAATATTCAGGGAAAATACCAGTAGGTAAGCTTTTCATCTGTAATCATCCCTGCTTTTTTCTGAAGCCGGATACTGGCAGTATTATCCTTTACAATTTCACCATAGGGCAGTCTGCCGCGCTCCAGCTGTTTGCCAATCATCACCTGCTCCAGAGCCACAGCAAGTCCTTTTCTCCGCCATTTGGGATGAACCTCCAGAATTCCGATACTTTCCTGCTCATGTACTCCGATAAATCCGCATAGCTCACCTTTGTAAAATGCACCATACATACCATCCTGCAGACATTCACCGATATACTGTTCATTTGCCAGAGATTCCATTGAATGCCTGTATAATGCAATGATTTTCTGTGTATGTGATGCATCCAGCCTATTTATTACAAAGCCTTCCGGCAGGGCTACTGCAGGGGGTTCATCCTCAACATATACACAGTGAACACACTCCAGCTCGCTTTCCAGCTTTCGCATGGATTTCAGCCAGGGATCCGTATAGGTGTCATGGGCAACCAGTATGCCAAACTGCTTTGGCAGGTGCTCCACGATTTCTTTCCCTGCCTGATTATCTGCCGCAGCACTGTATAAAATCTTTGAAATTCTTCCCTGTAAAAGCAGGGCTGTCTCTGTTTCATATAAAACTAACCCGCCTGCATTCCTGCACTGCAGCATATCCGCATACAGACAGGGTTCCTTTGTTAAATTCATGCTCTTCTCCTTTTAAAAAAGGATTAACTCCTGTTTCATACAGAAATCAATCCTTATTAACAGCTCAATAACGTAGTTCAAACAATTGATTCACTTACGTTCAGGTATTTTAACATAATCCGTGGTACTGCTTATATATTTCATTTTTACTGAGGCCGCGCTCTCTTGCGACACGCTTGATTGCTTCATTGGTAGTCAATCCTTCTTTAATATAGGTATTGATCTGTTCATGAACAAGCGGCATTGCGGAATCCTCTCCCGGATCCTTGGTTTCTCTGGAGCCCTCCATAACAATTACCATTTCACCCTTAAGCTCCTCCGCAATTTCCAGAATTTCTTCGATAGTGCCTCTCAGAAACTCCTCATGCTTTTTTGTAAGCTCACGAGCCAGACAGATATTGCGGTTGCCCAGTACCTCAAGACAGGAAGCAAGCATTTTTTTCACACGGTGCGGTGCTTCATAAAAGACCATGGTAAACGGATAGTATTTTAATTCATACAATTCACGAATCCGTTCCTTTTCACCGGATTTCAAAAATCCGTAAAACAGAAAATGTCTGGTGTCCATGCCACTGGATACCAGGGCATTCAGCATCGCATTGCTTCCGGATATCGGAACGACATTAAAGCCCTCCTCGATTACCTTCTGTGTTACAACACAGCCCGGATCGCTGATCAAAGGATAGCCGGCATCACTCACAAGCGCGATATCCTGTCCCTGACGCAGCAGCTCCAAAAGACCGTTTGCACTTTGAGCCTCATTGTGCTGATGATGGGAAATCAGTCTGGTATGAATACCGAAATGCGTTAACAGCTTCAGTGTGTTTCTGGTATCCTCTGCCGCAATTACATCGACAGACTCCAGCACTTTCAATGCTCTTGGTGTCATTTCCTGCAGATTCCCGATTGGCGTTGCCACCACATACAGGGTTGCTTTCTCGTTTTCGAAGCTCTTCTGACGATTCATTTTGTTCACCTACCGATCGGAGAAATCTATATCCGGCCACAATTCCTTAAAGGAAAGAAACTGTACATCCTCTTTATTTTCAATCTTTACCTGCTGAAGCAGTACATTCATACTGGTAATTCGATATCGGCTTCCCTTGTATTCAATCTGGGAATTCATTTTCGGCAGACCCTCACGCAGCCGCTTATACTGACTGTCTTCAAATTTCAGACAGCACATCAGCTTGCCGCACTGTCCGCTCAGCTTTTGAATATTCAATGCCAGCAGCTGATTCTTTGCCATATTGATAGATACGACATCAAAGTCATTCATAAATCTGGAACAGCAAGTTTCCATACCGCAGGTTCCCAGACCACCAATGATTTTTGATTTGTTACGGGGACCGATCTGACGAAGCTCAATGCGGCATTTAAAAATACTTGCCAGCTCCTTGAGAAGCTCACGGAAATCCACACGCTCATCCGCAACATAAACAAAGATGATTTTACTGCAATCCAGCGTATACTCCGCTTCAATCAGATTCATATCCAATCCAAGCTTACGGATACATTCCGCACATATCTCCATAGCCTTACCGGCCTTTTCAATATTTTCCTGTGCCTGCTTTAAATCACGCTCTGTTGCTTTGCGTGTGATTGGCTTGATCTCCATTCCGTTGGACAAAAAGGTTTCTGTTTCCTTAACGATTTTTCCAAGCTCCAGACCACGAATCGTTTCAACCACCACATCATCACCCACCCGGTACTCATCCACATCGGTACCGAAGGTATAGATTTTTTTTGAATCCTTAAAGGATACAAACGCGATGTATTTATAAACTCTGCCTTCCGGCTTGCGCTCATTGTGGTTTGCCTTCTTGTGCTCCGGCTTTTGTGCAGGCCTTTGTTCCTGCTTCATTTCCTTCTTTACTTCCTGTCGTGGTTCCTTCGCTTCCGACTTCACATTGGGTTTTCCATCATGCTTGGGATGATGCTTCATATCCCGTTTCTGTTCAAAGCCTCTGTCATGATGCTTTTTTTTATCCTGCTTCGGATTCGGATTTCCTTTTGAAATCCCGTTCCTGTCTTCCGACTGATTCATTCTGTCACCTCTTTCATTCTGTATAGCATCTGATCAACGAGCAGCTGCAGGTTGACCGAACGCAGTAATGTATCCTTCGTCTGCATGAGAATCTGCAGAATTGCTGCCATATCCATGTTTTTCTTCTGATATTCCTTCAGCATATTCTGATACCATGTATCCGATTGCCGACGACTGCCACGCAGACAGTCACGGAAGAATATAGTAAGCATATCAAGCAGATAGAGCATTGCCTGCTTTCCGTGCTTTTTCTGTTTTGAAGGAAAGCCTTCCAACTGCAGAAACAGCAAAGCATCATATGGTGAGGAAAGATAACGCTCCAGCATTCCCTTCATTAAAAAGCGGGCATGCTGATAATCCTCACTTTCCGAAGCCTCCAGAATTTCCGACTTCTGGCGGATCATGCTGCTGAGCAGATAGGCATCCAGCGCCTCCAGATCTTCCTGTACCGCCGCATAGCACTGTGATGCGCTCAACGGGGTAAAGGGGATATTCTGACAGCGGGAAATGATGGTAGGAAGAACTCTGTCCAGCTGTTCCACAATCAGTATTGCAATCATATCACTTCCCGGTTCCTCCAGAAATTTCAACAGGGAGTTTAATGCATCCGGTGTCGCATTTTCCGCATGATCCAGCACATATATTTTCTTTCCGGTTTTTTCAAGACCAGTTTTTGCGAATGCATGCTGCAGCTTCAGAATATCGTCCTTCTTAATGGAAACACTTGTTCCATCCAGATATATCATATCGGCATATTCGTTGTGTGCAATACGCTCACACGTATCACATACTTCACAGGCGAAGCCTGATTCCCTGCAAACCAGACTCTGGGCCAGCAGATATGCAGTTTCTTTTTTGGGCGTACCGCTGGGACCGCTGAACATATAGGCATGCGCAAGACGGTTATGCTCCAGAGCATTTCGCAGAGTGTGATATACCACCGGCTGCTGTTCTCTCAGAATATCTTTAAACATGGTTTTCTATAATCTCCATAAGACAGGCTACTGTATTGTTCAAAACTGTATCCACATCCGGATTGGCATCCACAATATGCATACGTTCCTTAAATTTGTCTTTGATCAGCTCATAGCCCTGTGCAACCAGCTTATGGAACTCCATACTTTCATTGTCCAGTCGATCCTTATTGCCACGGCTTGTGACGCGGGACAGTCCTGTTTCAAAATCAACAGAAAGAAATACCGTAGCATCCGGCAGATGCCCTTCAATTGCGAACTGATTGATAGCAAAGACCTCCTCAACACCGATACCTCTGGCAATTCCCTGATAAACCAGAGAGCTGTCCACGAAGCGGTCGCAGAGAACGATTTTTCCTTCCTTCAGCGCAGGCAGTACCTTTTCTATAAGATGCTGGCGGCGGCTGGCGGCATACAGCAATGCCTCACAGCGTTCATCCATTGCCGTATTAGCCGGGTCCAGTATGATGCTGCGAATCTGTTCCGCAATATCTATGCCTCCCGGTTCTCTTGTATATAGTACAGGATACCCCATCGCTTTCAGCTTTTCATATGCAAGCTTACTGATGGTTGTTTTCCCGCTTCCGTCATTTCCTTCAAATGTGATAAACAATCCCTTGTTCATAGCCTGACACTCCTTTAACTAGACCCTATCATTATAGCATAATCAGCTATTGCACTACAAAGAGATTTCTCATGCTATTTACAGCATTGTGTACTGATAAGCTGCAGAATATGTTTTCAGACATAATTATGAACTCATACTGAGGAGTAAGCTTTGAATTTTCCATCATAAGGAAAGCCTCCCAGCTTTTCTATTAAGTTCTTTGCTCTGGTCTAATCTGTACCGGTTCCGATGAATGATACCTGGATACAATACACATGGATAATAAAAATACACGCATAGGTTTTTATATTGTCACAGTACAGACTTAAAAATGCATAAAATATTACTAGTTTGCTCCTGCATTCTCTTTTTTCTTTATCGATCAAAATTTTCGTATAAAACACCAGTCCCTGCATAAGATAGTGTTAGGGAACTTCATTCATTCCCTTCAACATACAGGCAGCATACCTGCCAGATGGACAGAGTCAATAGATTCTGTCTTTTCTGTTCTCTGATGTTCGCCTCTTCCTAATGTCTTTTGCCATTTCATATATTGAATTTTTCTTTGCAGTATACATTCACTGCCTATCCTATACAAAATAACTGTAAAATAAAGGATTACTGCAAACGCGTATAAGCATAACTTTTTGGTAATCCGACAACTAATTTCTTCTTCATTTCCCGCATATGAAACAGATTCTTTTCTATCTATACAAAATAGTGCTATAATATGATACAGGTGATGCAAAATGGATAAAAAGAAACTTCAGGAAATACAGAAACATCTTCCGGATCATGTTACACTGATCGCAGTAAGTAAAACACATACGAAAGAAGAAATTGATGAAGCCTATGCCTGCGGATGTCGGGTGTTTGGTGAAAATAAGGTACAGGAATTAAAAGAAAAATATGATGATCGCTATCAATGGCATATGATTGGTCATTTACAGCGCAATAAAGTAAAGGATGTTGTTCCTCTCGCTGATATGATCCAAAGTCTCGACAGTCTGCGTCTGGCTGAGGAAATAGAAAAGCAGTGTGCGAAAATCGATAAAATTATGCCGGTACTGATTGAAGTAAATATATCAAGAGAAGCAAACAAGACTGGTGTGTATATGGAAGAATGTCCTGCCTTTGTAAAACAGTGCATGCAGTATAAACACTTGGATGTTCAGGGACTGATGTGTGTTGGTCCACTGGATGCGGATCGTGACCGTATTGAGGAATGCTTTGAAAGGATGAACATCCTCTTTCACAAGCTGCAGAGTGAATATGGCAGTGAGCAGATCCGCTATCTGTCCATGGGGATGAGTGATGATTATCCGATTGCTTTGAAGCATGGTTCGAATATGATTCGCCTGGGTACTGTGATTTTCGGTAAGCGAAATTATTCTATATAAGCATATCATATTCATAAAGCCTGTTGATTATTATACTGATTGATCTCACGTAACCAGTAAAACAAATACTCCTGAGCATAAGTAATACAATTATAATAAAAACCAGAGAACATTCATTATGAATAAGCTCTGGTTTTTTCATAAACACAAAGTAACAGATTATGAAGCATACTGCATCGCCTTAAGTGCTTTCCTGCTCCTTCTTTGCCGCATATAATTTCAGCGTGCATCTTATTAAAAACAGGAGTTCAAACAGCATAATACCGGAAATCAAAGAATATACAACAAGAAACCATGGATCTCTGTCAAACATTTGTAAAGCCTTCCACAGACCGGGAACTATGATAATAGAAAATATGATTGCACAAAACAAGGTAAGAAATACACTTCGCTTATAAATAGACTCACAATATTCCCGCCGCGTTTCACGATCACTGAAAATCTCCGAATTGTTTTCTTCCCCATTCTCTTTTCTGCGAAAATAATAGAAGGAATTAAACATCATGACATATTCCCAGCCGCAATCCTGAAACAGCTGTATATAAGCATTCAGATCCTCTACTTCATCACGATAATCCAGTTGATAAATCCAGTTTTCCGGTATGCATTTCTCAAAGACATACCCCCTGAAAACCGTATAGCTTTTCAGCTTCCAGCCCTTTTGATGCATTTCTTCCAGAAACTTCTGTTCTTCGCCATATTCCGCAAGTGAGAAGAATCTAAAGATTCTCTTTGTTTCCATGATAGCATCCTCCTTTACTGTTGATATATAAGCGGTTAATACGGGCCAGCTCCAGCTGCAGTACCGTACTGCCAAGCTCTGTAATTTGATAATATTTTCTTTTTTCTTCCTCTCTTGTAAACCTGATCAGCTGATCCTTTTCCATTTTTGAAAGAGTTCCATACAAGGTTCCTGCACTTATAATGATTTCGTTATCTGTAATTTTTTTCACATATTGAATTACATGATAACCATGGCGTTCCTCCTGCAGGGAAAACAGAATATAAAAACCGGTTTCTGTCATCGGCACATAAACACGTCTTATTTTTTCATCCATAGATAACCTCCAACTACATTGTATCTCTATATATCGAATCTCTATATATACTATATCGCAGTGCTATCTATATGTCAATAGAAACTGACTCTGCTGTCTCAAAGGCTGCTGCATATTTCATTCCTTTTATTCATTTATAGAACAATCAGTGATCATAAGGCTTTTCTATAACAACAAGAAATTAAGCGAACATAATAAAAAGAATCAAATATCATAAACTGATAAATTTGATTCCTTATATGTTATATTTTTAATATGACACAGAGTACCCTGCATCCTTAACAGCTGTTCCTCTTCTCATCTGCTATGGATCGCACTACATGCAAAGCTTCTTTGACATTACAATAATATTATCAGCTAATTTTTCCGTTCTGCTGTACCCATATTTTTCATATACCCAGTATGGATTGAATCCATCCCTCCATTCATAAATACCGATACCTTCGAGGTATTTCCGATGGAAGAGCGGATATACCTTTTCCAAGTTCTCCATCAGAGCATCCAGCATTTCAACCCGAGGAACTCCATATCCAACCTCGAAGCAGCCTATTGTCAAATAGCTGTCGCTATTCCCTGCTGTTCCTGTCATATAGCCGTATTTTTGTAAAATCTCTCTTGGCATTACCTCCAGTAAGCCAATTACCCTATCATCCAAAACTGCGAAAATTCCAGCAATATCTTCCTTTTGCCATACCTCTGAAAACACCTTGGATTTTAATGATATACAGCTTTGATGATATTGCTCAGAGGGATTACCAAAGGGATAATTGGTAAGACACATCGACATTTCTCTGAGATAATTATGTTTTGTGATAGGTATGAATGAAATTTCAACCTTATGTAAACAATTTTTAAACTGCTCAGCTGTCAAACCATTCCACTTTGAGAATACAGGTTCTTCATCCTCTGCATTTCTTTCAATCTGCAGGGCTGCATACAGCTGTTGCTAATGCAACGGTACCGTGTCTATTTTTCGACCACGATCGTATACATCGATAAAGCAATTTTCACATTTTCGCAAATTTTTTTTATCCGATGGCAGCTGATGATATGGAATTAAATTGATTTGTATGTCTGTGCCCTCCAGCCAGATCCGAAGCTTTTCAATCATTGCAGCTGTAGCTTCACACATCGGCGAATAGACAACATCTATTTGTCTCATAATATCCTTTCCAAATAAAGTCTGTTAGCGATAAGACGTTATTTCCCTGTCCAGGCCTTTAAGGCTTCCTTTACACTTCTAGTCATTTCCTTACTGAAGGAGGCTCCCGTTTTTCTCGCATAGAACTGCTGTGCATAGTTTTTCGCTGCGTATTTATTCTGTGTCAGAAATTCCTTTTCCGCACGCTCGGCAAACATTTGCTCATATTCCTCTTTTTGCAGCTGCCGATAGGAATCCTCAAATACCACAAACCTTCTATCAAAGCGTTTTCTAAACACCTTTTTGTGCTCTTGTTTATAATGTCCGTAGCATAGCATTGCGATGGGGAAGGTCTCATCGGGAAGCTGAAGCAGTTCCTTTACCGTTTCATAATTTTCCAGTATATCACCAATATAACAGGAACCGATTCCCATAGATTCCGCAGCTATGACACTGTTTTGCGCTGCAGCCATCGCATCCTCCACCGCAAGCATTAAATCCCCCTCCGCAGGTGATGTAAATGATAATCCGTGCTTTTCCGCATACCTCTTTACGCCGTTCATGCGATAATAATCAAACCAGCGGTGATGATCTGCGACAAATACAATAACAAGCGGGGCATCCTGTATAAACATCTGATAGTCACAAAGCTTACTTAGCTTCTTTTTCTTTTCCTGATCACGGATGATGATCATGGAATACAGCATCTGATTTCCAGCAGTAGGGGCAAGAAGAGCACTCTCGATAATGGCATTTTCTTCTTCCTCACGCAGCGGTTTCGCAGCGTAGGTACGCAGGGATGTACGGCTACGAATAACCTTCAGAGTTTCATTGTCCATGGTGTTCTCCTTTCTCAAGCAGTATGCGCATAGCATAGGAAGCCGCTGCAAGACCGGCAGCACTCGGAACAAACGGTGAGCTGGCAGGCGGCATTTTCTGCTTTCTGGTAACACCGTTTTCATTTATGATTTTGGTTTGTACGCTGGGCTGTTCGCTGGAAAACACAACCGGAATCTTTCCTTTTATATGATGCTTCCGAATCAGATTTCGCATAATTTTCGCAACAGGGTCATAGCTTGTTTTCATAAGCTCACAGCACTCCACCTTTGTCGGATCCAGACGGTTTGCCATCCCCATGCTGCTGATAAAGGGTATTTTATGTTTCAGGCAGTATGTGATTAAGGAAAGCTTACTGCTCATGGTATCAATTGCGTCGATAACGAAATCCACCGGTTTATCAAAGAGGACTGCATTTTCCTCTTCCTTATAAAATATATCCTTGCAGATGATTGTACAGTCCCTGCGATAGCTTTCCATCCGTTCCTTCATAACCTCTGTTTTTGATCGACCGATGGTAGCATAGACGGCATGTATCTGACGGTTCAGATTGCTGGGTGCAACGGTATCACCATCAACAAGAATCAGGGTTCCGACTCCACTTCTTGCCAGTGCCTCCGCAGCATAGGAGCCAACACCTCCGACACCTACAACCATGACGGTGGAACGCTTTAATATTTCCAGATTGTTTTCTCCAATCAGAAGCTCCATTCTCTGTAAAGGTGTTTCCATCTCAGTTCTCCATCCATGCTTTTACATCTTCTAAAATTTTTTCGCGATAGTTCTCATCTTCAACATCATACCAGTGCACCTGCATCTGATTGCGGAACCATGTATACTGGCGTTTCGCAAAATTACGTGAATTTTTCTTAATACGTTCCACACAGGTGGCAACTGATTCCCTGTCCTCTATGTAAGCTTTCCATTCCTTATAGCCGATTCCCTGAAAGCTTTGCAGACTCCAGACATCCTCCTGCAGGGTATGGAGCTGTTCAATTTCCTGCAGCAGTCCCTGCTCCATCATGGTATCGACTCTTGCATTGATTCTCTCATACAGCCGCGAACGATCCATTGTAAGACCTATGATATAGGCATCGTAAACAGGACGGTGTTCCTGTGACTCAACGATTTCACTTTTTTTCTCTCCGGTATGTGCCATCGCAAGAGCACGAACGATTCTCTGCCTGTTATGCGGATGCAGATTCTCACAGGCTTTTGGATCGATGACTGACAGCATTCCCCATATTTCATCCGTACTTCGCTCTGCCAGAAAATTCATAAACTCCGTATCCTGCGGCTGATCGACAAACTGATAATCATACAGACAGGACTTTATATATAGCCCTGTTCCTCCACATATGATGGGAAGATGCCCATGTTTGGTGATTTCCGCTATGTATTCTCTGGCCTTCTCCTGAAAAATTTTAACATTGTATTCCTCTGTAAAGGAACAGAAATCAATCAGATAATGCGGTACCTCCTGCATTTCCTCCTTTGTTATTTTTGCTGTTCCGATACTCATTTCTTTATAAACCTGCATGGAATCTCCGCTGATAACCTCTCCATGACAGGCTTTTGCCAGCTCCACACTAAGACTTGTTTTTCCTACGCCTGTGGGACCTGCAATCACCAGTACTTTTTCCATAATTAACTCCGTTCTCTCACAAGATATCCTCAGTATTCACAGTATCCGTTCTCACTGTAGCCAGAGGTATGCCATTTCAAAAGGCAGCGACTACAAGCAGCTATATGCTTGCAGGCTGTTTCCTCCTGCTGCTTATCCACGTTCAAATTCATGGATCAATGCCTTATCCTCCATACAGATCATTGTCGGTCTTCCATGCGGGCAATGAAACGGCTGCTCACAATGTGCTAAATCCTCTATGACACGCTTCATTTCATCCAGTGTAAGACTGCGGTTAAAGCGTATGGAGCTGTGACATGCCATGGTAGCTATTGCATGCTTCCGCAGCTTATCCAGACTGATTTCCTTATCCTTTTCCCATATATCAATCATATCGCAGAGAAAAGCCTCTTCTTCAACATCCTTCATCCACAGCGGCAGCTGACGGCACACAAAGGTATGATCTCCAAAGACCTCAAGATGAATGCCGAGCTGTTCCAGCAAAGCGTTCAAATCATCTGCCTGCGAAACAGCAGAAATCGTAGATTCTATTGTTATAGGCAGCAGCAGCGGCTGGGTATCATTGTTTCCGTCAAGAATCTGCTTTCTGATTATTTCATAATGATAGCGCTCCTGTGCTGCATGCTGATCAATTATGTACAGACCCTTTTCACCCTCTGCCAAGATATAGCAGCTGTGGAACTGACCAATCACACGAAGCTGTGGGAGACTCGGATTCAAAGGCTGTGGCTGTTCCACCTCTGCCTTTTTCTCATAGACAAGCTCCTCGGACTGACTGATTTCCTTGTATGCAACAGCTGCATCCGAAGAAATGTCTGGTTCTATAGCTTGTGTGTGTGCCTCAGACCCGGTGTCGGCAGCAGGCAGCACTTCTGTTTTGTCAGTGTCCTCATGCTGAACCTTAACATCTGCTTCCTCTGTCACCGCCTTTACCGATGTTGAATCCTCAGACTCGTAGGATGCTGTTTCTTCCCGGATTTCAGGAAGAATTTCCTTAGTCTTAGGCTGTATCGAAGCAGCTGATTCTTTTCTCCGGTTTTTATCTGCTTCGATTTTTCTACGCAGCTCTTTCATATCCAGAGAGGGCTTTTCATTCTTTTCCGGATGTATAAAGCTGTCGTTTACTTCCTCATGCAGTCTTGAAATGCTATCATCACGTTCATACGTAAACTGCAGCTCCTGCTCTTCCACCTTCTCTTTTACGGTTTCCTTTGTAATATTAACTCGTGGAACCTCAAGCTGTTCCTGCAGTGCTTTGCGAATGGTCTCATAGAGGAGCTTTTCCAGCTGCTTTTCCTTGGACAGACGAATTTCCCATTTGGACGGATGTACATTGACATCCACCAGCTGTGCATCCATCAGTAAATCAATGACAACGATAGGATATCTGTCCTTCGGCATATAAGGTGAGTATGCATCCAGTATTGCCTTCTGCAAATGGTAATTACGTATCATACGGCCATTGATGTACAGCAGCATATAATATTTTGTTGCACGGTTAAACTGCGGCTGCATGATATAGCCTTTTATCTTATAATCCTGATCACTTCCATCCAGCGAAATCGCACTCTTCGCACTGTCTCTTCCATAAATCTGCATAAGTACTTCCAAAAGATTACCGCTGCCCTTGGTTTTAAAAACCGTTCTTCCATCATGAGACAGGCAGAATCCGATTTCCGGATGGGAAAGGGCAAACTTCTGAACTACATCCGAAATAAGAGAAAATTCATACTGCGGACTTTTCAGATGCTTGAAGCGTGCCGGTGTTTTCTGAAACAGATTCTGAATTTCTATCATGGTTCCCTTCGGAGTCCCACATGGTCTGGCACTGATCAGCTTGCCGTAGTTGATCTCCACCTCTGTAGAGCTTGTGCCGTCATTTGTTCGCAGCAGTACATGAGAAACAGATGCGATGGAAGGCAGTGCCTCCCCGCGAAATCCCATTGTATGTATATTCCAGAGATCATTAACCTCTTTCAGCTTGCTTGTGGCATGCCGCTCAAATGCCAGCGTGGCATCCTCAGGATCCATACCGTCACCATCATCTATAATCGTAATGGTCGCAATACCACCCTGTGATATTTGTATTTCTATATTTGATGCGTGTGCATCGATACAGTTTTCAACCAGTTCCTTTACAATACCCTGCGGACGTTCCACGACCTCTCCAGCCGCAATCATATTGCTGAGATGTTCGTCCAGTCGATTGATTCTACCCATAAGTACACCTTCTTTCTTATAAAACAGAAAACCTGTAATCCGGGATTACAGAGTTCTCTTCTATGACATTTTTTCCTTCAGCTCATACAGAAACTGCATGGCTTCCATCGGTGTCATTTTATTTACATCTACCTGTTTAACCTGATTGATGATTTGCATGTGCTGCGGATTCTCTTTTTCTATGACGAGTGGTGGCTTCACCTCTTTTACCATATTCGGCTGCAGCTCCAGATTGTCCAGAATCTGCTTGGCACGCTCCAGCACGGAGGAAGGAAGATGTGCAAGACGTGCAACATTGATTCCATAGGATTTATCTGCTTTGCCGTCAAGCACGCGGTATAAAAATGTAACCTTATCATCCTCTTCATGTACATCCACATGCACATTGCGGATACCTGCATTCTTTTCTGCCATTTCTGTCAGCTCATGGTAATGGGTAGAAAATAGCGTTTTCGCTTTGATATTTCGCATTATATATTCAATCATAGCCTGCGCCAGTGCCATACCGTCATATGTGGAGGTACCGCGCCCGATCTCATCAAATAAAATGAGTGAATTTGCTGTGGCATTCTGTAATGCATTGTTCGCTTCGATCATCTCCACCATAAAGGTTGACTGTCCCGACATGATATCATCACTTGCGCCGATCCGTGTGAATATCTGATCAAAGATTGGCATTTCCGCTTTCTTTGCAGGGACAAAGCAGCCTATCTGGGCCATGATGACAAGAAGAACGGTCTGTCGCATATAGGTGGATTTACCACCCATGTTCGGTCCGGTAATCATCAGAATGTCATTGTCCTCACCCATCTCCAGATCATTGGAAACATAACGTGTTGTTTTCATCATTCGATCCAGAATTGGATGTCTTGCTTCCTTCATGTGAATGGAATGACCGGTATGAAACTGTGGCCGTGTATATCCGTTTTCACTGGAAATCTCTGCAAGGGCATATAATGCATCAATCGTGGCCAATGCATGTGAAAGATCATGCAGCTTAGGCAGATATACCTTGATTTGATTCAGAAGGTGATTGAATAGCTCTGCTTCCAGACGGATACTTCTTTCCTGCGCATGTACAATCGCGTCCTCTTTATCCTTCAGCTCCTGCGTGATAAAGCGTTCTGCGTTGGTCAGTGTCTGCTTTCTGACATAACCAAATTCATCCTTTATAGAATCAAGATTGGTTTTTGTAACCTCAATATAATATCCGAATACACGGTTGTATCCGATTTTCAAAGACTTTACACCGGTTCTTTCCCGCTCCTTGTTTTCAAGCTCAAGAATCCAGTTCTTCCCGTTTTTACCGATTTCGCGCACCTGATCGAGCTCTTCATTATAGCCCTCCACGAACACACCGCCATCCTTTAATGTCAAAGGAGGATTATCGATGATGGCACCCTCAATCATATCGTACAGCTCCCGGCATGGATCGATACTCTGAAATTCCTCATAGGCACTGCAGTCATGAAATAATTCAAAAATCTGCGGTGTATGCTCCAGCGTTTTGATCAGTCGCAGGATATCCCGCGGGTTTGCAGATCCATAGGCCACTCTGGCACTCAGTCTCTCCATATCATAGACAAAGCCCAGATGCTCACGCAGTTCATCCTTCGTAATGAAGTTATCATTCAAATATTCAACAGCATTCAGACGCCGGTTAATCATCGCTGTATCAACCAGCGGGTATTCAATCCATTTTTTTAATAACCGAGAGCCCATGGAACTGCGGCATTTATCAAGAAAGCTCCATAATGTCTGTGAGCGTGAATTGCTGCGCAGACTGGAGGTCAGCTCCAGATTCTGCTTTGTCGAAAAATCCATCTGAAGAAAATCATTTTCATACACCATTTCAACAGCATTCAGATGAGCCATATTTCGCTTCTGTGTTTCATCCAGATAATTGGTGAGAACGCCAAAGGCAGTTTCCACACGATCATCTTCAATTCCATTCAGCAAATGACGGTATTCTTCCTTTAATGCGTTATCATTATGATAGGAAACGGTAATTGTCTGCATTTCTTCTATCATCTTCACGATTTTCTTATCAAACTTCTCCTGTATTACAATTTCTCGTACATTGTTTCCCAGCAGAACCTTCTGTATTGCCATGACATGCTTATCAATCAACTGTGCACGCAGCTCTCCAGTTGTCATTTCACAGAGTATGACGGCAAGACCGAATTTAAAGTCATGCAGAGAAGCAATATAGACAGTTGTTTTCTCATCACTTACTTCATCCATGATGGTTCCGGGTGTAACGATTTTGATGACATCCCGCTTCACCAGTCCCTTTGCCAGTGCCGGATCCTCCAACTGCTCAACAATTGCGACTTTATATCCTTTTTGAATCAGTCGCTGTATATATCCCTTTGCGGCATGATGTGGAATTCCACACATCGGTACCCGTTCTTCAACACCGGCATTTCTTCCTGTCAGAACCAGATCAAGCTCACTGGATGCCGTCTTTGCATCCTCGAAAAACATTTCATAAAAATCACCGAGACGATAGAATATGATTGCATCCTCATGCTGTTCTTTTAATTCCAGATAATGCTTCATCATCGGTGTATAGGTAGCTTTTTTAGTCATTTTATCAACTCCACTCACTGCTTATTATTATAACATGACCATTGGGTATAATCCTATATGCTTTTGTTTTTTCATACAATCATCCTAACCTGCAGTGTATGCTTATTCTCATTTCTTAATAGAAATTCAGAAAATAATTGACCATGCTGCAACATAAGAAATATAAACCGTGTTATAATAAGTACAACCTTGTTTCGAAAAGGTTTTTGTCTGGAGTGGTGCAAATGAAAATAGGATTATCCAGGGCAAAGAGTCCGGATAAGTTCGATTTTGTTTTAGTTACATATTTGATTTTAATGATTGGCATGAGTCTTCTATCCATCTATTCCGCTTTTGGTATTATCGGTCAGGCAGCCGGTATAGACTATATGATGAAGCAGGCAATGTGGTTTATTATCGGATCAATCGCGATCGGTGTGATTATGTATCTCGGTAATGATTCTATGCTGCAGTTCGCAAAAATAGGATACTGGTTTCTTATGGTTTGTCTTGTGGTGCTGCTGATTGGTAAGGTATACAATATGTTGACCGGAGGCAGTCTGCTGGGAATGATCATCACAACAAACGGTGCCACATCCTGGTTTAAGCTGGGGCCGTTCGGTTCTTTTCAGCCCAGTGAGTTTATGAAAATCGTTTTGATTTTAATAACTGCCGGTGTGATTGATGAGCATAACAATAACAAATTAACAGAGTCCTATGAAATGGATTTCTCTTTGTTTATGAATGTAGCGAAATGGGCAGTTCCCCCTATCCTTCTGATTCTTGCTCAGCCAGATACCGGAGTGGTATTGATTATCGCTATTTCACTGGTGGCGATGATCGTATGTTCCGGTATAAAAAAACAATGGTTTGTCATCATAGGTATCCTGATTGTCATTGTGCTGGTATTATTCTTCTATATGTATTACTATCATTTCAATGTTCTGAATGAGCTGATTGGTGGTGAAGGAGGATATCGTCTGAAACGAATAACAGCATGGCTGAATCCGGAAACAGATATCAATGGAGAGGGGCATCAGCTGTATATGGCCTTGCTTGCTCTTGGCTCGGCCGGCCTTACAGGTCATGGTATGGGAATCGAGCTGGTATCCATACCGGAAGCACAGACCGACTTTATCTTTGCTGTTATCGGACAAAGCTGGGGCTTGATCGGAACATTATTCATAGTGGTTCTGTGTCTTGGGCTTGATATTCATTTATGCCGTATTGCCAGCATGTCAAAGAATATGTTTGAAAAGTATTTCATTCTGGGTATTCTGGGGATGCTGCTGTATCAACAGATACAAAATATCGGGATGATAATCGGTTTATTGCCGATTACCGGAATCACGCTTCCTATGATATCGTATGGCGGTTCATCATTACTGTCATATCTGATTGCATTTGGAATCATTATGAATGCCAGTGCAAAAGCAAAAAAGCTCTCTGATTATGTATATGAATAAGCCAATCATAAGTTTTGTGATTGGTTTTATTTTGCTTGCTTTTTTTATAACGGATGAAATGCGCATGCTACTTCAATTTATTGATATTTGATACATTTCTCAAAAGTAAATAATGGTTGATACAGGAAAAAACGGATAAAAAAACAGATTCCACGCGTATCTGTTTTTTTACTTTTCATGATGCGATAATCTTCGTTCTCTCTGCAGCTGAATAGACTAATGAAGCAGCTTATGACTAAATCATATCCCTTCTTCAAAACTATCTGTCAGTATAAATTCTTTAATCTTCTCAAATAACTGTAATGACGATAACGTGCGAATCTAACCTTCCGATTAGACATCTCGCAATAGATTTCTTTGGTGGCTTCCAACGGCACATTCAAATGATCATAGCAGAGTATTGCTGTATCAAAGGTTTCACTTTTCATTGTTACATGACGGTTCTCCATCATGATATACGGATTTCCGAGGGAGCGGTGCTTGGAGTGCTGAATAGCTGTTATTTCCGCCAGCTGCATAAGAGATAATCCACAGTCTATAACTGCTCCTCCCAGAGATCGATTATATGCAGTGGATCCTGCCTGAGTGGATAGACAGATTCCGGAGCCTCTGCAGGTTTCAAAAAACTCACCGTCTACATATATATCCATGATTTGAGATTTCACAATATTCTCAACACGCATCTCATTTAATGCATAATAAGGGTTTGGATTATTATCCAGCTTTATTTTCAATAAACCGGATTCAAATATCACAGGCTCCTTTTCCAATACATCATGCAGGCATTCCTCCAGTTCCTCTTCCGTATAGTCCGTGAAAAAGCCAAGGGTTCCTGTATGAATGCCAAGGAAGTTTACTTCGCTGATTCGATGCAGATACTGATGCACGCCATACAGCAGTGTACCGTCTCCTCCCACACAGATAACAAGCTGTGGTTCTGCTTTGTCATAAATCCAGCCAGAAGACTGCAGACGCTCTTTGATTTTCTCCTCTACTGCATGTGATTTTGCATCTTTTTTCGCAACTACTGAATATTTCATCACAAATCACTTCCTTTTGTTATGGTACTATTGTATCATATCCTATAAGGTGATGAAAGATGAATAAACATGTTGAAAAAGAATATAAAATGCTTGTGAACAAGGAACAGTTTGATAAGCTGTGTGGTTTGTATGAAAATCTGAATTTTATAACCCAGACCAATACCTATTATGATACGGTAAACGGGGACATTCAGAAAAAGAAGGGTGCAATGCGTATACGGGAGCGAAATGGAAGGTTTCTGTTTACATTAAAGATGCGGCAGGAGAATCTTGATGGGCTGTGCGAGTGTGAGTGTGAAGTATCTGAAAACAGTGTTCATGCTCTGCAATCAGAGGAAATTGTTCAGCTATTGCATGAGTATCAAATTGAAGCTGCAATCATTCCGTTAACTACTCTGGTGACAAAAAGAGCTGTTGTAGAAACAGAGAATGCTGAACTATGCTTTGATATCAGCACCTATGGAAATCATACAGATTATGAAATTGAATATGAATATAAGCAGCCACATGACGGGCTCTCTGTTTTTCAGAAGCTTCTTTCTCATGTGCAGCTTGTTTATGAAAAAAACTGCACATCTAAGATTCAGCGTGCTTTGCAGGCAGTGGAGAAATGATCTACTTCGTCTTCTGGAACGTGATTTCATTTTGTATGATGGGAATTGATAAATGGAAAGCCATCCATAAGCGTTATCGAATACCTGAGCGATTTCTGTTACTGTATGCATTCCTTGGAGGAGCTTTTGGTATTGGTCTTGGAATGATTGCTTTCCGACACAAAATAAGGAAAACAAAATTCATTCTTATGGTCCCTTTCTTTTGTATTCTTCAGGTAATAGCTATAAGGCTAGTCCTCTTCGACTAGCCTTTCTTCATATTCTATCTTTAAATAGCTGAGAGCAAGTCTCCAATTACTGTGGATCTTTTGGTTAAACAATAGTTTGATGGAAATCTGATCAGCATATTCACTTTGATTTATATATACTTTAAATAGCTGATAATGACCAATGCTATACTGCATTTTACTTTCAGCATCTATAAAGTTTAAGAGGCATGGAAGTAGAATCATTATTTTTCCATCGCATTTTGTCCAATACTCTGTTTTACTGTTTCTAATTGACTGTATATTTGCATCCTGAAGTTTTTGTATATAATGACGTATTTTTGATTCTTCATATTCTGAATAGAAGCTAGTCTCTATACGTCTGCTCAGGTTCTCCAGTATTTGAAGTACAGCATCCTCCTGCATATTCTTTTCCTTTGTAATAACAGTACTGTTCACCCACATATCCGTACCAATAGAGGATGCCAGATGCAGTAGTCTTCCTGTATTTTGTATATCCTCTTTATCTATATAGAAAAAGCTTTCTATATTATTGGAAATTTTCATACCGATTTCACTTAGGTAAATCGGATATTGAAAATAGATAACATTTTCTAATTCCATGCAGGAAAGTAGCTCTGGTACTTCCTCCTGTTTTGTAATTTTGCAGATTGCCTGCTTTAATGATTCCTTATCCGGATAGCCACTCAGAGTTTTATATACATTCCACATTTGTGTAAACCCCATGTTTTGTTGCTTTCGAAGATGACCATATCCAAGTATTCCCTTTTCTCTTTTTTTCCCACGCTCTGTCCCCTTTGTCAAGAAAAACAGCATGTCTCCCTTTTTAAAATCAGTAATACTTTTGATACTTGGCTTCCAGAAATTGATAACAGAGTTACCATGAAGTCTATGGTACTCCATCATATTTTTATCAGTAATATAAGCAATTGAGCCCATATGATCACCTTCTTCCTATATATCCATTTTACCATGATAGCGCTTGCAGTAAAATGAAAATATTTCTTTTTTATATATAAGGTGATGGTGATTTAGGATTTATACAATTAGTTCATATAGAGATGATGCTTTTTCTGTGTATCGCCTATTTTGCTGTTGCTGTAGGAGGTTGTTCCCTTTTTCATATTCTTGATTTAAACGCTATTTAAACATCCATACATTTGAAAGCATGGTATTCCTGTCCTTCCTCATTTACTATATACTTCTTACATTTTATAATACAGTAAAGAAAAGAACCAACATTATGGTTCCATTTTCTTTCTTCCTTCAATTGCTTTAATCAAGGTTAATTCATCCGCATAGTCCAAATGTCCGCCCATTGGAAGACCATGTGCAATCCTTGTTACAGTAACCGGATATTTTTCCAGCAGCTTTGATAAGTACAATGCTGTAGTTTCACCTTCGACTGTCGGATTGGTTGCAATAATAATTTCCTCGGTTTCCTCACTGATTCTGTTTAATAGAGAGTCTATGTTGATATCCTCAGGCAGTATACCTTTTGATGTTGAGATTACACCATTCAACACATGATATACTCCAGAGTATTCTTTTGTTTTCTCCATTGCAATAACATCCTTTGGACTTTGTACAACACATATAATCTGACTATTTCTACTTTGATTTCCACAAATATCACATGTGTCATCTTCCGATAAGTTGCCGCATACCGCACATTTTTTTAAGCCTTCTTTTGCGTTTTGAAATGCATGAATCCAAGAGTCCATAGTTTCATCATCCCATTCGAGCGTCTGAAATGCATAGCGTTCTGCAGTTTTTATTCCTACACCCGGTAGTCTCCGATAGCATTCAACAAGTGCTTCAAATTTCTTAGGATACATTAGAAGCCACCTGGCATTTTCACTCCGCCTGTAATTTGATTCATATTTTTTTCTTTATCCTCGACTGCTTTAGCGAATGCATCATTCAAGGCAGATTTCAGCATATCCTCTAAATCTTCTTTGTTATCTTTCTCCAGCAAGCTTTCATCGATTGAGATACTTTCTACAGACATGCTTCCTTTTACTTCTACCTTGATAACACCACCACCCATTGTTGTTTCATATACTTTTTCATTTAATTCATCTTCCAGCTTAGTAAGTTCCTTTTGCATTTTCTGTGCCTGTTTTAATAATCCCTGCATATTCATAATCTTATTCCTCCGTAATTATTATATTTTCCTGACCGAACAAATCCAATACAGCTTCTTCCTGTGTTAATTCTTTTACTTCTTTTCTTTCAATCGTCACAGCTTCAATTTGTATAGGATCTGGCAATGTACCTGCAATCATACGGTCTTTAAACTCTTTGATAACATATTTCTGCTGATCAGCAGAAATAGCAAATATTTTTTTATTCTTTTCCATCAATTCAGTAATGAAATCATGAAATTCATTTTTACTGTCCATCTCATTTATTTCATTTGCTACTGCCTGATTATCGACACATACAACTATATAGGTATTACCACTGCCTACAATACTTGCATTCTTTAAAAGACTTCCATATTTAGCATATTTAAAATCGAGCATGAATTCAGGTATTTTCTGAAAATGCTGACTATCCTTTGCTTTTTCAGGTTTATTTGCTCCGGCAAGAAGTCCAAGAACAAATTCATTCTCCAATGGCTTTAAAGCTTTTGTTGAAACAGCAGTAATTTCCTTGCTTACTATATTTTCCGGTATATGTGAAGACTTCGCACTCTTTGTTACTGGTGAATCTAATACTGGTGTATCATATGGTGTAAATGGTTCATCATCCATAGGAACCTCAAGTATAGGTTTCTTCTTAGATGTTTCACGTGAAACATTATTAACAGTGCTTACTGGTTTTTGTTCCTGCCTAGGAGTCTCCAATGGATGTGATGTCGTTGTCACCACAGTTGCCTTTACATCCAGCATTTGCAGTAAACAGACCTCAAAATAAGATCCTGCATTTGCTGCACTTCTATATTTATCATATGTTTCCATTAGAAGATGTATCATTTGAAACCTCTCTGCAATAGATTTTCCATCAATCAGAGTTAAAACCTCTTCACTATTTAGAATATGCAGCAGAGATGCATCCTTTGTATACTCGAAAATGATACTCTCCTTTAATATTTCAATTAAATCAACAGTCAGCCTTTTGATATCAATACCTTTTTCAATAAGCTGATCTATCGCATTTAACAGGGATACTGCATCTTTTCCATAGATATAACGATACAAATCTAATTTTTCCTGTATGGTTGTAATGCCATAAATTTCATTAATATGATGCACCTGGATATGATTCTGTGCATACGCAATACATTGATCAAGAATAGATAAAGCATCGCGCAATCCGCCATCAGCAAGCTGTGCAATAATCCGAATTACTTCCTCTTCACACGTAATCTGTTCTCTCTCTAGAATAGTATGTATCCTCTGAACGATTTCATCACGTGGAACTTTAGTAAAATCAAACCGCTGACAACGTGAAATAATCGTAGGCAGCACCTTATGCGGCTCTGTCGTAGCTAAAATAAAAATAACATGTTCCGGTGGTTCCTCAATCGTCTTTAACAGCGCATTAAATGCACCCGTTGACATCATATGGACCTCATCAATAATATAAATTTTATATTTACCCTTCAATGGCGCATACTTAACTTTTTCTATCAGTGTACGTACTTCTTCTACACCATTATTGCTGGCAGCATCTATCTCAATAATATCCGGATGGCTTCCATCCTGTACTGCCCTACAGTTATCACATTCCAAACATGGTTTATGATTTGGATTCTCACAATTTATTGTTTTCGCAAAGATTTTCGCAATTGATGTTTTTCCTGTACCACGGGGGCCGCAGAACAAATAAGCATGTGCAATCTTATGCTGTTCCACTGCATGCTGCAAGGTTTGTACAACGTGCTTTTGTCCTGCTACTTCATCAAAACTGTTTGGACGATAAGTACGATATAACGCTTTATATGCCATACTTCACCTGCTTTCTCCACTGTCAATTATATCATGCTGACAATGAATTTTACATAAGAAAAGCAAATACTTTTCTTTCTTACAGTATTTGCTTTTATTTCCTTTTTAGTCTTTTTTCTTTAAAGAAATTCTTTAAGAGCTGTGAACATTCGTTTTGAAGAACACCGGATTCAACTTTCGGATAATGGTTATATCCCGGCTGTTCATACATATGCAAGGTACTTTCAATGCTTCCACCCTTTGGATCAGTAGTTCCATAGATAACAGTTCTGATACGTGATTGCAGAATAGCACCTGCACACATGCAACAGGGCTCCAGAGTAACATATAAATCACAATCCTCAAGACGCCAGCTTCCTACCTTTTTACAAGCTTTTTGAATTGCAATGATTTCAGCATGGTTTATTGACTGCTGTTTTGTTTCTCTGAGATTATGACCTCTTGCAATAATTTTATCATCCTTAACAATAACACAGCCAATGGGTACCTCATCTATTTTTTTAGCCTTCTCTGCCTCTCTTAAAGCAGCCCGCATATATTCTTCTTTCATAAAATTACCTCAGATATAAAAAAGGGCTACCACACATGATAGAGCTCCCTTAAGGCTGCTTTGTTCCCAATCTGACCTAATTCAGTAGATACCATTGTAGTAGCTTATATATTATAGCATATTCTCTGATTTTTTCAACAGTTAATTTGCTTTCACATATTTTATAATTGCCATTTTGACTTTTACAAGTGATGAACAAGTCTATCCTGTATTTCATAAAGGAAACTCCTTTATCTATAAGACGAACACTATTTTTTTATCTGAGCTATTAACAAGATAGTAATATGAATTGTATTTCAGATACAATATATTGTAATGAAACGGAATACTTTTTATCCTCTTTAAAAAAGTGAGCAGGCTAATTTTCTAAACAGTTCATAAACTCAGGTTGAACATAACTACATTGAGTACTTATCACCATTATATTCTTCAACAGAATTTGATTCTTCCTTTTCTCAAACACGATACAACTAGAGGAAGCTTTCTTATTTTATTATTAGAAAATCATTAGTGCATACATAAGAAAGTTTGAAATTGTCTTAACATTGGATTTGCGCCTACTTCGTATAAAAATAATTTTCATATATAAGGTTACCTTTTTTTGTATAGCATCATTATATCTTATCTTCTATTTGCTTACACATTTTTTATTATCTCTTTTAAAACATTATGAAACAATCATAAGTAACAGCTGAAATTTCTTGATTTATCCTTAATTGTTTCACGTGAAACAAAAATGCCTAAAAAAAGCTGTGCAATCATTTGCAACGACATTACCAATCGTCCAATTATTAAAATACCGATGTAAATCAGAGAGTCACAATATCGTATTATTTATCCAAATAACACGATAAACAAAGGCTTTTCTGCTATTTTTAACCAACAAATAATAAGCTGTTTTAGATACTAAAAAAGGTGAAATTTATATAAAAATCACCTTTTCAATACTGCTTAATTTTTTGGCATCAATATTTTTGTGCCTCCCATATATGGCTGCAATTTTTCCGGAATATTCACACTGCCGTCCTTGTTCAGATTATTCTCTAAAAAAGCAATCAGCATTCGAGGTGGAGCTACCACCGTATTATTCAAAGTATGAGCAAAATATTTTCCATTCTCACCCTTTACGCGAATGCCAAGACGTCTTGCCTGTGCATCTGTCAAGTTAGAACAGCTTCCCACTTCAAAATATTTTTTCTGACGTGGACTCCATGCTTCGACATCAACAGACTTATTCTTCAAATCAGCAAGATCACCGGAACAGCACTCTAAGGTTCTCACTGGTATATCCAGACTTCTGAATAAATCAACAGTATTCGTATACAGCTTTACAAACCAGTCTTCACTTTCTTCCGGTTTGCAAACAACAATCATTTCCTGTTTCTCAAACTGGTGAATGCGGTAAACTCCTCTTTCTTCAATACCGTGTGCACCTTTTTCTTTACGGAAGCAAGGAGAATAGCTTGTATAAGTATAAGGAAGTTTTTTCTCATCAAGAATTGTATCAATGAATTTTCCAATCATAGAATGCTCACTGGTACCGATCAGATACAAATCCTCGCCCTCAATCTTATACATCATTCCTTCCATTTCCGCAAAGCTCATAACCCCGGTCACAACATTACTACGAATCATAAAAGGCGGTACAACATATGTAAATCCTCTATCAATCATAAAATCACGTGCATATGAAATGACAGCAGAATGAAGTCGTGCAATATCTCCCATCAGATAATAGAACCCGTTCCCTGCAACTTTTCTTGCACTATCCAGATCAATACCTTCAAACCGTTCCATAATATCTGTATGATATGGAATTTCAAAATCAGGAATCACAGGCTCGCCGTACTTCTGCAGTTCAACATTTTCTGAATCATCCTTACCAACCGGGACCGTAGGATGAATGATATTTGGAATCTGCATCATCATTTCCTTGATTTTCTCAGCAAGCTCAGTTTCCTTAACCTCTGTTTCCTTCATTTCATCTGCCATAGCCTGAACCTTGGCTTTAATAGCATTTGCCTCATCCTTTAAACCTTTGGCCATTAGACCGCCGATTTCCTTGCTCATAGCATTTCTCTTGCTTCGCAGCTCATCCCCTCGTTGTTTAAGAGAGCGATTCTCTTTATCCATAGCAATCACTTTATCTACAAGCTCAATCTTGTGATCCTGAAACTTCTTTTTTATGTTTTCTTTTACAATTTCAGGATTTTCGCGTAAAAATTTCATATCAAGCATAATCATAACCTCCTAGAATATAAAAAAGAGGTATGTCCATAAAGGGACGATACCTCGTGTTGCCACCCTTTTTGATATACCTATAAAGATATACCCTCTCATAGCTATAACGGTGCTACCGTAATCAACTACTAATAGTTCATTGATTCACTCAAAGGCGGATTTCATAAGCAGCTATTATAACTCACACCTACCGTTATATCTCTGAAAGTAGCCTGCTTTCTTACTTGACCTTTTCAACGTTTTATTATTTTATATCATTCTTCTACAGGATTGTCAATTATCTGTTCCGTAGTTTCTTCATTATTTTCCAAAGCTTCACCAGCTGCAGCTTCTTCCGGCTCCTCTTCTTCCTTTTCAACAATAGCCACCTTGGCAACAGATTCTTCATCTGCCACGTTGATCAGCTTAACACCCTGAGTATTACGGCTGTAAATACCAATATCATCAACAGATATTCGGATAATAATACCGGAGTTTGTAACAATCATGGCATCCTCATCACCATTTACAGCGCGAACGGAAACAAGCTCACCGGTTTTATTGGTAACATTGATTGTCTTTACACCCTTCGCTCCACGTGTTGTCAGACGGTATTCCTCAATAGCGGTACGCTTACCATAACCATTTTCACTAACAGCCAACAGATGTGTTCCCTCTTTAGAAGTAGCAGCACCTACTACGATTGAGCCATCAACATTAAAGCCCTTCACACCGCTTGCCGTACGTCCCATAGCACGAATATCATCTTCATGGAATCGAACTGCCTTACCATTGGAGCCTGCGATAATAATTTCATCATCTCCGGTTGTTTCCTTCACACCAACCAGCTCATCAAATTCACGAAGTGTAATGGCGATTTTACCATTCTGACGTATAGAATCGAATTCACTCATCGGTGTTCGCTTAACCAGTCCATTCTTTGTGACGAACAGCAGGAAGGAGGATTCACTATCCGGACGAACAGGAACAAGTGCACGCACCTTCTCCTCCTTGTCCAGATTTAACAGATTCACGACCGGAAGGCCCTTAGCCGTTCTACCAGAATTCGGCACCTTATACCCTTTGATACGGTAAACCTTGCCAAGATTGGTAAACAGCATCAGATAGTCGTGAGTGGACATTGTAATCAGCAGATCAACAATATCATCCTCATTTACAGACATACCCTTCACACCGCGGCCTCCACGGTTCTGTGTACGATAGGTATCTGTCGGCATACGCTTGATATAACCGTTTGTTGTCATTGTGATAACAACATCCTCAACAGGAATTAAATCTTCATCCTGCATATCGTAATCTGCCTCACTGATTTCTGTACGACGCTCATCGCCAAAGCGATTTTTAACCTCAGTCAGCTCATCACGGATAATCCCGAGAACACGATCATGGTTTGCAAGAATATCACGTAAATCTGCTATCGTATTCATCAGCTCTCGATATTCATTTTCAATCTTATCGCGTTCCAAGCCTGTTAAACGACGCAAACGCATCTCCAGGATTGCATTTGCCTGAATCTCCGTCAGTTTAAACTGCTCCATCAGACCAGTTCTTGCTTCCGCATCATTCTGACTGGAGCGAATCAGACGAATAATTTCATCAATGTGATCCAGTGCGATACGCAAACCTTCCAATATATGAGCACGATCCTCAGCTTTTTTCAATTCAAATTTTGTACGGCGTACCGTAACGTCAATCTGATGATTCACATAATGCTGAAGTGCCTCCCGGATTCCCATCTGCTTCGGTGTTTTCTCTACCAGTGCCAGCATGTTGACACCGAAAGAGGTCTGAAGCTGTGTCATACGATACAGCTGATTCAAAATAACATCCGGTTGAGCATCCTTACGCAGCTCGATCACGATTCGAATACCCTCACGGTTTGATTCATCATTCAGATAAGTGATACCTTCAATCTGCTTTTCTCTTACTAGGTCTGCGATTTTGGTAATCAGGTTCGCTTTATTCACCTGATACGGGATTTCAGTCACAACAATTCTTGTCTTACCGTTGCCCATATCCTCCAGATGATGCTTACTGCGTACCATGATGGAGCCGCGTCCTGTTTCAAATGCCTGTCGAATTCCGGCTCTTCCCAGAATGATACCGCCTGTTGGAAAATCAGGACCCTTGATATAATTGTCCATCAGCTCCACAACGGAAATCTCCGGATTATCCATAATGGCAAAGGTTGCGTCTATCGTTTCTGTAAGATTATGCGGCGGTATATTGGTCGCCATACCTACCGCAATACCGACAGAACCGTTTACCAGCAGATTCGGGAATCTGGCAGGCAGCACAGCCGGCTCAGTTTCCTCATTGTCATAGTTGGGTATGAAATCAACGGTATCCTTATTGATATCCTTCATCATTTCCATAGCGATTTTAGACATTCGGGCTTCGGTATAACGCATTGCCGCCGCACCGTCACCATCCATGGAACCGAAGTTACCATGTCCCTGTACCAGCATGTAGCGGTAGCTGAAGTCCTGTGCCATACGAACCATGGCGTCATATACGGCTGTATCACCGTGCGGATGATACTTACCGATTACTTCACCAACGATACGCGCTGACTTTTTAAACGGCTTGCTTGCCACAATTCCCAGCTCATTCATCGCATGCAGAATACGGCGATGAACAGGCTTCATTCCATCACGAACATCAGGCAGTGCACGATCTACGATTACAGACATTGAATAGTCCAGAAAGGAGGTTTTCATTTCTTTTGAAATATCTACCTGAATCAGTTTTTCCTTGTTTAAATCCATGTTCCCTTACACCTCCTTAGATATCTAGTGTTGCATAGATTGCATTTTCCTGAATAAAGTCACGTCTTGGTTCAACTTCTTCTCCCATCAGCATTTCAAAAATACTGTCAGCTTCCATAGCATCATCAATATTTACCTGCTTCAGCGTACGGAATGCTGGGTCCATGGTTGTCTCCCACAGCTGCTCCGGATTCATCTCTCCCAGACCTTTATATCGCTGTACGTTTACATTCTCACCCATAGAAGCACGTACCGTTTCCACTTCTTCCTCTTTATATACATATTCCACACGGTTTCCCTTGGCAACCTTGAACAGCGGAGGCATGGCGATATATACATAGCCACCCTCAATGATCGGACGCAGGTAACGGTAGAAGAATGTCAGCATCAGTGTACAGATATGCGCACCATCGACATCGGCATCGGTCATGATAATAATTTTATGATAACGCAGCTTACTGACATCCATTTCCTCTCCGATTCCACAGCCGAATGCTGTGATCATAGAGCGAATTTCATTATTTTCGAAGATTCTCTGCAAACGTGCCTTCTCGACGTTCAATATCTTACCACGCAGTGGCAGAATTGCCTGAAACTTGGAATTTCTTCCCTGCTTTGCACTTCCGCCGGCGGAATCACCCTCGACGATATAGATTTCACATTCTGAGGCATCCTTGCTGGAACAATCCGCAAGCTTACCGGGCAGTGATGTGATTTCCAGGGCTGATTTTCTTCTTGTCAGCTCTCTTGCCTTTTTTGCCGCAAGACGTGCCTTGCTCGCAAGAATCGCCTTATCTACAATAATCTTTGCTGTTTCCGGATTCTCCATGAAGAAACGGTCCAGCTGTTCACCCAGTATACTGGAAACAATTTTTCGTACCTCTGAGTTTCCCAGCTTCGTCTTTGTCTGTCCTTCATACTGCGGATCGGGGTGCTTTACCGAGATAATTGCCGTTAATCCCTCACGCACATCATCTCCAGCCAGTGTCTCGTCTTTTTTTATCATTCCCTGCTCTCTCGCATAGGCATTGATAATCCTTGTCAGAGCGAGTCGGAAGCCATCCTCATGCGTTCCGCCTTCCATCGTGTTGATGTTGTTACAGAAGGAATAGATGCTTGGAATGTAGCCATCGTTATACTGCATGGCGATTTCCGCAAGAATCCCGTCCTCTATCCCTTCCACATACACAACCTCTTCATGCAGCGGTGTTTTGTTCTTATTCAGATATTCCACATACTGGCGAATACCGCCATCGTATTTATATTCAATTCTCTTCGGCTCCGCTTCCCGTTCATCACAAAGCACCAGACGAATGCTTTTGTTCAGGAAAGCCAGCTGACGAATACGTGCATTCAAAGTATCAAAATCATATTCCTGTGTTTCCTGAAAGATTTCAGGATCTGCCTTGAAACGCACAATGGAACCATGCTTTTCGCTGTCATTGATGATTTTCAAAGGTCCTGTTGCCTTGCCTCCGTCTTCAAAACGAAGGAAAAACTCATGTCCGTTCTGATGTACGTTAACCTCCAGCCATTCACTCAATGCATTAACAACACTGGCACCGACACCATGCAGACCTCCGGAAACCTTATAAGCACCACCGCCGAATTTACCACCGGCATGCAGTACAGTAAAAATCGTTTCCACACCGGATATTCCTGTCTTTTCAACGATTCCCGTCGGCATACCTCGACCATTATCCTCAACACGGATGATGTTATTTTTTTCAATCGTTATTTCAATATCCGTAGCGAATCCGGCAAGAGCCTCATCGATCGAGTTATCAACGATTTCCCAGACAAGGTGATGAAGACCTCTCTCACTGGTAGAACCGATATACATACCAGGTCGTTTCCGTACAGCTTCCAGTCCTTCCAGGACCTGAATATCATCAGCCGTATAAGAATGATCAACCTTATCTTCCATTTCTTCGATTTCTTTCATCTGATTCTCATCCATAGTTCATCCTCCTAACATCTCTCGATTGTACCGTTGCTTACATTCCACAACGTGACTCTGCGATCACTTTTCATATCATCCATTTCCACAAAATCTGTTGTGGAGATGAAAATCTGCACCTCTTTGGGCAGAGATTTTAATAATTCCTGTTTTCGATAGCTGTCCAGCTCCGAAAATACATCATCCAGCAATAACACCGGATATTCCTGTATGATTTCATGGATCATATGAATCATACCGATTTTCAATGCCAGCAATACACTTCGCTTCTGTCCCTGGGAAGCAAAGCTGACAAGCTCGTGCCCGTTCATTTCAAAGATAAAATCCTCTTTATGAATACCGGCCGTCGTCTGTTTCAACAGCAGGTCACGATCCTGATGCTTTTGATATTTCTTCAGCAGAGCTTCCTTCAGCGCTTCCTCACTGTCCGAGAAAGGAACACAGCTGAGATAGCGAACCGTTATATCCGTATCATCATTGGAAAGCTGGCGGTAAAATGTCCTGCATTTGTCCAGCAGCTCCTCCAGAAAGAAATGCCGCTGCTTCATGATGACAACAGATGCATCCACAAGCTGTGAGGTTAAGACCTCGAGATAGGAGCGGTCCACCCGTTCCTGCTTCAGATAAGCATTCCGCTCTTTTAAGAGCCGTGTAGCGACGTAAAGCGTCGATACATACTTCTTACTTATCTTACTCAGCTCCATGTCCACAAAGCGTCTTCTGACGCGGGGAGAGGCCTGAAACAGATTCATATCATCCGGACAGAACATAACGGAGTTAAATTCACCTATGAAGTCACTGACGCGATTCACGGGATTCTGATAAATAAAAAGATTTTTCCCCTTTTCATTTACTGTCACACGGATTTCCTCCGTTTTCTGTTCCTTTGCAATCAAGGCTTTAATAAAGAAGGCCTGCTCACCTTCTTTGATTAGATCTTTATCTTCACTGGTTCGATGGGATCTGGTCGTTGATAAATAAAGGATAGATTCCAGCAGGTTGGTCTTTCCCTGTGCATTCTTTCCTGTCAGAATATGAATGCCGTCGGTAAAACTGACATTTACATCTGCATAATTGCGAAAATTATGAAGACGAAGTGATTCCAGTCTCATGACAAAGAAAATACGCTGCCCTCAATGTCAATGACATCACCTGCATACAGCTTGCGTCCTCTGCGGTTTTCCTGTTCCCCGTTCACGTTGATTTTCAGGGATTTTACCGCAAATTTTGCTTCACCGCCGCTCTGGATAAAATCCGTCATTTTAAGCAGCTGACCTAATGTTATGTATTCACCGGTTATCTTTATATCCATTATAAAACCTCTTTCACATTCCTATATATTATATCATATTTAAAGGTTTTTTGTTAGTTTTTCCTATGGTTTTCAAACTTTTCTGCATCATTTTTCACATGTAAATTTATTCGCTTTTCAAACGCTGCGTTCCATTCCTGAAAAAGGTCTACTTTTGTTAAAATACATAGAAAAAGGCAGCAGGATGTTCCCCTTACTGCCTGTTGTTTATGCATAGGTTCTGACTGGAAGTACCAGCTGTAAAACATTATCATCATCCACAGATTTAATGATAAACGGCTTCATTTCTCCACAGAGGCGGAAGATTACCAGACTGCCGCTCAATGCCTTGATTGCGTCAAAGACATATCGTCCGTTACAGCTGATTTCCAGAGAGTTTCCTGTGAAGCTGGCACTGCTTAAAACCTCAGTGGAGGATCCTACTTCCACGGACTTGCTGGAAAGCACGCATTCCTGCTCACTCAGACTGAATTTAATAACGGAAACCCCGTCATTTTTAATAAAGCTTGCACGGTCAATAGCATTGAGAAGATCACGGGAATCGATTGTCAGCTCGTAGTCAAACTGTAAAGGAATCAGTCGGCTTGTTTCCGGATATACACCGTCAATCAGTCGCGTCTGTACGATTGTGTCATGAATGATAAACTGCGCTTTTTTATCATTGACTGCAATTTCCACCTCTCCTTCACCTTCCAGTGTTTTAACAACCTCGGACAGGGATTTGGCAGGTATGGTGATATTGAAGTTCAGGGATTCGCTGATATCAATCGTTTTCTTTGCAAGACGATAGGAATCGGTAGCGACACAGTGCAGCGTATTGCCTTCACAGTGGAAATTCACACCGGTCAGTACCGGACGTGTTTCTTTATCACTTGTCGCAAAGCTGGTCTGCAAAATCACTTTCTTCAGTGTTTCCTCTTTTAATGCAAAGCATTCCTTCGGTTTGGAGAAGTCGATAGCCGGATACTCATTTGCACGCATTCCATTGATTCTGAACTCTGCAGTGTTTCCACTGATTTTAGTCAGGGAACCGTCAATCATTTCAAACTCGATTTCATCAGCATCAATCTTACGAACGATTTCCAGAATATACTTAGCTTCAATAACGATTGATCCCATATCACGAATCTCAAGAACACATTCTTCCGATTTTGTCAGTTTCGTCTGAATGGATACATCCGAATCACTTCCGGTCAGAATCAGACAATCTTCTTTTGCGTCAATCTTAATACCGGAGAACGCAGGAAGTGGTGAAAATGTAGAGATGGCACGGGATGCCACAGATAATGCATTGTAGAATTCTTTTTTAGACACCTTAAAGTACATGGGTGATGCTCCCTTCTTTTATGTTTTATAAGTAAATAAACAATAATAAGTATGTGGAAAGTGTGGAAAAGCTATAAAAACACTTTGAACATAGGCTTATTTTAACAAATTTTGCTGTGGATGAAAAGTTTAAACATGTGGATATCTTAGCTATTTTATCCCCAAATTACTTTCAATCTGCATGACTGCCTGTTGAAATGTTTCCTTTTCCTTTAACAGCTTCATCATTTTTTCATACGAGGACATGATCGTGGAATGATCACGGTTTCCAAATTCAAAACCGATTTTGGCAAACGGCATTTCCAGATGCGTCCTGCACAGGTATATTGCGATATGACGCGCATTGGCGATATTTTTGGTTCTTGATTTTGATTCGATCTGGGTTCTGGTCAGACCATAGTATTCGCATACCGCATTCTTTATCCTCTTCGGCGTTAGTTCATCCTCCTGCTTTACAACAATCGGATTTTCTTTGAATATTTCTTTCGCGAAGGTGATATCAATCCGCTCGGGATTATATAATATTGCTTTAAAGAACAGCTCGTTGAGCGTTCCCTCCAGTTTTCTGACATCACTTGCAAAGCGGGTTGCCAGATAATCGAGAACCTCGTCATCAATCATGATTTCATCGCTGCGGCCTTCCATCTTTTTCTGCAGAATAGCTTTCGCAGTTTCAAATTCCGGAGACCCTACCGATACGGACAGACCGCTGGAAAAGCGGGATATCAGACGGTTTTCAATTCCCTTCAGCTCTGTAGGATGAATATCACTGGTAATGACAATCTGTTTGTTGTCGGAAATGAGCTTGTTATACATATTGAAGAAGATTTCCTGTGAGGTGCTCTGCTTCAGACGCTGGATATCATCAATCAGCAGATAGTCCACCGAACAGATCATTTCCTTTACGTCCTCAACCGTCTTGTTTTTCATCGCCTCAATCAGCAAGGTGACGAAGTCCTCACTGTAAATGTATAAAACCTTTTCATCCGCCTTGTTTGCCTTGACGTAATTGCCGATGGCATGCAGCAGATGGGTTTTCCCCAGGCCTGAATTTCCGAATATAAACAACGGATTGTTGAATTTACCGGGATAATAGCATACGGACAATGCCGCAGCGTGAGCCTCCCGGTTGTTTTTCCCTACGACAAAGCTGTCGAAGGTGTACTCTTTTTTTACTTTGTCTTCAAATAAAATTTCATTTCTTCTTTTAATGACAGATGATGGCTGAAGCATATCCACTTCGCTCTTGAGCAGGATTTGACAGGAGACCTTCATATCCAGAACATCAGACAGCTTTTGCTGAATCAGATCGATGGAATCCATCATGATCTGCTTGTTGATCTTATAAGGAACAACAATGGTCGCAAAATCATCCTCTATATCAAAGAGATGAGAATCTTCTTTATACCATGCGTTGAATACGGCATCATCGAAATGTGCACTTTCATTTATGAGCTGAAGTGTCTTCTGCCAGATCTGCTCAAGCTGTACCTTGGCAAAATTAGACAT